>DATHGT010000032.1:0-12536 GCA_035317605.1 Candidatus Acidiferrum sp. | reverse complement strand
TTGTCGATGGCGAACGTGCGCTTGACGCAGGTGAGCATCAGCATCAGCGCGTGCTCCGCGACCGCTTGCGAGTTGGAGCCCGGAGCGTGCACCACCGCGATGCCGCGCCGGGTGGCGGCGGGAATGTCCACGGTGTCGAGCCCGACGCCGTGCCGGCCGATGACCTTCAGATTCGGACACGCGGCCATGAGGCTGTCCGAAGCCGGGGGCTTGGTCCGGAAGAGGATCCCGTGAGCGCCCGACGCGACCTTGACGAACGCCTCTTCGGTTTCCTCTTCGCAGAGGATCACGTCCACCTCGCGCTCGAGCTGGTCGCGACCATCCTGGTGCGTGGGGCCGGCAAGGACGACGACGGGACGGAACTGAGCCATGCGGGTGATTCTCCTTTCGCGGCGGACGTCGGGATTCTACCCCGACGACGTGGTGACGAAGATGCGGTGGGAGGCGCGCAGCTCGGATTCGTGGCGGATCGTGAAGCCGGCTTTCCCCAGGAGCCAGCGCCAGTCGTCGGGCGTGTACTTGGCGTGGACGGGGAAGAGGCGGAAGCCGCGGCGCTGGCTCTCCGCTTCGCTCTCTCCCATGACGTCGCGGCGCCAGGCGAGATACGCCTCAAGGGGCTGACGGACCCAGTCGTTCAGCAGGAAGATCCCGCCGGGGGCGAGCACGCGCCGAATCTCCGTCAAGACGGGCCACGGCTCGTCCAGGACGTGCAGCACCGATGACATGCTCACCAGCTGCACCGCGCCCGCGGCGTGCGGCAGCGGCTGCGTGGCCACGTCGTGGAGAGCGAACGTCGCCTTCTCGCCCGGCCACCGGAGTTGCTGGCCGTGGGCGATCATCGCGGGCGTGACGTCGTACCCGTACAGGGTCGCCGCCGGGAACCGCCCGCCCAGATCGCGCACGAAGAGCCCGGGCCCACATCCCAGATCGATCATCGTGGCGGTCGATGGGACATGGGGCGCGACGTGGGCGTCGAAGAACTTCCAGTAGTCGTCGCCGAAGCGTTCCGGGTGAGTTTTGACCATGCGTCGCAGGAGATCGTCGTCCGACGACCCGCTGAGCGATTGGTGGGTCGGCATCATGCGCCTCCATGAGGTGCGAGCGATTCTGGTGACGGCATCGTTCGCGGCTTACGGGGCCTGAGGATCCCGCGGCGGTCCGGCGCCGCCGATGATGGTGATGGCGGCGAAGCGCTTGCCGTCGGTCGACGGCAGCCCGACGACGGCGATGCGCTCGCCGCGCCGCAGGAAGACCCACTGGCTCGCCGGGACCTGCGTCAGGTCGACCTCGAGCGTGGGGGGCGGCGCAGGCTTCGCCGCCGGGTCCGCGCCGAAGACCCGGCGGCGCGGGACATTGGTGATCAGCGTGAGCATGTGGTCGCCGACGGACTCGACCGTTCCCGAGAGCTGGACGTTCACCTGCGCCGCGACCGGATCGGCCACGCTGACGATCAGCGTGAGCAGAGCAGACGCCGCGAGCGTTCGGGAATGCATCCCCGGATGCTATCTCGGCCGCGCACGAGACTCAATGTCGCCGGCGCCGGAGATTGGACGTCACCGGTGCCGGAAACTCGAATCGCCGCCGGAGAGGTGGCGACGAACGGACAACTCAACTGATACTGTGTGACCGTGAAACTGCGAATCCTCCACGAGGACGACGCGCTCGTCTTCATCGACAAGCCCCCAGGCCTGGTCGTCCAGCGACGGATGTTCGCGCCGGACGAGCCGTTTCTGCACGACCTCGTGGAGCGTCACACCTCGCCGGCGTTCCTCCTTCAGCGGCTCGACCGCGGGACCAGCGGCGTGATCTTCTTCTCCAAGCGCGCGGACGTGAACGCCCGGCTGACCCGACAATTCGCGCGGCGGCAGATCCGCAAGACGTACCTCGCGATCTGCGACGGTGAGCTGGCAGAGCGCCTGACCATCGACGCGCCGATCGGACGCACCGGCGCCATCACGTTCGCCCTGCGCGACGACGGCAAGCGCGCGATCACGCACGTCGTGCCGCTCGCGTGCTCGCGCGCCGGCTCCCTCGTCGAGATCGGGCTGGAGACCGGGCGCACGCACCAGATCCGCGTGCATCTCGCCTCCATCGGTCACCCCGTGGCCGGCGACTGGCTGTACGGAGCGGCGAACGCGGCCAGGCCCATGCTCCACGCGGCCACGCTCGAGCTACCACATCCGCTGACGGGGCAGTTACTTCGGGTGTCCGCGCCCCCTCCGGACGATTTCCAGCAGGAAGCGGAACGGCGGGGCCTCGATCACTTCGAGAGGTTGGATCGACCTGAGGAGCACATGGTCCCCCTCGTCGTCGTGACGCGCCCTACGATCGGTTGAACTGGGTCGCCACGTAATCGTAGAAGCGCTGCTGGCCGCCGTCGGCGGCGAATTTCTGCACCACCTGCACCGCGCGGCCGCCGCGGCCCTTCTTCGGCTTGATGCAGCCCTGGGTGGCGTTCAGCTCGACGTCGATCTCGAGCTTCATGGTGGTGGGCGGCGCGAAGAAGTTGTGCTGGTCGTTCACGAGCCAGCACGTGGTCACCACGTCCCACATGTCGTAGTACGGCTCGGCGGACACCAGCCCGTAGCTCTGGTAGGCGAGCGTCGAGAAGCGCATCCCCGCCTGCGACTGCGTGTCGAGGCGGGCCATGAACTCCGTGGTGATCTTGGCCTCGTCGGTGATGTCGAGCGGGAACTGGATGATCGGGCAGGTCGTGTGGCGGAAGATCCAGTCGACGGCCGCGGGATCCCAGAACGCGTTCCACTCCGCGCAGCCGTTCCACGGCGGGTTGGGAACGGTCTTGGGATCGAGGTTCCCGGGAACCCCGATGGCCCCGCCCATCCAGATGATCTGGCCGATCTTCTTCTTCAGGGCGGGTTTGCGCTTGAGCACGTTTGACAGCGGGGTGAACGGACACGTCACGAGCATGGTCACTCCGGGCTCGCAGGCGGTGAGCCACGCCTCCAGCATCGCGTCGCCGTCAGGATACGGCGGCCACGCGGAATTCTCGGGGATGTCGGCCAGCGCGGGAATCGTCCCCTGCTTGATGCAGTCGGTCCGATACTCCCAGGGAAACGGGTTCCAGCCGCGGGCGCGGCTGAGCCCCAGCGGCATCGACGGGGCGCCGATGTAGGTGTTGATCTTCCACGCCGCCTGCATGGCCGCGGTGTCGATGCAGTCCGCGTTGACGATGGACACGCCGAGGAGGTTCACGGGCATGGTCGTCAGCAGCACCTGAGACATGTATTCGTCGATCGCGGCGTCCTGAACGAGAATGACGTCCATCGTTCCCTCCGGAGCGTGTAGGATAGCCGCCAATCTAGCACGGCGAGGACGACGACATGGCCGGGAACGCGCTCCTCTTCTACGTCAACGGCCGCCGCGTGGCCATCGAGCATCCCGATCCGACGACGTTGCTCGTCGACTGGCTCCGGGACGACGCGATCGGGCTCACCGGCACCAAGCTCTCCTGTGGCGAGGGCGGGTGCGGGGCCTGCACGGTGATGCTGTCGCGCTGGGACGGAGCAAGGCAACGGGTGGAGGACACGGCCATCAACGCCTGTCTTCGCCCACTTGTCTCGCTCGACGGCGCCGCCATCACCACCACCGAGGGCATCGGGTCGACCCGCGAGACGCTCGATCCCGTGCAGTTCCGCATCGCGGCGTTCAACGGCTCGCAGTGCGGCTACTGCACGCCGGGATTCGTGATGAACATGTTCACGTTCCTGCGCACGCATCCCCAGCCGACCCAGCAGGAGATCGAAGACCTGTTCGACGGTCACATCTGCCGCTGCACGGGATTCCGGCCGATCCTCGAAGGTATGCGCAGCTTCGCCGTCGACTTCAAGGAGCCCGACAAGTACCACACCAACCATCCCTGCCGCCCCGGCATCCCGGTCGAGCAGCACGCGCCGGGCTCGCCGCCGGCGCTCGCGTTCCCCGAGGAGCTGAAGACGTATCGCCCGTCGGCGGGCGAATGGTCGGGCCGCGGCTACACGTGGTTCCGTCCGACCACGCTCGGCGAGGCGCAGCGGCTGAAGGCCGCCCACGGCGGCAGCTCGCCGGATCTCAAGCTCGTGGCCGGCAACACCTCGGTCGGCATCTTCAAGGCGCCGGCCTACGACCCGCACGTGCTGATCGACGTCGCGGGGCTCGACGAGCTGCTGGGGTTCCGTTCCGACGACGCCGGCGTGAACATCGGCGCGGCGGAGTCGCTCTCGAACGTCGTCCACGAGCTCGGTCGGCTCATCGCCACCAACCCGGCGTGGGCGACCAAGGGGTTCGTGGCGTTCCGCAAGCATCTCCTCGACGTCGCCAACTTGCAGGTGCGCAACATCGGATCGATCGGCGGCAACGTGATGATGACGCGGGCCCACGCGGAGACGCCCCAGCCCTTCCCGTCGGACGTGTACCTGGTGCTGGTCACGCTGGGCGCGTCGATCACGATCGCGTCCGAGTCGTTCGACGGCGGGGCCCGGACGTACCCGATCATGGAGCTGCCCGCGCCCGCCGATCTCCCCGCCGACGCGATCGCGCGCTCGATCCACCTGCCCTACTCGAACGACACCGACCAGATCGAGACGTTCAAGGTCTCGTATCGGGAGCAGGACTCGCACGCGATCGTGAACGCGGGGTTCCGCGTCAGTTTCGCGTCAGGAGGCACCGTGCGCGACGCCACGCTCTTCTTCAACGGGCTGGCGAATCTGCCGTCGCGGATGGTCAGGACTGAATCGGTGTTAGCCGGAGCGCGGTGGGGCGACGCCACCCTGCAGCGCGCGCTCGATGCCATCGCGGAAGAAGTCGCCGCGGTCATCCGTCCGCTGCCGGGCACGAACTTCCTCCCGCCCGGTTATCGCGAGGCCCTCACCGAATCGCTCTTCTACAAGTACTTCCTCCACGTCGCGCTCCGGCTCTTTCCCGGCGAAGTTCAGCCGGTCAACCGCTCGGGGGGCGAGGCGTACGTTCGCCCGCTTTCCGGGGCGACGCAGAACATCAGCGTCTATCCGTCGGAAGCGCCGCTCGGCGAGCCGATCTTGAAGACGACCGCGTTCATCCAGGCCTCGGGCGAGCAGAAGTACACCCAGGATCTGCCGCTTCCGCCGCATGGCTACGAGGCCGGGTACGTGCTCAGCACCCGCGCGAAGGCCACGTTCCGGTTCCGTGGCGGCGTGAAGGACGTCGAGCGCGCCGTCACCGAACGATTCCCCGGGTTCGTCGCCCTCGTCACGGTCGACGACATCCCCGGCCAGACGCAGGTCGGCCTGGGCGACGACGACCCGATCTTCGCGATCGACGGCCAGGTGGTGAGCTGGGGCCAGCCGATCGCGCTCGTGGTCGCCGCCGACCGCTGGATTGCCACTCGCGCGGCCACGTTCATCCAGGACGCGATGATCGAGTACGACGACGAGCCGCCCGTGCTCACGATCGAGCAAGCGCTCGCCCTGCCCCGTCGCGAAGGACTCTTCAAGGACCAGCCCAAGATCGGCGACGTGCACATCCCCTTCATCCGTCGCAAGGGCAGCGACGCGAAGTGGCTCCGCCATCCCGAGACGCCGATGAAGGGATGCGTCGCGGTCGAGGGCGAGATGGGCAACGAAGGACAGGCGCACTTCTACATGGAGACGCAGGCCTGCATCGCGATCCCCGGCGAGCAGGGCAAGATGACGGTCTACTCGGGAACGCAGCAGGGCGCCGGTGTGCAGGGCGCGATCGCTTCCGTGCTCGGCGTCGGCAACAGCAACATCATCGTGCTCCAGCGTCCGCTCGGCGGCGGCTTCGGCGGCAAGCAGTTCCGCCCGTCCGTCGTCGCTCCCGCGGTCGCGGTCGCCGCCTGGAAGCTGAACCGTCCGGTGCGGCTCGTGCTCGACCGCAACACCGACATGGCGACGATCGGCAAGCGGCATCCCTATCAGGGGCGCTTCGTCGCGTCGGTGGCGAAGGACGGCCTCATCAAGGGCTACCGCGTCCAGCTCTACTCGAACGGGGGCATGTCGCACGACGCCAGCTTTCCGGTGATGGATCTTTCCCAGCAGCACTCCGACGGCGCCTACTGGGTGCCGACGTGGGAGAGTCGGGGCGACGTCGCGAAGACGAACAACGCGAGCAACACCGCGTTCCGTAGCTTCGGCGTCACCCAGGCCACGCTGGTCGTGGAGGAAGCGATCGAGAAGATCGCCCACACCCTCGGCCTGCGGGCCGAGGACGTGCGCGGGAAGAACATGTACGAGATCGGCACCCCGCGGAAGTCGCAGACCACGCCCTACGGCGAGAAGCTGAACCACTGCAACCTCCGCACGATCTGGCAGACGCTCATGAAGACCTCGGACTTCGGCAAGCGACGCGCGGAGGTCGAGGCGTTCAACCGCGGCAACCGCTGGCGCAAGCGCGGGCTCACCATGATCCCGCTCAAGTACGGCATCGGCTATCAGCCGCGGCTGCTCGACCAGGGCATCGCGATGGTCATCGCGTACGCGGCCGACGGCACCGTGATGCTCCAGCACGGCGGCGCCGAGTCGGGCCAGGGCATCGACACCAAGATGCAGCAGATCGCCGCCCACGTGCTCGGCATCGACCTCGACATGATCCAGGTCGCGCAGACGTCCACCGCGATGATGCCCAACGCCACCGCCACCGCCGCGTCGTCGGGATCCGATCTGTTCGGGGGCGCGGTCAACGACGGCTGCACGAAGCTGCGGCGGCGCCTGGAGGCATATCTGAAGAAGACCAACGCGGTTCCGGGCTGGCGGACGCAGTGGAAGAAGAAGTGGCCCGAGATCATCAGCGCGGCCTACGCCGCCCGCATCAGTCTGATCGCCGAGGGATTCTATCGGACGCCGTTCATTGGCGACGTCGAGGGCATCCACTCCCAGGGACGCGCGTTCCTCTACTTCATCTTCGCCGCCGCCGCCGCCGAGGTCGAGATCGACGTGCTCACCGGCGAGTCACAGATCCTGCGCGCCGACATCCTGTACGACGCCGGGCACAGTCTCAATCCGTGCCTCGACGTCGGTCAGATCGAGGGCGGCTTCGTGCAGGGCTCGGGGTTGATGACGACCGAGCAGCTGATGTACGAGGCGGACGGCCGTCTCTACTCGGACGGCACCTGGGAGTACAAGCCGCCGACCTCCAAGTCGATCCCCATCGATTTCCGCGTGACGATCAGCCGCGGCGGCCGGCCGAACAAGGACGACGCCGCCGTGGCCGGCTCCCGCGCGCTCGGCGAACCCCCGTTCGTGCTCTCGACGTCCGTCTTCTTCGCGATCAAGCAGGCCATCATGGCCGCCCGCCGCGACGGTGGCGACGACGCGTGGTTCACGATGCTCGCCCCCGCCACGGTCGGCCGCATCCGCGAGCACTGCCGGGTGGAGCGCCGCACCATGCGGCTCTAGAAGCCGCCCTCCCCCGCGGGAAACAGGCGGAGGAAATCGGCCAGGCGGACGATCGCCGCCCGTTCGAAGCGCTTGAGCTTCAGCAGGTGGCGATCTCCAGTGACCACGAGATCAGCCGCCGTGTCGAGCGCGCACTCGAGGATACGGTTGTCCGCCTCGTCGTCGACCACGCTGAGCTTCGAGGTCGGCTTGGAGACGACGGCCGCGCGGCTGATCTGCCGCAGGGCCTGCTTGATGTCGTCCTCCTCCTGACCGAACTTCCGCCGAAGGACGCCCGCCGTCTCGGTCAGGATCGCGACGGAGGTGTGGAGCTCGAACCGATTCGTCTGAGCCATGAGGAACGCGCGCTCACCGTGACTTCCGGGGATCACGAACGCCGAGACGAAGACGTTGGTGTCGAACACCACCCGCATCAGCGGTCTTGGAAGACCAGCCGCTCCACGTCCTTCTCGGTCAGCACGCCCGCGGACCGGGCGCGGCGGGACATCCGGCTCTGGAGCCGGAAGAACTCCTCCTGCTCGCGCTTGGCCTTGTAGACCCCGATCATCTCGCGGAAGAGGTCGCTCTTGGTGCGACGCTCTCGCTCGGCCAGCCGTTCGTACTCGGTCGCCACGTCCGGCGGCACCGAAAAGCCGAGCACTCGCGTCTTTCGCGCCATGGCGCTCCTCCCTGGGAGTTCAACCCAGTTAAACTCTACCACGGCGACTATTCCGCGGGAAGGGCGACGCTCAGGCCGGGGTGAACGTGGGGACCGGCGCGCCGCCATCGGTCGGGGTGAAGACCACGCGGACGCGCTGGCCGATCGTGAGGGCGTCGAAGTCGCAGTCGACAAGGTTGGTCATCATGGTGACGCCCTCGTCGAGGGTGACGTAGGCGATGGCGTAGGGCACCTCGGCCCGGCGCATCACGCTGTACGAGTAGATGACGCCGGCGCCGGACGCCGGCTGCCATTCGGTGGCGTCGCTGCCGCAGAACGGGCACAGCGCGCGCGGATAGTAGTGCGACTGGCCGCACGAGGTGCAGCGCTTGATCAGGAGCTTGCCCTGAGACGCGGCCTCCCAGAATGCCTTCGTCTCCGGATTCGAGGGCGGCGCGGGAATCTTTCGCTGGGTGGCGGGCATCGCTCTACTCCCGTTCCAGAATGACGGTGGCGCTGGCGTGACGGGTGCCGAGCGAGCCGCCGGTGCCGTGGGCCAGCGCGAGGTCGCAGTTCTTCACCTGCACCTTCGGGTGTGCCTCGCCGCGCAGCTGGCGCACGGCCTCGATGACCTTGGTCATGCCGCCGCGGTTGGCCGGATGGTTGTTGCACAGGCCGCCGCCGTCGGTGTTGAAGGGCAGCTTGCCCACCCCCGAGATCAGGTTGCCGTCCGACACGAACTTGCCGCCCTGACCCTTGGCGCAGAAGCCCAGGTCCTCGAGCGTCATCAGCACCGTGATGGTGAAGCTGTCGTAGATCGAGACGTACTTGACGTCGGCGGGCGTGACCTTGGCCTCGGCGAACGCGGCCGGTCCCGACCACACCGCGCCGCAGTACGTCAGGTCGACCTTGCCGCCCATCTGGTGCTTCGCCGCTTCGCCGGCGCCCCGAACCCTCACGCGCGGACGGTTCACGCGCTTGGCCACCTCGGGGCTGACCACCACGACCGCACCCCCGCCGTCGGTGATCACGCAGCAGTCGAGCCGGTGCAGCGGGTCGGCGATCATGGGCGAGTTCACGACGTCGTCGACGGTGACCACGTCGCGGAGCAGCGCGTGGGGATTGTGCTGGGCGTGGTGCGAGGCCGCGACCTTGACCCAGGCGAGCTGCTGGCTGGTGGTCCCGAACTCGTACATGTGGCGCATCGCGCACATCGCGTACTGGTTCACCACCGTCGGTCCGAACGGGTATTCGAACTGGACGTCGGGCGCGGCCGAGCCGTAGTTGCGCGGCGCCGTCCCCGTGGCCATGCCCTCGGCGCGCGGCCGGCCGGCCAGCGTGATCAGGGCCACGCTGCATTTACCAGCGGCGATCGCGTCGGCGGCGTGGGCGACGTGGATCACGTAGGACGAGCCGCCGGTCTCGGTGCTGTCGAGATGGCGCAGCTTGAGGCCCATGTAGTCCGCCATCGAGAGCGGACCGAGCCCGGGCGCGTCGCCCGCGCAGAAGTAGCCGTCGACGTCGTTCTTGGTGAGGCCGGCGTCGTCCAGCGCGCCCTTGGCCACCTCAGCGTGGAGCTGGGCGAGCGATTTGTCGTCGGCTTTGCGCGTGGGGTGTTCGTAAGCTCCCGCGATGTAGGCCTTGCCGTTGGTAGTCATCGGGGCCAGACGCTACGTCCGGCGGGAACGCTTGTCAAACGCGCGCGTCAATCCTCGCCATGCGGGACGCGGCCCGGCAGGGGATCGCGGGCGTCCTCGGCGACCGGCTGGCCGGCCAGCAGCGCGCGCAGCTGCTCGTCGCTGCGCTCGGCGGCGAAGGCGCGGAAGCTCTCGCCGTTGCGGCGCTCGGCCAGATACGCGCGCAGCACACGCTCGATCGCGTCCGGCACCTCGGTGGCGGGCGCGCGGTAACCGACGGGGCGCGCGGTGCGCTGGTGCTTGCCGAGGCCTCCGCCCACGCAGAAGTAGTAGGCGTCGACCATGGTGCCCTCGACCTTGGTCTTCTTGCCCTCGATGCCGATGTCGGCGATCCAGTGCTGGCCGCAGCTGTTGGGGCAGCCGGTCACGTTGATCCTGAGATGCCGATCGAAGCCCGGCATCCGCGTCTCCAGCTCTTCGACCAGCCAGCGCGCGAACCCCTTGGTCTCGGTGAGCGCGAGCTTGCAGAACTCCGTCCCCGTGCAGGCCACGGTGCCGCGCCAGAACGACGAGGCCTCCAGCTTGAGACCGACGGCGCCCAGCTCCTGCCGGAGCGCGTCGGCGCGCTCGGCCCGCACGTTGGGGATGACCAGGTTCTGCATGGTGGTCGTGCGCAGCTCGCCGCTGCCGTAGCGCTCGGCGAGGTCCGCGGTCGCGCGCATCTGCTCGACGGTCAGGCGGCCGCGCAGGACGGGGACGCCGGCATACACGTACCCGTCCTGCTTCTGGGGATGGAGCCCCGCGTGGTCGCGATAGAGATCGTCGGGCGCGGCGTCGCCCACGCCGGGACGGAGCGCGTGTCCGAGCTTTCCCTCCAGCTCGGATCGGAACCGCTCGGCGGTCCAGCCGTGCTGGAGGAAGAGGAACTTCAGCCGCGCCTTCTCGCGGTCGTGGCGCAGCACGTCGCTCTCGCGGAAGATCTCGGTGATCCCGCGGACGACGGGCAGCACCTCGTTCCATCCTATGAACGCGTCGACCGGCAGCGCGAGGTGCGGGTTGGTGGAAAGTCCGCCCCCGACACGAAGAGAAAACCCGATCTCGCCGGTCGACGGGTGACGGACGGCGGTGAGCCCGACGTCGTTGATCTCGGGATACGAGCACCACGCCCGGCAGCCCGTGATCGTGACCTTGTACTTGCGGGGGACGTTGTAGAAGTCGGGGTTACCGTTCAGCATCCGGGTCGCGGCCTGGACCAGCGGCGAGGCGTCGACCAGCTCCTCGGCGTCGACGCCGGCCATCGGGCAGCCCGTGACGTTGCGGGTCACGTCCCCACACGTTCCCATGGTCGTGAGACCCACCCGCCACAGGTTCTCCATCAGATCGGGCAACACCTCGACCGGCATCCAGTGGAGCTGGAAGTTCTCGCGCACGGTGATGTCGGCGATGCCACGCGCGCTCTTCTCGGCGAAGTCCGCGATCACGCGGAGCTGATGGGAGAGGAGCTGGCCGTTCGGCACGCGGATGCGCACCATGAAGTACGGCACGGCCTTGCCCTCGCCGCCCTTGCCGCCGACGGCGCCGATGCCGTCGCCCTGCGTGTAGACGCCCCACCAGCGGAAGTACGTGTTGAGCCACGCCGCGGGGATCGAATCGAAACCTTCGCGCGCGAAGCGACGGATCTCGGCGAGGTTCTCCCACGGATTCAGCTCGCCCTTCAGGCGCTCGGCTCGCTGGGCTTTGGTCTCTTTTTTGACATGGGGGGCCTCGACCGGGCCCCCCAAGCCCCCCGTTGGCGGCTCGGGACGCCCCGGCGAAGCCGTGGCGCCCCTCGATCCGCGCACCCAGGTGCGGAGGATCTCGGCGACCTCGGGGCGCGCGAACTCCGTGGGGACGAGCTCGCCGCGCCCGAGCAGCTCGCGGACGACCGCGCCGCTGAGCCCCATCCGGTCCTGCTGACCGTGAGGGCACGTCTTGGGCGACGTGATGGTCTCGCAGCGGCGGCAATAGAACGTCTCGTCGAAGAAGAGCGGCGCGATCCCCAGCTCGTCCGCCCCGAACGCGCGGAAGATCTCGTCGACGCCGATCGGGGTGAAGTCGCGCTCCACCGCCGCGTACTCGCGTCCCACGATGAAGTGGGTGCACCCGTAGTTCTTGCGCACGAGCGCGTGGAAGACGGTCTCGCGGGCGCCCGCGTAGCGCATGGCGCCCGGGAAGACGGCGAGGACCACGCGGTCGCGCGGATAGTACTGCTCGACCAGCACCTGGTAGCAGCGCAGGCGCACCGCGGACGGCAGCTCGTCGAGCTTGGTCTGTCCCACCAGCGGATGAATCAGCAATCCGTCGTGAGGCTCCAGCGCGCACTTCTGGATGTACTCGTGCGCCCGATGCATCGGCTGCTGGCTCTGGAAGCCGACCACGCTGCGCCAGCCGAGCGCGCGGAAGCGCTCACGTGTCTCGGCGGGATCGAGACGATAGGGCTCGAAGCCGCGAAGCGGGGGACGCGCGATCAGGTCGACTTTTCCCGCGAGCAGCACGTCGCCGCGGTGAAGCTGATACGCGGCGCCTGGATGGCGCGGGTCGTCGGTGCCGTACACGAGCCGTGCTTCCTCTCGGCCGTCGTAGGGGAAGCGCTCCTCCAGGTGCAGGATGGCCAGCGGCTCTTCCCAGGGCGCGACCAGCGCGACGTCCTGGCCTTCGCGCAGCTGGTCGGCCGCGGCCTTGCGGACCGCCAGCGTGATCGGCAGCGTCCACGGCAGCCCGTTCGCCAGCCTCATGTCGCTCAGCACGCTGCGGTAGTCGGCCCGGCCCATGAACCCTTCCAGCGGGCTGTACGCGCCGACCGCGAGCAGCTCCACGTCCGACATCATCCGGGCG
>DATHGT010000031.1:0-4338 GCA_035317605.1 Candidatus Acidiferrum sp. | reverse complement strand
CTCGCGGAATTGGTTGACGATCTCACGGCGGGGGTCGGCTGGCCTGGGTCCTCGAAAAGAGGAGCTTCGCTCCTCTTTTCTGCGAAATCGGCGCTCGACCCCCGCCGTGAGATCGTCAACCAATTCCGCGAGGATCATTAGCGGTGTCGTCGGAATCTCATGAGAGTTCAACGGGATTCGAGCTCGTGTTCGAGTTACGACCATGTTTTCGCCAAATACAGAGGGTTTCTGCGAGTTCTGTCTACGCAGATTTTGTCGCAGGACTAAAACAAGTCGAGCGGTCAAAGGCTGGCGTCTCTCCGTCTCCATGCGTGTCAACGGTCCAATTCTCTCAGGTGTGGTCATCGAAGAGCCTTGGCGAACAAGCGGTCGCCGAGTACTTGTAACCAGCTGCCGAACCCCTGGGTTGCGGTCAGGGTCGTCGAGCCACGCTGGTAGCGGCGGCTGATGAGCGGGCAATCATAACGGAGGGCTTATAGCCGACGACCGCTTGGCGATCATTGGCGATCATTGCAGCGTCGGTAAGTCTGTGAGCATCAGTAGCACCGGCTCCGGCGTTCCCCCAGCGACGAGATTTCCCGCGCGCCGGATGATGGCTCTGATTGTTTCGTCAACCCACGCTGACTCAGCGCCACTCAACGGACGAGCCGGTCCAGGTTTGACCTTCCGTGCTGTTGCTGCATCGCCACGCTCGCTCGTCAGTTCACCGAGCTTGTTCAATACTTTTGGGTCGATTTGCAGCACCGTGCCGGCACGGCTACGGCTCCCACCGCCGTACATGGTTTCGACGACTGTGAGGCAGAAATACGCCATCGACAGCAAAGGCTCTTTTCCCTTCATGAATCCTTCATACCGGTTCCAAAGAGTCTCGACATCCGGCGGGATTCGGAACGCTGATGGTGGCACGGGATAGGCGGAGACATTGACGACTACGTGCGCTTCCCCTCCAACCCACGGCATGTCCCAAGTTTCAGCGTTGATCACTGTCGCGCCCGGCGGTCGTGGTTCGCGGTCCACAACGTTCGCCTTCTCGTACACGAATTTAATCTCGCGTCGACCACCGTTCCTGAGCGCCCAATCAATCTCCCATCCTTCGAGAAAGGACTTCACCGCTTCCCGAGCTTCATCGCGAGACGCATAGTGATCCTTCATCGTCATCGTCAAACGCCCGTCGTCCACGCGCAGATCGAAGGCGTGAGTTTGGTGGTCCAGCGGAGGCGGATCCTGGAAATGGAGCGTTCCCTCGGTTTCCACCCGATAGATCAAGGACTCGACGTGAGGGTCTTTCACGACATGATCTCCACCAGAAAAGCTAAGCTACTGCAATTTGAACAGCAGTGAACACCGATGTGCGTGGTGACTGCGGGACGATGAAAGAGGAACGTCGATGAAACGAAGAACCCGACTTCACCGCCATCGCAAACCCGCGCGAATTCAGCCGCCGATCACAGGGATCACGCCGCCACGATGACTGAGAGCCGCCCGTGCTCCTTGCGCGTGGGGCGGACGGTGATCTCGACGTCCTGGCCGAGGTCGGTCAAGAATTGCATCAGGCGCTCGACCGAGAACGTCCCCGAGCGGTTGCGCATCAGCGCGGAGACGTGCGGCTGCTTGATCCCGAGGATCTCGCCGGCCTTGGCCTGGGTGAGGCCGCGCGCCTTGATGAGCTTGTAGATCTGCATCGTCAGGCGCGCTTTCAGAAGCTCCTGTTCGGGCTGCTTGACGTCAAGATCGACGAACACGTTGCCGCTGCCTTCCTCGAAGCGAATTCCCGCCTTTCTGCTCTTCTTCATCTCAGATCACAATGTATACGTGATCTCGAATACTCCATCTACCCGTTACTTCGGTAGTGCATCAGTTTGAAATCGACGCCCGCGCGAGGCCGTCACTCGATGATCTGATCCGCCCGTTGCAATAACGACGGCGGAAGCGTGAGGCCAAGGGCCTTGGCGGTCTTGAGGTTGATGACGAGCTCGAACTTGGTCGGCTGCTCCACGGCCAGGTCGGCGGGCTTTGCGCCCTTCAGGATCTTGTCCACGTACGCGGCGCTGCGCCGGTAGAGATCGAGAAAGCTCGGCCCGTAAGACATGAGACCTCCGGCCTCCACACTCTCCCTGACGCCGTATGCTGCCGGCAGGCGGCTCCTGGCTGCGAGGTCTGCGAGCCGTGTTCGGTGGGAGCTGAAGATCGCATCTGACAGTACGAGGAGGGCTCCCACGCGCTCTTTGGCCATCGCCGCGAATGCGCCGTCGAACTCGTTCGGACCTCGAGCCTCCAGGAGTTGAAGCTGCACTCCCAACGACCGGGCCGCGACGTTCACTTCTCTTATCGCGAGCTGGTGGTACGCATTGGACGGGTTCGAGAGGATGGCCACGCGGCGGATCTTGGGGACGGTCTCCTTGAGCAGCTCCAGTTGTTTGGCGACGATTTCCAGGCCGGCGTAGCCGGACACCCCTGTGACGTTCCCGCCCGGGCGCGCGAGGCTCGCGATGAGCCCGATGCCAACAGGATCGCGAACAGCAATCATGACGATGGGGATCGTCTCGGTGGCGTTCTTGGCTGCCGTCACTACTTGCGTCCCCGCCGATGCGATGATGAGGTCCACCTTGAGCCGGACCAGCTCGGCCGCCAAGTCGGGCAGCCGGTCGACCCGACCCTCCGCATATCGATAGTCGATGACAATATTCTGGCCCTCAACCCACCCGAGCTCGCGCAGCCTTTGCCGGAACGCGTCGAGCAGGGGCGGCCTATCGGAAGGGGACGTCAAACTAAGAAAACCTATCCGAGGCACCCTCCCCGCCTGCTGCGCTTCGGCGGCCAGCGGCGCCGCGAGGAGTCCCGCGCTCAGGGTGCGGAGGAACGCGCGGCGGTTCATCATGGGGACCTGATCATAGCAGTGGGCGACTGGATACCATCGCCCGGCTATTCCGCCAACCGCGCGATTTCCTCGGCGTCCCACACGTGATCGCTGATTCCCGCTTCCATGGCGGGCGTCACGCGGAGCGTCTGATGAATCCGCGCGAAGTTGTACCACATCGTGTAAAACGCGACGGCCGCCTTGTGGTTGTCGAGCTTCTTCGAGAACGCGTTGGTCAGCCGGGTGAAGCGGCGCATGCTCATACGCATCGTGAGGTTCTGGCGCTCCACGTAGCTCGTTGAGATGTGGCGCGCGTCCGGGTTGCCGGTGATCTTGACTTGCCGGGCGCCGGTGCAGGCCGGCGGGCTGTAGCGCTGCTCGGCCGACGCGCGCTTACCGGAATCGCCCTCGTACATCTTCACGAGCATGGCGTAGTCGATCGCGTTTCCAAAGGCACCCTCGACCGTTACTCCGAGGGGCCTGACCGGGAATCCCGGGGGCGCCGCCGCCTGAGCATGCTGTTGAGCGCCGGCCGGCGGCGCGTTGTCTGGTGCTTCGGCCACGCGCTCAGGTCGGCGATGAGGGTGCGGGCGGCGGCGCTGAGATAGGCGCGGCGGCGATGGATGAGGACGACTGGCATGGTGACGCGCATCGACGGGACGTCCATGACCCGCAGGGTGCCCGCCCGCAGCTCCTCGTCGACGCTGCTTTCTGGGAGCAGGGCCAGGCCGAATCCCGCTTCCACCATTCGCTTCTGGGCGGTGAGGCTGTCGATCGGGATGATCTCGGCGGGAGTCACGCCGCTGGCGGCAAGCCGATGCTGGAGCGACCAGGGGTAGGGTTCGTAGAGCGCGTTGCTGCGCGGGGGGAACGCGACCCAGGGCTCGGTGGCCAGCTCGCGCGGCGGAATCTTTCGGCGGCGGGCCAGCCGGTGTTGCGGCGAGCACACGACCACCATGGGCTCGTCGTGGACCGGCGTCGAGAGGATCTCGGGATGCGGGTCGCTGCCGTAGCGGAGGCCGAGCGTGGTGTCGCCGCGGCGCACCAATTCGCTGATCTCCTGACTGAGCGCGGTGCGCAGACGTAGTTCGACGCGCGGGTAGGCGTGGTGGAAGCGCGTCAGGCAGGCGGTCAGGACGGTGCTGGCCAGCGTGCCGACCAGGGCCAGCGTGATGGCGCCCCGGTCGGCCTGGGCCAGCGCGCGGACGGCGTCGATGCCGTCGCGCATCGAGGCCAGCAGCGCCTCGGCGTGGGGCAGGAACGTCCGGCCGGGCTCGGTGAGCACCACGCCGCTGCGGAGGCGCTCGAACAGCGGCGCGCCCAGCTCGCGCTCCAGCAGCTCCACGCGCCGGCTGACCGCGGGCTGTGACAGGTGCAGGAGCGAGCCCGCGCGCGTGAATCCGCCGCCGCGGACGATCGCGACGAACGCCGCGACCTGGTCGATCTCCACGGCGATCAGCATAGCCGATGACCCTCCCTCG
>DATHGT010000030.1:0-16216 GCA_035317605.1 Candidatus Acidiferrum sp. | reverse complement strand
TCGCGGCGGGCGCCGCGGATAGAAGCGCAGCATCCGCTCCAGCAGCTCCGCGTCGTCGCCCGACCAGACCGACGGCAGCGGCCGATAGGGGGACGCGTCGCTCGCTGAGACCCGGCGCCGCGGCACCCGCGTCGGGGCGGGACGCACGTTACTGGAGCCGGGTCAGCGTGACGTGGAGCGCGCGGCTCTGACGGGGGCCGCGCTGCCACTGGACCAGGATCGGACTCTGATAGGTGCCCTCCACGAAGCCGCGCCGGCCGTCCGCGCGCTCGGCCACGAGCAGATGCACGGAGCGCCGGATCCGGAAGAACCGCGCGGCGGGCACGGCCAGCGTGCGCGCGAGCACCTTCTCCACGATCGAGCCCTGCAGGCCGAGGGTCTCGAGGCTGGAGTTCAGCACGCGGACGAGATCGTACTTGGCGTAGCCGAGCGCCTTGCCGGGCACCGCGCGCGGGTTGGCCATCGCGCTCCGATACTGGGCGGCCATGAAGCGCAACGGCTTGCGCAGCACCGCGGCCAGGTCGTGCTGCATGAGCAGGGTCTCGTACTCGTTGACGGTCAGCGCCGCGTGGCGCTCGCCCGGATCCAGGGCCAGGTGCAGCCGGCCGCGCCCGACCCCCGCGCGCGCCACGAACTCGGCCAGGCGCTCGTAGATGCCGAGCTTGGGATCCTTCAGGTTCACGGACTCGATGGGATGGCGGGACATCGGGACGTCGATGCGCGTGTTGGCCACCACCGCCTCCCGGCGAAAGCCGATCACGCGCGTCACCCGCCGGCGCGGCCGCCCCTCGTTGACGCCGTCCAGATCGACGAAGCAGACCGGCTCGTCGGACCGGTTCGGATACGTCACGCACGGGCGCAGCCCCCCGGCGATGAACGCGAGGTGCGAGTCCGCGTTCTTCGACTCGACCGCGCGCTGGGCCTCGTCGAGCTCTTGACGCCGCTCGAGCCGGTCGTGGGCGTAGCCCGCGCCCTCGGGAAAGATGCGGCGGAGGGCGTCGAAGTACGTCGGCAGGGCGGGGCCGAGGCGCGCGGCCAGGCTTCGATCGAGGAAGCCGGCCGTGGTGTGGGCGGACCAGTAGAGGCACGACGGATACGGGGCCAGCGCCTCGCGGTATTCGACGGGCAACCGGGCTCGCAGCTCGACCACGTCGAAGCGCGAGCGCGGCGCCACCTCCAGGGTGAGATCGATCGGGCCGTCGGTCATGTCATGACATCTTAGCGCCCCTCGACGCTCAGCACGAAGTCCCGTGACGCGTCGGGTACGATGGGGTGTGGAAGCTGACACGGAGGAAGACATGAAGAGCCGTCGCATCGAGAGGTCCGTGATCGTGGTGCTGTTGGCCGGCGCGCTCGTGGGCGCCGTCGCGGGGTGCGCGCTGACCGCGGCCGGTCCGCAGGACGATTCGCGGACGGCCGCGGTCGGCCGCATCCTCGACCTGGACGTCAATCACGGCTACGCGATCGTAGAGTTCCCGAACACCCGCATGTTCGTGAACCTGCCCAAGCGCGACCTCGACAAGTACCGCGTCGGCGACGAGCTCCGCATCGACAGCTTCGGCCGGCCCCTGGCGCCCCCGGGGCTCGCGCCCCGCTTTCGCGGCTAATGATTCTCGCGGAATTGGTTGACGGGCTCGCGTCGGGGGTCGAGCGCCGATTTCGCAGAAAAGAGGAGCGCAGCTCCTCTTTTCGAGGACCTAGGCCAGCCGACCCCCGACGCGAGCCCGTCAACCAATTCCGCGAGCTCCATTAGTCGATCGCGTCACCCCGTGCGTAGCGCGACGGTGACGGGCAGCGTCGCCGCCCGCAGGGCAGGCAGAAGGCCGCCGGCGATGCCGATGATCAGGGCCCAGACGAAACCGCGCGCGAGCAGGCCCGGGGTGACCCGGAAGGCGAAGGCCACCTGGGAGAACGTGTTGAAGTTGAGGGTGGAGAGCGTCGCGCCGTCGCAGTACACGTAGGCGAGCCCACCCCCGATCGCCCCGCCGAGCGATGCGAGCAGCAGCGCCTCGATCATCACCGACACGACCACCGGGAACCCGCCGAAGCCGATCGCCCGGAGCGTGGCGATCTCGACCTGGCGGCTGGCCACCGCCATGTACATGCAGTTGAGCGCCCCGAAGGTGGCCCCGACCGCCATGAACACGGCCACCGTGTAGCCGAGCACCTCGATGAGCCACGACAGCGTGCGCGATTGCCGGGCGTAGTACTCGGGCTCGCGCTGCACGCTGACCGAGAGCCGGCGATCGCGGGCGACGAGGTCGGTGAGGGCCGCGAGGCCGGCGTCGGATCCGTCGGCGAGGGTGGCGGTCAGCGACTGGTAGGTCGCGCGCCGGAACGCGGACGCGGCGACCTCGGCGTCGGCCCAGATCTCCGACTCGTGCACGTCGCCCCCGCTCTCGAACACGCCCACCACGGTCCAGTCGCTGTCGCGGAACGCGATGCGCGAGCCCACCCCGACGCCGGCGAACTCGACGGACGCCCGCCGGCCGACCATGACCTCGCGGACTCCGCGAGCGAAGCGGCGCCCCTCCACGATCTTCACCTCGTCGCGGATGTCGAACGCCGCCGGCCCCACGCCGCGGAACGGCACGTTGTTCGGGTGACTCTGGCCGTGGCGCGGCAGATCGACCATCACCACCAGCTCGGCGGTGGCCAGCGGCCGACCGGCGGCGTCGCGCGCGATGCCGGGCAGGCCGGCCAGCAACGCGGCCTGCTCGCGCCCGATCCCGCTCGACATCTCGGCGTCGGAGCCCGCGCGCAGCATGATCACCCGCCCGCTGCGCCCGGTGCTGGCCAGCGTGTGGCGAAAGCCGTCGGCCATGGCGAGCACCGACACCAGCACCCCGACGACTCCCGCGATGCCGACCACCACGACCAGCGAGGGGCCCACGCGCTGGGGCAGCGTGAGCAGGTTCACCGCGGTGATCCGGACGACGGAGCCGAGCGCGCGGCGGATCATCGATGACCGGCCAGCGCCTGCACGATGCGCAGCCGGCGCGCGCGGAGCGCCGGCGGCAGCCCGACCGCGAGCGCGAGGGCGGCCACGATCACCGCCGCGCGCAGCCACGTCTGGCCCTCGACGAAGAGCGGCGGAAAGCGGCCGCCCGTCGAGCCGTTCACGAACGGCATGATGCCCACCGCCGCCGCCATGCCCAGCGCGCCGCCGATCAACAGCAGCAGCGCGGCCTCGGCGAGCACGAGCGCGGTCACCCGCCCGTCCGAGAAGCCCAGCGTCTTGAGGATGGCCAGCTCGGGGATGCGCTCACGCAGCGACTGGGCCATCGTGTTGCCGGTCAGGATCAGGATCGTGAAGAAGACGGCCACGAGGATGCGCGCGACCAGGGCACCGATGTCGCCGATCTGCTTGGCGAAGCCGATGGCGAACTCCTTCTCGGGCTGGGTCTTGGTCTCGTCCGGCGAGTTCGCGAACAGCCGGTCGATCTCCGCCGAGATCGCGCGGGCCTGCGCGGGATCGGCGATGCGCTCGATGTACCACCCGGTCCGCCCCTTGCCGACCAGCCGCGCCTCGTCGAAGTACTTGGCGTTGATCAACACGATGTCGGTGTTGCGGCGGACGGCCGGATCGTCCGCGTCGATGATGCCGACGAGGTCGAACTCCCAGCTCATGCTCCCATCGGCCTTGGGATGGATCTCGGAATTGAGCGGGAGTTTCTGGCCGAGCTTCCAGTGAAAGCGATCGACGAGCCGCTGACCGGCCAGAGCGCCTGTGCGCGACTGGATGAAGGCCTGGCGCTGGGCGGGGTCGATCGTGAACTGCGGGTAGATGTCGAGGTAGCGCGCGGGATCCACCGCGAACACCGCGAAGGCGTTGCTCTCGTTCTGGTACTTGGCTCCGAACCACTCGGCGTGAGCGACGCCGACCACGCCCGGCACCTGCTCGATCCGCCGCAGGTGGGCCATGGGCAGCGGCTCGATGATCGAGTAGCGGGCCGTGGTCAGCAGGCGCTTGGCGTCGGCGGTGTCGGCGCCGGCCTCGAACGCGGTCTGCACGGCCTGCAGGAGCCCGAACAGCAGGAAGGCGACGATCACCGAGGCCAGCGTCAAGAACGTCCGGGTCTTGCGGCGAAAGAGTCCGGCCCACACGAGCGGCAGGTGCTTCACGCCGCGTGCGTCCCGTCCTCGTCGGTCAGCGTGCCCTTGTCGAGGTGGAGCCGGCGGCGCGCGTACTCGGCCGCCTTGGGATCGTGGGTGACCATCACCACGGTCTTGCCGTGCTCGCGATTGAGCGTCTGGAGCAGGGTGAGGATCTCGGCGGCGGTGGCCCGGTCGAGGTCGCCGGTCGGCTCGTCGCACACCAGCACCGCGGGATCGGAGACGAGCGCGCGGGCGATCGCCACGCGCTGTTCCTCACCGCCGGACAGCTCCTTCGGCTTGTGCTTCGCGCGGTCGGCGAGTCCCACCAGCGTGAGCGCGATCTGCGCGTGCCGTCTTCGCTCGCGTCCCGTCAGCGAGGTGAGCAGCAGCGGCAGCTCCACGTTCTTCTGCGCCGACAGCACCGGGAGCAGGTTGTAGAACTGGAACACGAAGCCGACGTTGGCCGCCCGCCAACGCGCCAGCTCACCGCTCGACAGCCGGTCGATCCGCCGGCCGTCTACGATCACGCTGCCCCCGGTCGGCGTGTCGAGTCCGCCGATGAGGTTCAGGAGCGTGGTCTTGCCCGAGCCCGACGGTCCCATCAGCGCGACGAAGTCCCCACGGGGAATGTCGAGGTCGACCCCGTGCAGGACTTCGATAGTCTCCCCGCCCCGCCGATAGCTCTTGGTCACGCCACGGATTTGGACGAGCATTCAGCTCTTGTCGGCGAGCCTCACGCGGGCGCCGTGGTCGAGGGACGGGGGCGGTGAGAGCACCACGCGTTCGCCGGGGCGGACGCCGGTGAGGATTTCGCGCTGGCCGCCGGTGATTCGTCCGAGGGTGACGGGGCGGCGCTCGATCTTGCCGTCGGCGTAGACGAAGACGACGGCGGCGGCGCCCTCGCCGCGCACGGTCTCGGCGGGGACGAGCACGCTGCCCGCGGGCGCGGCCGCGGTCGCCGGCTGCGTGCTCAGGAAGGCGACGCGAATGCCCATGTCCGGCACGATGCGCGAATCCTTCGACTGCACGGCGATGCGCACCTTCACGGTGGCCTTGCTGCGATCGGCGGACGGGATGATCGCGATCACCGAGGCGGGGATCTTCCAGTCCGGATACGCGTTGAGCATGGCCTCCACCGGCTGCCCCGCCGTCACGCGATTGATGAACGACTCGTTGACCTCGACCTGGATCTCCAACGAATCCATGTCCACGATCGTGCCGATCCCGGTGCGCGTGAAGCCGCCGGCCGACATCGGTGAGACCACCTCACCCGGCTGAGCGGCCTTGGCCACGATCACCCCGCCGAAGGGCGCCCGGATCACGGTGTTGTCGAGCTGCACCTGGGCCACCCGCACGGACTGCTCGGCGACCGTCACCTGCTCGCCGGCCGCGCCCAGCCGCGCGCGGACCATGTCGCGCTGGGCGAGCGCGGCGTCCAGCGACTGCGCGCTGACCAGTTCGCGCCTCGCCAGTTCCTGCTGCCGCGTGTAGTCGCGCTCGGCCTGCGCGAGCTGGGCGCGCAGCTCGGCGAGCTGCGCCCGCGCCGCCGCGAGCTGGGCCCGGGCCAGCGCGAGCTGGGCCCGCGCGTCGGTGTCCTCGAGCCGGGCCAGCACGTCGCCCTCACGAACGCTCTGGCCTTCCTCGATCAACACCTCGGTGACCTTGCCGGTGATCTTGGCCGACACGGTGGCCTGCCGGCGCGCGGTCACGTAGCCGGTGGCGTCGAGCACCGACGCGGGGCCGGCGGATGGTCCCGCGTCGCGCGCCACCGCGGTCCGCACGGTCGGCACGGCCATCCGACCGAGCGCGTACCAGACCCCGCCGGCGGCCAGCACCAGCGCCACGGCGATCACGGCCAGCCAGCGGACGCGCGATCGCGGTCGCGGAGGCTGGCCATCACGCTCGATGCGCAGCTGGCTCAGCAGCTCCGAACGCTGCACGTGTTCCCGAGATTCCACGGACATGTCTTTTCAGTCTGCCACAGCCAGGTGTCCGCTTCTGGACGCGTGAAGGACGTGTGGCGGCTAGGCCGTGAAGTGGTCGACGGGCAGCGTGATGACGACGCGGCACCCGCGCTCGATCCCGTCGGCGACCGACGCGGCCTCGACCGCGATGCTTCCGCCGTGAACTTCGGCGACGCGCCGCGCGAGCGTCAAGCCCAAGCCGACGCCCCGCGTTCCGTCAGGAGTCCGGGCGCGTTCGCCGCGATAGAACGGGGTGAAGACGCGCTCGCGCTCGGCCGCCGGAATTCCCGGGCCTTCGTCGGAGACGCTCAGGGCCACGCGATCGCCCACGCGCTTCGCATCGAGCGTGATCGGCGGCGCCCCGTACTTTGCCGCGTTCTCGACGACGTTCCATACGGCTCTCCGCAGCAGCGCACCGTCGGCGGAGAGCGGAACGGGCGGCCCCTCGATGACGCGGATCGCCTTGCCCTCGACGAGCGGGTCGTGGCGGGCTCGCTCGGCGACGTCGGTCAGGACCGAGCGCGCGTCGAGCGCGTCCAGACGCGTGGGGAGCCCGGCTTCGTCCAGGCGCGCCGTGGTCAGGATGTCCTCGATCAAACGCTCGAGATCGGAAAGTTCCACTTCCAGGCCACGCCGCCTGCTCTCGGTCGCGGGATCGGACGGCAGCAGCTCCAGCGCCACGCGGATGCGCGTCAACGGCGAGCGCAGCTCGTGCGACACGTTGGCCAAGAGTTCCCGCTGACCGCGTACGAGACGCTCGACCCGATCGGCCATCTCGTTGAACGCACGCGTCAGCTCCCCGAGCTCGTCGGTCCGACGTCGGTCACGCCACCGCCAGCACGCGCGGGTCGCCCCCGGAGCGGGCACGCGGGTCGAGAGGTCACCGCCTCCCAACCGCCGGGCGGCCTCGGTGAGCCGCTCGAGCGGTCGCGAGATGCGCCGCGCGGTCGGCACGGTGACCAGCGCCACGACCACGAGGATGAGCGCGACCGTCAACGCGGGCCCGACGATGTGCGCCGGCCCGAACCGATGAGGCATCGAAGCCTGGAGAACGCCCACGATCGCCGCCGAGCCTGGCTGGCGTACGGCCACGGCCGCGTACCACGAGGGACGTCGATGAAGCATGACCGCGCCGGCGCGGACACGCTCGACGTCGTCACGGGACAGAGACGGCAGCGACCGACCGGCGATCGCCATCACCCGGCCGTCGACACCACGGACGGTGACGTCGATGTCGAGGTCGTCGTGCATGCGCCGGATGCGTTCGGACAGGGCGTCCGGGTCGCCGATGACGTCGCCGGCGAGGGAGGCCAGATGGCGCACGGTCCGCTCGGCGACGTCCTGCATCATGGCGCCGCGCGTGCCGAACGCGAACGTGATGGCGGTGGCGACGCACGCGACGATCAGGACCGCGAGCGAATGGAGATAGATCCGGCCGTGCAGGCGCATGCGATCAGTCCGCGTCCCGCATCAGCGCGTACCCGACCCCGCGCACGGTCTTGATGTACCGCGGAGCCTTGGAGTCGCGCTCGATCTTGGCGCGCAGCTTCGAGACGTGGACGTCGATCGAGCGATCGAAGGCCTCGTACTCCTGGCCCTTGAGACCGTCGAGCACCTGCTCCCGCAACAGGACCCGTCCCGCCGACCGGGCCAGGACGGCCAGCAGCTCGAACTCATAGTGAGTCAGGATCACACGCCGGCCGTCGACCACGACTTCGCGCGCGTCGAAGTCGATCTCGAGCCGGCCCGTGCGAAAGCGCGGCCGGCCCGCCGTCGCCGGCGCCGCCCGGCGGAGCACCGCCCGGATGCGAGCGAGGAGCTCGCGCGGATTGAAGGGCTTGGCCAGGTAGTCGTCCGCTCCCAGCTCGAGTCCGACCACCTTGTCCACGTCGTCGCCGCGCGCCGTCAGCATCACGATGGGGACGGCGGCCAGCTCCGGCGTGGCCCGGATGCGACGGCAGGTTTCGAGCCCGTCGATCCCCGGCAGCATCACGTCGAGCAGCACGACGTCGAAGCGCCCGCTCTTCAGCGAGGCGAGCCCGCGCCTGGCGTCGCCGGCCACCGTCACGTCGATCCCGTGCTCGCCGAGGTACTCGGTGACCAGCGCCGCCAAGCGAGCGTCGTCGTCGATCAGCAGCGCGGCCGTGCGTACGGACACGCCGGAGCATACCTCACGGGTGCATGGGCCGGTGACTGCGGACGTAGTCGGCCACGACCTTGCGCTGGGTCGGTGAGAGGACTGCGTGCGCCTCGACGAGCGCCGCGCTCATGACATCGGCGATCTTGCCGTGGTCCGTCTCGATCTGCGCCCGGACGGCGCGGAGCCCGTCGTCGAGTCGGTCCCCTTCGAAGAGCGTGAGCATCCCGTCCAGGCGCGCCTGCCGATCGCGGCGGTGGTCCTGGACCTCGGCGAACACCCGATCACGCGCCGCGCGGATCGCCACACGCTGCTCGGGCGACGCCTGCGCCTCGTCGAGCGCGCCGTCGATGGCAGCGATCGCCATCCGCCGCATCATCGCCTCGCGCCCGGGTCCGTGCGCCACCGCGAACGCGCCCGCCCCCGCCACCAGGGTGCCGATCGCCGCCACGCTCAAGCCGATCACCGTGCGTCGTCTCATGGTCCGTGCCTCCCGTCGAAGTGTCGTCGGCCGTCGTCGGCCCACGCATCCAGGAGCGTGCGATCGCCGCGTCAAGCTTGTATGTGAGTCGCGTAAAGGTTTGTAACGGGTCAGCCGGCGGCGTCTTGCTGATCGAAGCGAAGCGCGTCCTGCCCCGCGGGCTCGCTCACGGAGACCGGGCGGGCGAGGTCGAAGCCGAGCGGTTCGAGGAGGGGGCGCAGGCGTTCGCGGACGGGCTCGGGCAGGGGCCAGGTGCGATCGAGGGCGCGGCGGCGGGAGCCGCCGCGGACGGCTTCTTCGGAGACCGCGTGTTGACGGAGACGCCAGAACGGGATCAGCGCGACCGGCACGGTCTCCGCCGCCGGATGATCAGATCGCGCCGTCCTTGGCCAGCGACTCGATGTCGGCGTCGCCGTACCCCAGCTCGCGCAGGATCTCGTGACGATGCTGGCCGAGCAGCGGCGCGGGGCCGATGGTGGTCGGCGAGTCCGAGAGCTTGATCGGGTTGCCGACCGTGACGTAGCGGCCGCGCACGGGGTGCTCGACCTCCACGATCATCTCGCGCTCGCGCAGGTGCGGGTCCTCGAGCACCTCGCCGGTGTCGAGGCAGGCGCCGCAGGGCACGCCGGCGCCCGCGAGGATCTTCATCACCTCGTGCTTGGTCCGCTCCGACGTCCACGCTTCCACCAGCGCGTCGACCTCGGCCTTGCGCTGCCAGCGCGCGGCGCCGGTCTCGTAGCGCGCGTCGCCGATGAGATCCTCGCGGTCCATGGCCCGCAGGAGCGGATGCCACATCTGCTGCTGGGCGAAGACGAACACGTAGTCGTTGGGACCGCCGGGGCGGCAGCGATACGTCGTCCCCGGCACGCCGGCGCCGAGCTGGTTGCCGGTGCGCCCCATCGGCTTGCCCAGCCGCTGGTGATCGCGGATGCTCACGCGGATGAGATTGACCACCGCGTCCTGCATCGAGACCTCGACGCGCTGGCCCTGGCCGGTGGCGTGGCGCTGCATGAGCGCGGCGAGGATGCCGATCACGCAGTGCATGCCGGTACCGGAGTCGCCGATCGACGGCCACATGTAGGTGGGCGGGCCGTCGGCCTCGCCGGTGACGCTCATGGCCCCACCCATGGCCTGGGCCACGGGCTCGTAGCTCTTGTAGTCGCGGTACGGCCCGTACGTGCCGAAGCCCTTGATGCTCGCGAACACCAGCCGCGGGTTCAGCTCGCGCAGCGTCGGATAGCCGAAGCCGAGGCGCTCGATCACGCCGGGGCCGAAGTTCTCGAGCAGCACGTCGGCCTTGGCCAGCAGCGCGCGGAAGACTTCCTTGGCGCGCGGGTGCTTGAGGTTGAGGGTGAGGCTCCGCTTGTTGCCGTTGAACGAGAGATAGAACAGGCTGTCTGCGTCAGGGCGATCGCGCAGCGTGGTCCGCGCGGCGTCCCCCTGCCCCGGCTCCTCGACCTTGATCACGTCGGCGCCCAGCCACGCCAGCATCTGGCCGCAGGACGGCCCGGCCTGGTTGTTCGTCAGGTCGACGACGCGGATTCCCGTCAGCGCTTGGGTCGTCATTTTTTCTCCGCCAACGCGGCGAGGGGCGCGTAGTCGGCGGTGGACCCGTGACCGCCCGCGAACTTGACGGGCGCGATGCCGGCCCGCTGCACTCCGGCCACGAGCGCGGCGAGCGGTGAGGTGATCGCGCTGGGTAATGCGCCGGCGCCCGGACTCCACACGTCGGTGACGAAGCCGAGGCGCGCGGCGGGCACGTAGCCGATCAGGGTCGCGGTGGCGTGGGGGTTATCGAGCAGGTACGCGTGGACTTCGCGTTGGCCGTCCCCGAATACGCGCTTGTCGGCGACCTCGATGATCTCGGCCCGGCTCAAGTCGCGCGACGAGAGATCGGGGTTGCGGGTGAACGGCGCGGCGAGCACGCGCCGGAAGTGGTCGGCGGCGCCCTTGCCCACCACGAGGGTCGCGCCCTGCGCCGCGTACGCGCGCAGGCCGCCGGCGTGGTCCATGTGGTGATGGGTGAGCACGAGGAACTTCACGGGCTTGTTCGGATACTTCTCGCCCGCGGCCTTGAGCACCCAGTTCGAATGCCAGTCGCTCACCGGCGCGTCGAACACGATCAGGTGATCGCGCATCTCGACGGCCAGCGCGTTGTGCGAGCCGCCGACGACGTGCTGCACGCCCGGCGCCAGCTCCACCAGCCTCAGCGACGTCGTGGCCCGCGCGTCGTAGCTCGGCACGTCGGAATCGAGGTAGGTGCCGATGAACTGGCGTCGGATGACCCACTGGTACGGCACCGCGCCCGTCGCCGGCTTGGACGCGCCGGCCTTGAACGCCGCGGGAATGGCCAGCCGGTCGGCGGCGATCGGCGCGTTGACCTTGGCCTCGGTGATCCTGACGTCCATGACGGGACGGCCGTTCAGCTCGTACTTCCGGCTCGTCGCGACCTGGATGCCGTCGATCGCGCGCCAGTCCGACAGCACGAGGTCGAACGTCACGTCACCCCAGATGTTGTCGTAGTCGTTGGTGCGGATGCGCGCGGGCAGCCCCGTGGCGCGGTCGAACATGACCGTGAACGTCAGATCGTCGGTCGCGCGGTACTCCGCGGTCGGATAGGCGACGCCGCCCACCGTGACGTCGCCGATGCCGGAGACGCGATCCGGGTTCTTGTACATCTCGAGCACCAGCAGCGTCGAGGCGCGCCGCAGCTCGCGCTGGGTGGCGGCCAGGCGCAGGCCCGACATGGCGTGGGCCGGCGGGTTCGACTCCAGGCTCTGCTTGTTCCGTCCGTTGCTGTCGATGCCGGCCACGTACCCCGCGTCCGGCGTGACGATCTCGCTGAACGTGAACGTGCGCGGCGCCGGATATTCGAACTTGCGCACGATGTCGAGGCGGGCGGCGCGGCTGGCCACGTCGGCCACCGCCTCGACGGTGGCCTCGTTGGCGTACCGCATCTCACCGCCCGGGATCATCGACTGCTCGGGCTCCCACTGCTTCACCGTCGCCATCACCAAGACAGTCTTGACCGCCGCCAGCTTGTCGGCGCCTCCCATCACCTGGACGCCGCGGGTCACGAGCGCGCGTCCGCGGGTGTGAACGGTCGCGCACGACACCACGAAGGGCGAGATCGCGAGCAGGACCAGCGCGCGCTTCATCGGATGAAATCGGTCAGGGCCCTGGCCAGCCCGGCCGGGTTTTCCATCTGGAGCGCGTAGTCGCCCTCGACGTCGATCACGTGGGCGTTCTTCCAGCTCGTGGCGATCTCCTTGGCGAGCTCGGCGCCCAGCTCGGCGCCGCTGTCGCCGCGCAGGATCGCCACCGGACACGCGGTCTTCGCCGCGTACTTCCTGAGATCGTCGGCCATGTGGGCCAGACCGATGGCCACGCGGACCTTGTCGTACTTGAACGCCACGCCGCCGGGCGTCGACACCATGTTGTGCTCGATGCGATGGCGCCGCGCCTCCTCGCGGTCACGGGGACGCGTGGCGCGCAGCGCCTCCAGCGCGGCCTCGCGCGACGGGAACTCGGTCTTCGACTCGAGCATTCGCTGTGCCGCGCCCAGCACGCCGATCGTCGCCTCCCGGGTGGGGAAGAAGTTGCTCGCGTGCGGCCCGCCGACCAGCCCCACCGCCTGGGTGTGCTGCGGCCACGTGGCGGCGAACACCATGCCGACCCGGCCGCCGAGCGACTGTCCGGCGATCACCGCCCGATCGATCCCGACCTGGCGGAAGAACAGATACAGGTCCTGGGCGTACTCCTCGGCCGAGTAGTCGCCGTCGGGGCGGCCGCTGTCGCCGTGGCCGCGCTGGTCGAGCGCGTACACGTGAAACCGATCGCCGAGCTTGTCCACCGTCCACTCCCACATGCGCCCGTAACCCGAGGACGGATGCAGCAGCACCAGCGTCGGCCCGGCTCCCGGCCATTCGTAGTAGTGCAGCGTGAGCCCGTTCGTCAGGGTGACGGTCTTCTCCTCGAATGCGCGAGCCATGGTCGTGATCCTTTCCGTCGTCACACCGCGCCTTCCTCGGCGTGGGTGCGGGCTTCGGTGGATTCCTTCGCGGGGACGGATTTCGGCTCCAGCCGGATCCGGCGCATCAGCGGCAGCACCAGCGGGACCAGCGCGAACATCACGGCCAGCAGCCAGAAGTCGTCGGTGTACGCGAGAAGCTGGGCCTGGGCGACGGTCTCACGATAGATCATGCCCACGGCCCGACGCTGGGCGGTGAATTGATCGCTGCCGAGGGTCGTGAAATAGTTCGTCCAGCGGGCGAGCCGTTCCTGCGTCTGGGGATCCCAGAGGTCGATGTGGCTCACCAGCGTGGCCTGGTGGTACTGGCTCCGCCGGGCCAGCAGCGTGGCGACCACCGCGATGCCGATGCTGCCCCCGACGTTGCGGAGCATGCTGTAGGCGGCCGTCGCGTTGACGAGCTTGTCGCGGCGGATGGTCGCCAGCGTGAGCGTCGACATCGGCACGTAGATGAAGCCGGCGGCGAAGCCCTGGAGGAAGCGCGGCCAGGCCAGGCTCCAGTAATCCATGCCGAGCGTCAGCGAGGTCATGGCGTAGAGACTGACCGCGTTGAGGACGCAGCCGAAGGCCAGCATCAGCCGCTGGTCGACGCGGGTCACGATGCCGGACGCGAACAGCGAGAAGATGTTCCCCACGCCCCCGGGCGCCAGCACCAGCCCCGCCGTCCAGGCGTCATAGCCGAGGAGCTTCTGCGTGAACACGGCGACCAGCAGCATGCTCGCGTACATCCCGAAGCCGACCACCGCGCTGAGCGTGGCGCCGGTGGCAAAGTTGACGTCCCTGAACACCCTCAGGTCGAGGATGGGATCGTGGGCCAGGAGCTCGCGCATCACGAACGCGATGAGGGCCAGGACCGCGGTGACGGCCAGCGCGACGATCGTCGACGACTCGAACCAGTCCTCGCGCTCGCCCCGGTCCAGCACGAACTGAAGGCAGGCGAACCCGATCACCATGAGGCCGAGCCCCCACCAGTCGATGTGCACGACCTTGCGCAGGTACGGCGGATCGAACAGGAAGGCGCCGGCCATCATGAAGCCGAGGATGCCGATGGGCAGGTTGATGTAGAAGATCCAGCGCCACGACCACTCGTCGGCGAGATAGCCGCCGAAGGTCGGGCCCAGGATGGGCGCGACGATGAAGCCCAGCCCCCACACGGCCATGGCCAGGCCGCGCTGATGGAACGGAAAGATCTCCCAGAGGATGGCCTGCGAGAGCGGGATGATCGGCCCGCCGCCGAGGCCCTGGAAGATGCGGGCGACGATGAGCGTGGTCAGATCGGGCGCCGCGCCGGAGACGAACGAGCTGACCACGAACAGGCACGAGCAGACCATGAACACCCGCTTGCGCCCGAACAGCCCGACCAGCCAGCCCGTGGCCGGAATGACCACCGCGTTGGCGGCGAGGTACGACGTGATCACCCACGAGACCTCGTCGAGTCCGGCTGAGAGCGTGCCCTGGAGATGCGGCAGGATGACGTTGGCCACGCTGGTGTCGAGGATCTGCATGAAGGCCACGACCATGACGGTCAGGGTGATGGCCCATTTCTGCGCGGGGGGGATCGGTGCTTCCGGTGATGGCGGCGTCATTGCCGGGCCCGCGACAGGATACGCGCCACGCTCGAGGAGCGCCACGGTTTTGCCGGGGCGCGTCGAGCGTGGCGGCGCGCGTGTTACTTGGCCTTGAGGCGGACGTCTTCCAGCGGGGCGGACCACGGATAGGGATCGATCAGCATCAGCCCCGCCTCGGCCACCCGCGGGCCGATCGCGCTGGGCCAGATGAATTCCCACATGGGGCCGAACCGCGCCCGGTCGTAGAGCAGCTGCTGCATCTGGTGCAGCATCACCTCGCGCTTCTTCTTGTCGGTCTCGCGGGACTGCTTGTGGTAGAGCGCCTCGACGTCGGGGTCGACGCCGCGTGCGTAGGCGCCGTCCTTTTGCACCTGCTCGGCCAGGCGGGTGGCCGCGTTACCGTACGAAGCCACCGTGCACATGCACACACCGTGGAGCTTCTTGGCGAGCCACGCGGACTGGAAGGCCGCGCGCTCCATCGTGCGCACCTTCATCCGGATGCCCACCGAACCGAAGTTGGAGACGATGGCCTCACCGGTCGCGGTGTACGGGGGATAGGGATAGAAGTCGCCGCCGTCGAAGCCGTTGGGATACCCGGCGTCGGCCAGGAGCTGCTTGGCCTTGGTGGGATCGTACTCGTAGGCCGGCAGCGTCAACGCAAACTCGAACGAGCGCGGGACCATGCTGCCGGTCAGGCGGGCGGCGCCGAGCGTCTCGGCCTCGCTGATCGACTTGCGGTCGACGGAGTGGTTGGCGGCCAGCCGCACGCGACGCTCCGACCACGGCGACTTCGGATCCCACTGGTCGAAGAAGTCGAGGAAGTGCACGCCGATGGCCCCCGAGAACCCGAGCCTGAGGTTGGGATCGCGCTTCAGCTCGAGCGCGGTCGGGGTGTCGAGCATGTAAGCGACGTCGACCTCGCCCCGCTTGACCATGGCCGCCCGGGTGGTGGCCTCGGGAGCGACCTTGAACACCAGCCGCTTCACCGAGGGCATCTTGCGCCAGTAGCTCTCGTTGGCCTCCATGACCAGCTCGACGCCGGGCGTGTGGCTCACGAACTTGTACGGCCCCAGCCCGATGGGATGCTTCTTGAAGCCGTCGTCGCCGACCTTCTCGACGTACTTCTTGGGCACGACCCACGACGCGCCGCTGGCCAGCGTGCCGTAGAAGGTCATGAAGTCCGGGAACGGCTCGTGGAGCTGGAAGCGAATGCGCGACGGGCTCACGATCTCCACGCTCCGCACCTTGTCCTTGAGCGACTTGCCGACCTTGGAGCGCTGATAGCTGAACAGCACGTCCTCAGTGGTGAACGGATCGCCGTTGTGGAACTTCAGGCCCTCGCGGATCTTGAACTCGTACGTCTTCTGATCCGGGCTCACCGTCCACGACTCGGCCAGGCTCGGCGCCATCATGCTGCCCGGCATGGCCTTGAACAGCGCGTCGTGCATGGCGTAGAGCACCCAGAACGGCGTGATGAATCCCGCGGTCACCTCGCCCGGGTCGAACCAGGCCGGAGCCAGCGTGATGTAGAGCGCCCAGCGCATCTCGCCCTCCGGCTTCGCGGGCGCCGACTTCGGCTGGGCCACGGCGTTGCCGGCCAGGGCGGCCACGAGCAACAGTGCGATCACGAATCGGGTCATGAGTCCTCCTCGACGGGTCTACGTCTCAGGCGATGGCCGCTAGCATATGCGGCGAGCGTTCGGAACGCGAGCCGAGCCGGCGAGCGCTCTTGACGGCGGGACGCTCCGCCCTCATCCTCTGGCCATCGGCAGGACTTCCCACGCATACAGGAGGAATCGCATGATTCCCTGGCGTTATTCGACGAGCCTCATCGTGCTGCTCATTGCCCTCGCCGTCACCGTTGGCGGCGCGGCCCCGGCCGTCGCCCAGCAGGCGCCGGCCGGCCAGCTCACCCAGGCCTGGCACGTGACCATCGCG
>DATHGT010000029.1:0-2988 GCA_035317605.1 Candidatus Acidiferrum sp. | reverse complement strand
CGCCGAGGTGCTGGGTGGCCAGGCTCTCCGCAGTGTCCCCGGCCTTCGCCGTCACCACGATGAAGTCGTCCGATTTGAAGATGGCCGGCACCGGCTCGGGCGGCGGAGGCGCGACCCGCGCCACCGGGGCCGGAGTCGGGGGAGCGGCGACGGGCGGGGGGGCGGTCGGCGCGGTCGCGCACGCCGCGGTCACGAGCGTGGCGAGCACGACGAGCAGCAGGCGCGCGCTCACGCGTGGTCCTGGAGCGAGACGACTTCGTACACTTCCACTTCTTCCTCCTTGCCCTTGACCTTGAGCGAGCCCAGCGGCAGCGCTTTCACGTGCTCCTGCACGCGGTCGTAGGTGTGCTGGCTGATCAGGATGCGTCCGGGCTTGGCGTTGGACTCCAGGCGCGCGGCCAAGTTCACGCTGTCGCCGATGACCGTGTACTCCATGCGGTCCTCGGTGCCCACGGTGCCGGCCACCACTTCGCCGAGGTTGACGCCGATGCCGATCAGGATCGGCTCCTTGCCCTGTCCGGCGCGGTGCTCGTTCAGCTCGGCGATGCCCTGCTGCATGGCGACGGCGGTCCGGATCGCGCGCAGCGCGTGGTCGGGATGGGCGATGGGGGCGCCGAACACCGCCATGACCGCGTCGCCGATGAACTTGTCGAGGGTGCCGTCGTGCTTGAACGTGGTCTCGATCATCAGCGTGTAGAACTCGTTGAGCAGCCCGACGACCTGTTCCGGGGTCAGCCGCTCCGACAGCGACGTGAACCCGCGGATGTCGCAGAACAGCACCGTGACCTCGCGCCGCTCGCCGGTCAGCCCGAGCTGCTCGGGATCCTTGAGGACCTCCTCGACGACCTCGCGCGCCACGTAGCGGGTGAACGCGCGCTTGATCATCTCCTTCTCGCGCAGGCTGCGGGCCATCTGGTTGAACGACTCGGTGAGGGTACCCAGCTCGTCGCGCGAGGTCACGGGCAGCGCGATCTGGAAATTGCCCTCGGCGATGGCCTTGGTGCCCTGCACCAGCCGGAAGATCGGCCGGGACAGCATGGTGGCCAGCCCGACCGCGCCCGCCACGCCGATGACGACCAGCGCGAACGTGATCAGCGTGGCCCGGTTGCGCGCCGAGCTCAGCGCCGCCGCGATGGTCTGCTTGCTGAACCCGACGTAGAGCGCGCCCACCGGAACCTGGCTGAAGACGAGCGGCACCGCGAAGTCAATCACCTGCCCCCCGTCCGTCTTGTAGGTCTGCACGAGAGGCGTGTCGCCAAGCTTCAGCAGTCCGGTCGGCCGGACCAGCGGCCTGCCCATCGAGGCGACGTCGGAATGAGCCCGCACGTTGCCGTCGTCGTCCACGAAGACCACGTAGGCCACGTCCCGATCGTTCATGGCTTCCTTGACCAAGACGTTGAGGGTGAGGTCGTCGTTGCCCACGAGCGCGTTCTTGCCGCCGGCGGCCAGGTTGTCGGCGATGGTGTGGCCGCGCTTGATCATCTGCTCGGTCAGGGATTGTTGTTGCTGGCGAAGCAGCAGAAAGCTGACCAGCGCGACGGTGAGAACGACGAGAGAGGTGATGAGCAGGCTCAGCTTCACCTTCAGCGACAGTTGCACGCGACTCATCACCGGTGACTCGATATCCTTGGGGCCCGGACCCTCCGGCCGCGGGCAGCGCCCCAGGGTATCACACGGTCAGCCGAACGTGATACCGATCGAGCAGCCACAACACGCCGAGCCAGAGGGAGAGGTAGGCCACCGCGTAGGCGAGCGAGGCGTTGAGGGGGGACGCCCACGGCGCGAACCCGTGGCCGTACAGCCACGCGTGGAGCGGCGTCCGGCCGGCGTCGCCCGGGACCTTGACGACGATGAGCAGGCGGGCCACCAGGCTCGAGAGGAAGAACAGCGCGAGCGCGTTCACCCCGAGGACGACGAACGGACGCGTCCAGGCGCGATGGCCGCGGATCTCGACGAGCCAGTAGCACGCGGCCAGGACCAGCAGCGCGGCCCCGGCCGTGAACACCGCGTACGAGCTGGTCCACAGGGCCTTGTTGATGGGAAACCACGTGTTCCAGAGCTCGCCGACGAGGATCCCCGCGATTCCCGCGACCGCGAACCCCAGCGCGATCTTCCTCCGCGAGCCGCCGCTCCTGAGCCAGTGCCCGGCCAGCACGCCGGTGAGCGTGGTGGCGATCGCGGGCAGCGTGCTGAGCAGGCCCTCGGGATCGTAGACGCGCGCCGTGCGCCAGACGTGCTGGCCGAACACGGCCCGATCGAGGTAGGCGGCCAGGCTGCCCTCGGGATCGAGGCGTCCGGCTCCGAATCCCGGGACCGGAACGAGCGTCAACGCCGCCCAGTAGCCGAGCAGCAGCGCGATGGTCAGCCCGGCCTGACCGCGCCAGCCCGTCCAGAGGAACACCAGCGCGGCAACGGCATAGCACACCGCGATGCGCTGGAGCACGCCGGGGATGCGAATGGTGGCGAGGTCGAGATGGGGAATGGCGTGCAGCAGCAGTCCGAGCGCGAAGATGATCACGCTCCGGCGCACGATCTTGACCGTCACGGCGGAGCGAGGCAGACCCGTGGAGAGGCGACGGCCGAGAGCCAGCGGAATGGCCACGCCCACGATGAACAGAAAGAACGGAAAGACCAGATCGGCGGGCGTCCAGCCGTCCCACTCGGCGTGGCGCAGAGGCGGGTAGACGGCGCGCCAGGTGCCTGGATTGTTGACGAGCACCATCGCGGCCACCGTGAGCCCCCGAAACGCGTCGAGCGAAAGGAGCCGGCCGGACTCGCTCACAACTCGCCGCGCACGATCCGGGCGCCCTCGCAGAGCGCCGCCAGCTTCTGCTTGACGATCCAGCGCGGCGTCTCCCAGAAGCCACAGTCCGGGTTGAGCCACAGACGCTCGGGGGGGACGTAGGGCAGGAACGCGCGAATGCGCTCGGCCACCTCGGCCGCCGTCTCCGCCTTGAACGCCTTCACGTCGATGACCCCGGCCCCCAG
>DATHGT010000028.1:0-4866 GCA_035317605.1 Candidatus Acidiferrum sp. | reverse complement strand
ACGGCCTCGATCTCGTCGCCGATGTACTGGAGCACGAGGCCGCCGTGGCTGCGGATGGCCGTCTCCATCTCGGTGAAGTACGCATTCAGGTCGCGGACGACCTGGCGGGGATCGCTCCTCTCGACCCACGGCGTGAAGTCGCGGAGGTCGGCGAACAGCACGGTCACCTCGCGGAGCTGGCCGTCGAGCGGGATGCGGCCGCCGAGGATCTCGTCGCGGATCTCCGGGCTCACGTATTTGCCGAACGTCTCTCTCACGAGCTCCCGGTCGCGCAGTCCCTCGACCATCCGGTTGAAGCTCTCGGCGAGCCCACCGATCTCGTCGTTGCCGACAACGGGCGCGCTGACGCCGAGGTCCCCGCGTTCCACCTCGGCCATGGCCGCGCGCAGCCGGCCGAGCGGCCCCGCCACGCTCCGCGACACGAACAGCGCCAGCCCGGCGGCGGTCACCACGCCGACGACCAGCAGGAAGACGATCAGCGCGAGCATGCCGCGCACGAGATCGTCCGCCGTGGCGGGATCGGCCTGCAGAATGGCCGCCGCGCGCGTCGCGGCCAGCACGCCGAGCAGGACCAGCGGCACGACGCCGGCCAGCACGAACATGACGAGCAGGCGCGCGCGAACCGGCAGCCGCGGCACGCCGCGCACGGCGCTCACGTCTCCGTTCGGAAAGAACGCCGGCAACACGTCCCGCCACTGGTGCTCGGCGGCGAAGAAGATCAGCGCGGTCACCACGGTCCCGCCGACGCCGACGATGCCGAAGACCGCGCGCAGCGCTCCCCGCACGGTGAGCGTCCCCGCGATGAGGGGCCACAGGACACCCCACGTGAGTCCGGCGAGGATCCAGCCGGTCGCGGTGACGCCGGCGATGATCCAGGGATACGCGAGGGCGCGACGGCGAAGCTCGGGAGGAGGACTCCCTCCCCTCGCCAGGGCCTGCATCAGCGGCCGGATCTGGGCGTCGACGATGACGTGGCCGGTCCCGGCGATCGCGACGAACGCGATCACGAAGAAGACCAGCTCGCCACGGCCGACGGGAGGCACGCTCGTCGCGGTATCGATGAACCGGAAATAGAAGAACGTGAGCAGCCCGCCCAGCAGGTTGCCGAGGAAGAAGGCCCAGCCGAACCGCCCTCCTCCCGGTGCTGACGTCGCCACGGCGGGGGGACGAACGCTCGCCGGCTATCCGAGGAGACGGCCGTTTCGGTAGTCGTCGACCGCCTGCATGATCTCCTCGCGCGTGTTCATGACGAACGGGCCGTAGCGGGAGATCGGCTCGTGCAGGGGACGGGCGGCGAGCAGCAGCAAGCGAGCGCCGTCCGGACCGCTGGCCGCGCGAATCGCATCGCCGTCGCTCAGCACCGCGAGCTGCCCCGCGCCGACGTCCCGCGCGCTCGACGCCGGACCGAGCGTCGCGCGTCCCTCGTACACGTAGGCGAACGCGTTGTGACCGGCCGTGAGCGGCAGCTCGACGGCGGCGGCGGGCGACAGGTGGACGTCCAGATAGAGCGGCTCGGTCGCGATCCCCTCCACCGGGCCGACGACGCCGCCGACCTTCCCCGCGATCACGCGCGCGGTGACGCCCGCGGCGAGCGTCGCCTCGGGGATGCGCTCGGGCGCGATGTCCTGGTAACGCGGCGCGATCATCTTGTCGCGCGCCGGTAGATTCACCCAGAGCTGAAAGCCCCACATGAGGCCGTCGCGCTGGCGCGGCATCTCGGAGTGTACGATGCCGCGCCCGGCCGTCATCCACTGCACGCTGCCCGCCACCAGCTCGCCCCGGTTGCCGGCGTGGTCGCGGTGCTCCATGGCCCCGGCCAGCATGTAGGTCACGGTCTCGAAGCCCCGGTGCGGATGGTCGGGGAAGCCAGCGAGATAGTCGTCGGCGCGGTCGGACTTGAACTCGTCGAGCAGCAGGAACGGATCGAGCTGCTCGAGCGCTGACGTGCCGATCATGCGCGTGAGGCGCACGCCGGCGCCGTCCGACGTCGGCTGGCCCGAGATGATCTTGGCGACGCTGCGTGGGGACATCGCTGACCTCCGAATTCGCACGATACAACCTCCGATGGCGTCGGGCAACGCGGCGGCGGTACACTGGCCCGACCCAAAGCGGGCCGCTCACGATCGACCTGCGCGGCAGCCCGACGGCGACACACGGCGATCGCGGCTCTTCCGCCGCGCGTGGAGGAATCTGGACATGCGACACCGGCGCGACATCTTTGCCGGCTTCCGCAGGGCGGCGCCCTGACATGGCGGCCACCGCACGCTTTCGGCTCGAGGTGCAGGACGACGAGTCGCAGTTCGTGGCCCGGATGATCGACGACATTCGCGACGGGCTCACCGCGCGGCCGCGACGGCTCCCGCCGAAATATTTCTACGACGAGGCCGGCGGCCGGCTGTTCGAGCGCATCACCGAGCTGCCCGAGTACTACCTGACCGACGCGGAAGAGTCGATTCTCCGCGCCATCGCCGGCCCCTTGATGGGTCGCCTGCAGCCGCGCGACCTGGTCGAGCTGGGGCCGGGATCGTGCGAGAAGGTGCGCGTGTTGCTCAACGCGCTGCCGAGCACCGCCAGCGTGCGCTACGTGGCGGTCGACGTGGGACGCGACGGCCTCACCCAGGCCGCGGAGAAGCTCGTCCAGGAGTATCCGTCGCTCGAAGTCCACGCGGTCGTGGCCGACTTCGAGCGCCACCTGTCGCGCCTGCCCCCGCCGACGGGTCGACGGCTGCTGCTCTTCTTCGGCAGCACGATCGGCAACTTCGATCCCCCCGCGCGTCGGGCCTTCCTCGCCGAGCTGCGCGGGCTGCTCGGCCCCGACGGGCGGCTGCTGCTCGGCGTCGATCTCGTGAAGGACCGGCGGACGCTGGAGGCCGCGTACGACGACGCCGCCGGGGTGACCGCGGAGTTCAACCGCAACGTCCTGCGCCACGTGAACCGTCTGGTGGACGGGAATTTCGCCCCCGAGAACTATCGTCATCACGCCTTCTACAACGCCGAGGCCAGCCGCATCGAGATGCACCTCATCGCGGCCGCCCCCCAGCGCGTGGAGCTCGCGCGCCTGCCCCTCACCCTCGACTTCGACGAGGGCGACGGGATCTGGACCGAGAACTCGTACAAGTTCACCCGGGCGGGAACCGAGGCCGAGCTCGCCGAGGCCGGACTCGAGCTGGAGGAGTGGTTCACCGACGCCGAGCGGCGCTTCGGCCTCGTGCTCTGTCGTCCGATCCCCGGAGGGTGACGCCGCGGCCACGCCGGTCCCCCGCACGCTGTACGTCCACGACGATCTGTCGGACGAGCTGTCGGCCGGCTCACGCGCGCCCGAACTGGGCCAGGCGCTCTTCGCACGGCTCCGGCGCGATGCCGGACGCGTGGTGATCCTGACCCTCGCCGGGCAGGTCGACGGTCTCGTCGCCCGCGGAGAGCACGCGCCCTTCGCGGAGACGGTCGGCATCGGCCGCGCCGGGGTTCGCGTCGCCGCCGCCGTGCACGCGCGGACGGGCTGGTTCCCGTCGATCCATCAGGTGGATCTCTGGCGGGAAGAAGATCGAGACGGCGGCTACGTGCTCTCCGGCCCGGAGCCGCTGGCCGCGCGGCTCGCCGCGCTAGCGTCAGCCGATTCGATCGCGGTCGTGGACGACACGATCTTCTCGGGGCTCACCATGCGCGCGGTGCTGGCCGCGCTTCCCCGCGTCCCGCGCGTGCACGCCTTCTGCTTGCGCGCCGTCGCGGACAGCCTGGCTTCCGTCGCCGAGCTGGCCCCGGTCACCGCGGGGTTCGCGGCCACCGGTCGCATCCTCGAGGACGTGAGCTTCATCAACGCGAGCGGCCTGGTGAGGCGCGGCGCGATACGAAGGACGGGTCGTCCCCCGCTGGCGTTCTACGAGCGCCCGGAATGGATGGCCGCGTGGTTTCCCATGGATCACGAAAAAATTACCGCGCTCTGCCGCGAACTGGCGGCAGAGCTGGACGGCTGAGGACCGCGGAGACTACGGAAGCTGAATCTTGCCGCGAGGACCGCCCGGTCCGCCCAGACCGGGACCGGGACCTCCGAGACCGCCGGGCGGCATCCCGCGAGGGATCACGATCGAGGAGGCGGCCTCGCGGCGCAGCTCCTGGATCTCCCGGATCGTGCGCTCGACCGCTTCCTTCACGCCGTCGCCGAACTTCTCGATGGCCTGGGCCAGGGAGAGCGCGTCGATCTCGAAGGCGATCGGCAGCATCCCGGCCGGCGTGAGCACCTGAGTCTCACCGACGTAGAGCACCTTGCGGCTGCCGTCGGCCAGGCCATCGGCCTTGACCGGGTAGAGCACGCGGATGGTGCCCACCTGGCGGTCGGTGATGACCTCCTCGCGGTAGAGGTTGGTCGCTTCCATGCGAACGTCGGCGTCGTTCAGATCGCTGGCCATGGGACCTCATTCTAGACCATGCGCCCTTCGCCTGGGAGGCCCTCGTGAAGATCGGCGTTCCCGCCTCGGTTCAGAAATTGCAGTAGTTGCCACGGCAGGCGCTCTCATCGAAAAAATCCGTTCGGAGGTGGCCCATGCTCAACCGGGTGGCGGCAATTCTTTGCACGGTGATTCTCGTGACGGGGTCGGTCGTCGGGGCGATCCAGGAAGCACGAGCCGAGAACGTGCCCTACGTGTCCGGCGGAGTCGGCGCCGACTCCCGAGAAGAGCTTCTGGCCAAGGAAAACGAGTACAACCTGAAGATCGTGGCCGCGGCGACCTCGGGCGACTACCTGGCGGACGTGCAAATCGTCGTCGCGGGAGCCAGGAACGGGGCGGTCCTCGACGCCACGATGGAGGGACCGATCCTGCTCGCGAAGCTGTCTCCGGGAACGTACACGGTCAAGGCCACGTCCGACGC
>DATHGT010000027.1:0-10495 GCA_035317605.1 Candidatus Acidiferrum sp. | reverse complement strand
CCCGTCCGACCCGCGCCACCGCCGCTCCGATGTGGCCGAACGCGTAGATGCCGAGCGTGTTGCCCTCGAGACGCGTGCCGACGGTCGTGTGCCAGTGCCCCTGCTTGAGGCGCTCCACCTCGAACGGCAGATGGCGCAGCGCCGCGAGGATCAATCCCCACGTGAGCTCCGCGGTCGTGGAATAGGGAGTGCGCCCGCCTCCGCCGCCACCCCTGCCCGCGGAGACCACCACGCCGTGCTCGGTGCAGGCGGCCAGGTCGACGTGGTAGACGTTGGCGCTCGTCTGGCTGATGAACTTCAAGTCCGGGAGCCGCTCGACGATCTCACGGGTCACCGGGACCCGCTGCTGCGTGAGCAGCACGGCCTCGCAGCCGGCCACCTGCTCGACGACGCGCGCCGGGTCGGTGTAAGCGTCGGTGTGAACGACCACGTCGTGCCCCGCCAGCCGGTGGTAGGCGCGTGTCGTGCGAAAGACGTCGGCGTAGTCGTGAATCACCGCGATCTTCATGGGTCTTCCTCGCAAGTTGCTGAGGCGATGCTGTTAACTGCTTTGGATGGCCAGCCAAACCGCAACGATGAGAACGAACACGCACGGCGACAGAAACAGCCATTGCGACGAATCGGGGCTCGGCGTACTTCCGATGACGATGACCGCGAGCGAAGCTCCCGCGAGCAGAGCCAGGCACACGGCGCCCAGAAAGCGAAAGCGTGGAATCACGCCGAGCACGGCGACCACCATCATGACGCACGGGAAGCCGATCAGCCCCCACGGCATGATCCAGAGCGCGTGCGCCAGCAGGGTGTCGAAGAACGACCACAAGGACCGCCTGGAAATCGCGTGTCCAAGAATGACGATGCCGCAGGCGAACACCACATAGGGAACGATGACGACCGTCGCGAGAACGTGCAGTGCTGCGAGCATGTGCCTCCCGCCTAACGTTCGGGATGACGTCAGTATGCCGCATCAGCGGCCCTTGGCGCGGACCGTCGTGTCGGCGCCAGAGCCACGGGCGCGGAACCCGAATCGGCGCACGATGCGCGGCACGCGGGGCCGAGATCGCGCGCGCAACTGGTATGATCCGGCTCGGGAGAACGGCCGGCGGCGAACCCACGGCAGCGCGCCAGCCAGGGCGCACGTCGCCTGACGGGCCGCCACCTCACTGGCCCGTGACGGAGGGAAAGACGACATGCGGTTCGGCCTGTTCGGCAGCGCGTCGGCGAGGCGCGGCGGTGCGGAATTCGACAGCAGCGAGGGATTTCGCGACTTCATCGAATACAACGTCGAGGCGGAGGCGCTCGGCTTTCACAGCACCTTCGTGGTGGAGCACCACTTCACGGGCTACGGTCAAGTGTCGGCCACGCTCAATCTCCTGACCTGGGTCGGGGCGCGCACGCGCCGGCTGCGTCTCGGCACCGCTGTCATGGTGCTGCCATGGCACAACCCGGTGCTGCTGGCGGAACAGGCCGCGACCCTCGATCTCCTGTCCGGGGGCCGGCTCGATTTCGGGATCGGCAAGGGCTATCGGTACAACGAGTTCGCGGGCTTCCGCATGTCGATGGAGGAAGCCGACGCGAGGTTCGAGGAGTGCCTCGAGGTCCTGCTGAAGGCGTGGACCGCCGACGAGCCCTTCAGCCATCGGGGCAAGTACTGGGAGTTCGACGACATCGTCGTCGAACCGCCACCGGCCCAGAAGCCGCACCCGCAGATCTGGATGGGCGCGGGCAGTGAGCGCTCGATCCGCCAGGTCGCCGCCCACGGGTTCAACCTGCTCCTCGGGCAATATGCGTCGCCCACGAGCGTGGCCTCGCACATCGCCGCCTACAAGTCCGAGGTGGAGGCGCGTGGCCGCCGCTTCGACCCGATGCAGGTCGGGGTCACCCGCGCCTTTTTCGTGACTGACGCCGCCGAGGAACGAGAGGCGGCCCTGGAGCGCCGGCTGCAGAATCGGGTCCGCCAGCTGAAGCTCGCCACCTGGCCCGACGGCACGGTGCTCGGCGGCCCGGACCGGGCCACCGGCGATCCCCGGACCATCAACGAGAACAGCGCCATGTACGGCACTCCCGACGACATCGCGAAAATACTCGCCGAGCTGCGCGACGTCGGGGTCGGCTATGTCCTGATCAACGGCGGCGGGTCGGGGGGTGGCGCGCGCGGGCGCGAGAGCCTGCGCCGCTTTGCCCGCGACGTCATGCCGATATTCGCCGACTGACCGACGGTGATCCCAACCCAAGAGGAAAGACATGAAATCCTGACGTTCGGGCGCGGAAGAATCGCGAAACGTGGCGAGCGTCTCCCACGTTTGGGCAGCTCACCGGCCAACGCTGACCGAAGGAGAGGCATCATGAATGGTATTTCGCGAACCCCTCGACTTGTTTTGATCGGCTTGTTTGTAATCGGGCTGCTGGTAGCCGCCGCCGCTCCCACCGAAGCCAACGAGGTGATGCTGATCAATGTGCAAACCGGCAAGTGCCTCACCATTGCTGGAGGAATGAGTACCGAGAACAATGTCGACGCCGTCCAATTCAACTGCGACAACCATCCGTCACGCAGGTGGTCTCTGAGCGAGACCAGTGCCGGATCCTCTCAGATCAGGAATGTGCAGACGGGCAAGTGTCTGACTATTGCCGGGGGGATGAGTACGGACAACAACGTCACGGCCCTCCAATTCAACTGCGACAACCATCCGTCACGCAGGTGGAACGTGAGCGAGACCAGTGCCGGCGTCTCTCAGATCAGGAATGTACAGACGGGCAAGTGTCTGACCATTGCCGGGGGGGTGAGTACGGACAACAACGTCACGGCCGTCCAATTCAACTGCGATAGCCATCCGTCGCGTACTTGGAGGCTGAGGGCCCGATAGTCCCTTGATGTACACTCGCGGCCACCCGAAAAGGAGTGCGCGTCGATGAGAAACAGCTACAGAGTCTACGACAGCGATACTCATGTCGGGCCATCGGCTGACACGCTCGAAAAGTATCTCTCGGCCCGGGTCCGGGAGTTGGTGCCGGATCTGGAAAGCCGCAAAGTGCCCCAGAGAAGGCATTCGGCGGGCGTGGCGTACGACGCACCATACCCGACGCGTTTCCGCCTCGGCAGCGGCGGAGCCGTCGGTGGCTGGGGAGCAGACGTCCCGCGCACGCTCGGCGAGGCGGAGCCGCGCGCCACGACGGGCGGGGCCTCGGGACGGTTCATGGGGAGCAAGGCTCCGAACCTGTTCAGCGATGACTGGGACGCCGACGGACGCATCCGCGACATGGACGAGGAGGGGGTTGACGTCCAGCTCTTGGTCAACAATGGCGGGCCGAGCGGCCACGAGAACCGCGAGGTCAACGTCGAGTTCATGCGGGCGCAACATCGCTTTCTGGACGACTTCTGCGGCCAACACCCGCATCGGCTCAAGTCGATGATCAGCACGAACGCCAGCTACATCGACGAATCGGTGGCGGAGATCAAACGCTGGAGCGGGTCACCATGGGCGGTCGGTGTGTATCTCAACCTGCCGGTCGACTACCCGCTGGACCACCCGGCCTTGCATCCGATCTGGCAGGCGATCGACGAGACGGGGCTCTGTTTCATCCACCACAGCTTCTCGCAGGGGTACCCGGGGTATCGCGACCTCTGGCACAACCCATTCCTCGGCCGCTCCGCGTCGCATCCCTGGGGTGCGATGCGGGCGATGGGCGCGTTCTTCGGCGCCGGTCTCATGGATCGCTATGCCAACCTTCGCTTTGCCGTGCTGGAATCGGGATTTGGCTGGATCCCGTTCTGGGCCGCTCGAATCGAGGACCAGGCGCACTACATGGGCTTCGTGGCCGACGGCCTGCAGCATACGATGCTGGAGTACACCACCGGTGGACGCTTCTTCGCCTCGATCGTCCTGCACGAGGGCGGAAAGATGGTCGAGCTGGTCTCGGAGTACCTCGGCGAACACCTTCTCATGTTCAGCTCGGACTACCCACACGCCGAGACCCGCTTCCCCGGATCCGTCGACCTGGCGCTGAGCTGGCAGGAAGTCAACCCCGACCTGATGCGAAAGATCCTCTGGCACAACGCCGTCAAGGCCTTTGGAGAGCCCTAAAAGCTGTCGGCAAGTCGAGCGCGAATACGAAGCATCCGCGCGCGACGCGCGGGTCCGGCATTACAATCGCCGCATGCTTGCGGAGCGTCGGATGCCCGAGGACCTTGCCGATCGAATCGACGCCCTGGCTCGAGCCTGGAGCGGCGACCCCGACCTTGCCGCGATCTACCTGTTCGGCTCGCGGGCCGAAGGCCGAGGAAGGCCGCGGTCGGATGTCGATCTCGCCGTGGTTCTTCGCGACGGACTCGACGCGTCCGCCCGCTGGCAAAAGCGCCTCACCCTGATCAGCGACGCGTGTCAGCGCCTGGGAACGGACGCGGTCGATCTCATCGTCCTCGAGGACGCTCCGGCGCCACTGGGCCATCGCGTGCTCAAGGGGGGCCGCTTGCTGCGCGATCCATTGCCGCGACGACGTGCGGACGTCGCCGAGCGCATCTTGCGGTGCTATCTGGACGAAGCTTACCTGCGCCGCGTCCTCGATGCCGGGCTCGCGGAGCGACTGCGCGAGAAACGCTTTGCCCGTTGACCCGGTGGTCGTCCGCCGGCGTCTGCGGGCGATGGAGCGATCCCTGCGTATCCTGCGCTCGCTACGTGCACGTGGCCGCGACGCGTTCCTCTCCGACGAAATCGTTCAAGACCGGGCGGAGCGGCACGCGCAACTCCTCGCCCAAGTCTGCGCGGACATCGCCCTGCACATCCTCGCCGGAACCGGCACCGCCGCTCCCGAAACCTATGCCGAGGCGCTCAGCGCGCTCGCCGCGGGCGCCGTGATCCCGGGCCCCCTCGGCGCACGCCTCGCCCAGGCCGTCCGGCTGCGAAACATCCTGGTCCACGGATATCTCGACATCGACCACGGGCGCCTCTTCGACGAGCTCGACTGGATCGAAAGCACCGAGGAGTTCGCGCTGGCCGTCGAGCATTGGCTCGAGCAGAACGTCGACCATTGACGGTGGCGCGAGCAATCAAGCCCGACCCCAATGTCCCTTCTGGCGCGCTGCCCGGCCAGGAGCGGCTTGGCACGGCGAGGATCGTAGGCGTAGAGCGGGGCGCGCCAGGCGCGTGTCAGCCGCGCGTGGACGGCGAGCCGAAGACCGGCAGGTTGTACTCGCCGAACCGGTCGGTGGCATCCGTCCAGCGGAGCTCCAGCGTCATGCCCTCCCGGAGGTCGCTCGGGTCGATGTCCACGGGCCAGGAGATGAAGAGTGGGCCTTCGGCGAGCTCGAGTGCCAGAACCGTGTGGGGCGGCGGATATTCCGGGAAGTAGCCTCGCCGGAACGTCGTCCAGGAGAGCACCTTCGCCACCCCGCTGAGCGGGGACCATGAAAAGTCGTCGGACAGGCAGCGGTCGCAGGTCGGGCCCGGCGGCCAGCGGAACTTCCCGCAGGCGGAGCACTGTTGCAGGCGCAGCTCCTTGCTCAACGTGAACGCCCAGAACTGCTCGGCGTACGGGTCCATCGCGCGGGGCGGTCGGGCGGTGGCCATCGTCACGCTCCCCTGGTGTAAATCAGGCTCTTGCACTTGCCAGCAACGTCGTGGACGTATTGCGCGACCTCGGCGCTCTGCACCTGACGATTGCCGAGACCGCCGCGCAGCTGGCGGACGAGCTCGGGCTGGTGATTCCAGCTCTGCATGTAGCTCTCGGAGAGCATGCCGCCGCTCGTGTTGCACGGAAGATCGCCGCCGATCTCGATGCGGCCGCCCTGCACGAACGCGCCGGCCTCGCCCTCCCCACAGAAGCCGAAGCCCTCGAGCGACGCCAGCAGGTGCACGCTGAAGCTGTCATAGGTGGCGAACACGTCGACGTCCTTCGGCGTCACGCCCGCCATGGGATAGGCCTGCGCCGCCACGTCGTGGTGAGCGCCGTGATAGAAGGTCTTCAGCCGCGGCCGCAGCTGGGTGGCGTCGACGTTCTCCTCGGACCATCCGAAGCCGCTCACCATGATCGGCCTCTGCTTGAGATCCCTCGCCATGTCAGCGCGGCGCACGATGATGGCGACGCCGCCGTCGTTGATGAGGCAGTAGTCGTTGAGACGGAGCGGCTCGGCGATGTAGGGCGCGTTCAGGTAATCCTGGATCGTGAGCGGCTTCTGCATGACGGCGTTCGGGTTCAGGCAGGCGTGCTTGCGGAAGGCGACCGCGACCGCGCCGAGCTGCTCGTCGGTGGTGCCGTAGAGCAGCTTGTGGCGCTGGAAGAAGAGCGCGTAGAGCGCGCCCTGCGACGTCAGGCCCCACGGCGCGTAATAGAAGTACGAGGTGATGCCGCCGCCGGTCACCCGGGCGCCCCCGTAGGCCGTGTCCATCGAGCGCTGAGCGTTGCCGTAGACCAGGGCGACGGTCGTGCAGAGCCCGGCGTTGATGGCCAGCGCCGCCTCGATGATGCACTGCGCGGCGTCGCCGCCGCCGCTCCAGCGCGGGTTCAGGCCCCACTGCTCGCTGGCCCGCTCACCGGACAGCGTGCCCCCGACGCAGAGACCGTCGATGTCGTCCTTCTTCAAGCCCGCGTCGTCCAGCGCCCGCTTCAGCGCCCTCGACGCCAGGGTGTACGAGTCGTACCGGGCCTCACCCTTGCTCACGGCCTGGCCGCCCGCCCCTCGGTAGTCCTTCCCATAATCGGTCTCGCCGACACCGACGACCGCCACCGTGTCCTTCAGGGCGCCGAGCCGGGTCCGGTCGAAGCTCACCGCCATCGTTCCCCTCCCCTCAAATCACTTTCTCGTCTTCGAGCGATTTCATCTCCTCCTCGCTCAGGCCGAGGAGGTCGCCGTAGACGTAGCGGTTGTGCTCGCGCAGCAGCGGCCCCCGTCCGTGCACGAAGGCCGGGGTCCGTGAGAGCTTCACCGGATAGCCCTCGTACTCGAAGTCACCGATCTCCGGATGGTGGACGACCGGGTGCATGTCGCGATGCTTGAGCTGCGGATCGTGCTCGACCCGGTCCTCGGCGCTCTGGACCACCGACGCGATGATGCCGGCCTCCTGACACCTGCGCATGACGTCGTAGCGCCGTCGCGGCCTGACCCATCGGCCGACGATGGCGTCGAGCTCGTCCTGGTTGGCCACCCGCGCCTCGTTGGTCGCGAAGCGCGGATCCACGCACAGCTCGGGCTGGCCCATGAGCCGACAGAGCGACTCGAACTGCGGCTGCGTCTCGCAGGCGATGAACACCCACCAGTCCTGCCCCACGCGATCCTTTCCGGAGCATCGATAGGTGTTGTGCGGCGCGACCGCGGGCCACACGGCGCGATTGCCGGGCGGGAAGCCCGGGCGGCGCGTCGTGCGGCCGTTCACCTGGAAGTCGAGCATGTACGTCCCGAGCAGCGACATCGCGCCTTCGGTCACCGCGTAGTCGACATAGGACCCTTCGCCTGTCTTCTTGGCCTGGAGCAAGGCCATGATCAGCGCGAGGCCTCCCATCCATCCGCCCATCACATCCATGTAGGAGAAGCCCCAGCCTGCCGGCGGCATGCCCGGCAACCCGGAGGCCAGCGACAGACCGGACTGGGCGGCGGCGGTGGGCCCGAAGCTCCGGTACGCCTTGTACGGGCCGGAGTGACCGAAGCCCGACGTGCTCATGTAGACGACGCGCGGGTTGATCTCGTGGATGCGCTCCCACGTGAGCCCCCAGCTCGGAAACACCTCGCCGCTGAAGTTCTCGACGACCGCGTCCGAGACGCCGATGAGCCGCTTGGCCAGATCGAGGCCCTTGGGATGACGCGTGTTCAGGCTGATGGCCAGCTTGCCGTGGTGCAGGATCGTGAAGTACGGGGTGGAGTAATAGGGCTTCTTGCCGTCGGCCTGACCGCCGCCGTGCAGTGGCCCCGTGCCCTGCCCCGACGTGAACTCCTTCTGCGGCCCTTCGACGATCGGACTGGGGTGGGCCGCGTAGCGGTGATCGTCCCAGGACCCGACGCGCTCGACGTGGATGACTTCGGCGCCGAAGTGGGTGAGCAGGCGCGGAGCCCACGGCCCGACGGTCTTCCACGTGAAGTCGAGGATGCGGACACCTTTCAACACGCCGGCCGGCAGGGCGTTCATCGAATCACTCCGGCCGCGGCCAGCGCGTCGACTTGCGCGGCGGAAAGACCGAGGTCGCCTTCGAGCACCAGCCGCGTGTGCTCTCCCAGATGAGGCGCTCGTCCTCGTGGCGCGATCCCGAGCGCGTCGCACATGAACGGGCCGCGCGGATACGGAATGGCGCGGCCGACCTCCGGGTGCTCGACGGCGCGCCAGAAGTCACGTTGCTGGTAGTGCGCGACGTCGTAGTTCTCCTCGGGCGCGCGGACGAGCCCCCACGAGATGCCGTACGACTGCGCGCGGGTGAAGACTTCTTCTCCCTTGCAGGCGGCGACGAGCCGGCGGATGCCACCGAGGACCGCGGTGCCCTGGCGATAGTCCGCCATCCGGACAGCCTCGTCGCGATACTTGGGATCGGTCAGCTCGCCGGCCACGCCCTTCTGCTCCATCCACTCGATGAGCTTCGCCCAGCCCTGGTCGCCAAAGCTCTGGTTCACCGCGATCACGTACATCCCGTCGGCCGTCGGCAGCTCGATGTCCGGGCGCCGTCGCGCGGATGCGTGCTGGCCCGTCTGCCGATAGAGGGTCGCGCCGTTGTAGAGCCACTCGGGCACCGCGGACTCGGTGCCGATCGAGCAGGCGTCGTGGATCGAGACGTCGATGTACTGGCCCTCACCGGTCGTCATGCGGTCGAAGAGCGCCAGCGTGATGCCATGCAGCGCGAACACGCAGCCCATGTGCCACGCCTGGTGCCCCTGCCCACCGATCGGAGTGAGCGTGGGATCGGAATATCCGCTGCTCGCCATGTGGCCGCCGAGGGCCAGGTGGGCGGCGTCGTTCATCTGGTAGTCGCGCCACGGGCCGTCCTGGCCGAAGTCGGTCAGCGACGTGTAGATGAGCGCGCGGTTACTCGAGACGGAAGCGTAGTCGAGACCACACGCGCGTAACGCTCCCGCCGGCGTGCTTTCGAGGAAGATGTCCGCGCGAGCCAGCAGTCGCCGGAGCAGATCCTGGGCCGGCTGACGGCCGATGTCCATGGCCACGCTCTGCTTGCCGGTGTTGTACCACCAGTAGTCGAGACAGCGGTCGGGATCGACCTTGTCGTCGACGAAGGGGCCGCACCACCGGCCCGGCCCCCCCGCGGGAGGCTCGATCTGAATCACTCGCGCGCCGCCGTCGGCCAGGAGCTTGCCCGCCCACTGATTGCGGCGATCGGCCAGCTCGACCACGGTGAGTCCGTCGTACACGCCACTCATCTCCGTCTCCCCTTCATGATCGATGATCGCGCCCGGTCAGGGTCGCCTGGCAGGCACTCTACCGCAGGATTGAATTTTCGCTCGCTTGGCCCTACCGTCGCGGAATGGACCCATGCCGAAGGGAACGCGCATGATGAAGCACATCTCCGCCGGTGTTCTCGAAGTCGCCTACGAAGAGGCGGGGCCGGTCGACGGCACCCCGGTCGTCCTCCTGCACGGCTTTCCCTACGACGTGCGCGCGTACGACGAGGTGGCGCCGCTGCTCGTGGCGCGGGGCTGTCGCGTGATCGCGCCCTATCTGCGCGGCTACGGCCCCACGCGATTTCTCTCGGCGGACTCGCCGCGCTCGGGACAGCAGGCGGTCCTGGGGCACGACCTGCTGGCCTTGATGGACGCGCTCGCGATCCCGCGCGCGGTGCTCGGCGGCTACGACTGGGGCGGGCGGGCGGCGTGCATCGTCACCGCGCTGTGGCCCGACCGCGTGCGGGGGCTCGTCTCCTGCGGCGGCTACAACATCCAGGACATCGCCGGGTCGGCCAAGCCTCAGCCGCCCGAGAGCGAATACCGCCACTGGTACCAGTACTACTTTCACGGCGAGCGTGGACGCGCCGGCCTCGCGCAGAACCGCCGGGAGCTCTGCCGGCTCCTCTGGCGGCTCTGGTCGCCGAACTGGCGCTTCGACGACGCGACGTACGAGCGGACCGCCGTCTCCTTCGACAATCCCGATTTCGTCGACGTCGTGATCCATTCCTACCGGCATCGCTACGGTCTGGCGCCGGGCGATCCTTCCGTGGAGGCGATAGAGCGGCGCCTCGCCGCGCGCCCGCCGATCACGGTGCCGGCCGTCGTCCTCCACGGCAGCGACAATGGCGTCACGCCAGCACGAAACTCCGACGGCCAGCGGAGCATGTTCACCGGCGCCTACGAGCGCCACGTGCTTCCCGGCGGCGGCCACAACGTGCCGCAAGAAGCGCCGCGAGAGTTCGCTGCCGCGATCCTGTCCTTGATCTAATGATCCTCGCGGAATTGGTTGACGGTCTCACGTCGGGGGTCGAGCGCCGATTTCGCAGAAAAGAGGAGCGAAGCTCCGCTTTTCGAGGACCCAGGCCAGCCGACCCCCGACGTGAGACCGTCAACCAATTCCGCGAG
>DATHGT010000026.1:0-2543 GCA_035317605.1 Candidatus Acidiferrum sp. | reverse complement strand
CTCGCGGAATTGGTTGACGGTCTCACGTCGGGGGTCGGCTGGCCTGGGTCCTCGAAAAGCGGAGCTTCGCTCCTCTTTTCTGCGAAATCGGCGCTCGACCCCCGACGTGAGACCGTCAACCAATTCCGCGAGGATCATTAGCTGGCCGATGCGGCGGTTCGGCCGCGGCGGCGAGGCGCTCGTCATTCCGCTGGGCGCGCTGGCCGCCGCGCTGGTGGTATTCGGGCTGTTCATGGCGGTGCTGCGCCACGATCCGTTCGAGGTGTATGCGCTGATCTACCGCGGCGCCTTCGCCAGCGCGTTCTCGTGGCAGAACACGCTGGCGCGCGCGGCGCCGCTCGTGCTCACCGCGCTCTGCGTGGCGCTGCCCGCGCGCGTGGGCCTGATGATCATCGGCGGCGAAGGCGCGCTCGTCCTCGGCGGTCTCGCCGCGGCGGTGATCGGCCGCCAGCTCGCGAGCGCCGAGCCGCTGATGGTCCAGCTCGCGATGGCCGCGGGAGCGATGCTGGTCGGCGCCGCGTGGATCGCGCTGGCCGGCGCGCTCCGCCACTGGCGCGGCGTCAACGAGACGATCTCGAGCCTGCTCCTGACCTACATCGCGATCGCGCTCTTCAATCATCTGGTCGAAGGGCCGCTGCGCGATCCGGCCAGCCTGAACAAGCCGTCGACCGCGCCCATCGCCGGCGGCAGCATGCTCGGGCGTTTGCCCGGCCTCGACGTTCACTGGGGCCTCGGCTTCGGGGTCGTCTTCTGCGTGGTCATGTACGTCTTCACCGCGCGGACGACCTACGGGTTCGCGATGCGCATCGTCGGCGGCAACGTGCGAGCCGCGCGCCTGGCCGGCCTGCCGGTCGGTGCGCTGATCCTGACCGCGTGCGCGCTTGGCGGCGGTGCCGCCGGCCTGGCCGGCATGGCCGAAGTCGCCGCGGTCCACGGCAGCGCCAACGCCTCGCTGATCGCGGGCTACGGCTATGCCGGCATCGTGATCGCGTTCATCGCCCGCCACCATCCCCTCGCCATCGTGCCGGTCTCGCTGCTCGTCGGCGGACTCGCGGCCAGCGGCGGCATGCTCCAGCGCCGGCTCGATCTTCCCGACGCGACCGTCCTCGTGCTGCAGGGGCTCGCCTTCATGCTGATCCTCGGCAGCGAGACGCTGTACGGCCGCTTCCGCCGGCCGCGGAGCGCGACCACGTGACGGGGCTCGGCTGGTGGGGCGTGCCGATCGCCGTGCTCGCCGGCGCCATCCGCGTGGGCACGCCGTTTCTCTTCGTGAGTCTGGGCGAGTGCATCACCGAGAAGGGCGGACGCATCAACCTCGGCCTCGAGGGCATCCTGGTGATGGGCGCGATGTCAGGGTACGCGGTGTCGTACGCCACCGGCAACCCGTGGGTCGGCGTGCTCGCCGCCGGAGGCGCGGGCGCCGCGCTCGGTCTCGTGCACGCCGCGCTCTGCAATCTGCCCCGCGTGAACGACATCGCGGTCGGCATCGGGCTGATGCTCTCGGGCACGGGGCTCGCGTTCTTTCTCGGTAAGCCCTACGTGCAGCCCAAGGCGCCCACGCTGCCGTCGATCCCGTTCGGCGCGTGGAGCGATTCGCCCCCGCTGCGCGCCGCGCTCGAGATCAACCCGTTGTTCCTGGTCGGCGTGGGGCTCGCGCTCGTCCTCGCGTGGGCCTTTCGCACCACGCGCTGGGGGCTCGTGCTGCGCATGGTCGGCGACAGCGCGGATGCCGCCCGCGCGCTCGGGTACCGGGTTCGCCTCGCGCGCACGCTGGCCACCGCGCTCGGCGGCTTTCTCGCGGGGGTGGGCGGCTCGTTCCTCTCGCTCTACTATCCCGGCAGCTGGAGCGAGGGACTGTCGAGTGGCCAGGGGCTGATGGCGGTCGCGCTGGTGATCTTCGCGCGCTGGGATCCGCTCTCCTGCTTCTACGCGTCGCTGCTGTTCGGCGGCGCGGGGGCGCTCGGTCCCGCGCTGCAGTCCGTCGGCGTCACGTCGGGCTACTATCTGTTCAGCGCGGCGCCCTACGTGGTGACGCTCGGGATCATGATCGCCACCTGCTCGCCGCGCCGCTCGCTCGCCGGCGCTCCCGGCGAGCTGAGCATCAACCGCTAGCGTTCGGGGGAACCATGACCACACGCTTCGTGACGGCCGATCCGTACCCGTGGCCCTACGACGGCGATCTGCGCCCGGCGAACACGGCACTGATCGTCATCGACATGCAGACCGATTTCTGCGGCATCGGCGGCTACGTCGACACGATGGGCTACGACCTCTCGCTGACCCGCGCTCCCATCGCGCCGATCGCGGCCACGCTGGCCGCTGCGCGCGCCGCGGGCTTCCACGTGATCCACACCCGCGAGGGCCATCGACCGGATCTCTCCGACCTGCCCGCCAACAAGCGCTGGCGCTCGCGCCGCATCGGCGCCGGCATCGGCGATCCGGGACCGTGCGGCCGCATCCTGGTGCGCGGCGAGGCGGGCTGGGACATCATTGCGGATCTTCAGCCGCAGGACGGCGAGCCGATCATCGACAAGCCCGGCAAG
>DATHGT010000025.1:0-21643 GCA_035317605.1 Candidatus Acidiferrum sp. | reverse complement strand
CCGTACTTCAACCGGCGGACGCTGGCGCCGATGCTCGGCGTCGACGAGGCGCGCGTCCACTTCGTCGAGACCGACGCCGGCGGCGGCTTCGGCTCGCGCGGCGAGTTCTATCCCGAGGACTTCCTGATCCCGTGGGCGGCGCGACGGTTCGGTCGTCCCGTCAAGTGGATCGAGGACCGGCGCGAGCACTTCACCGCCATCAACCACTCACGCCAGCAGGAGTGGTCGGTGACGGTCGGTGTCGACGCCGACGGCCACCTGCTGGGCTTCGACGCCACCATGACGATCGACCTCGGCGCCTACCTGCGCACCCACGGCATCTGGGTCGCCGTGCTCACCGATTCGTACCTCGCCGGCCCCTATCGAATCCCCAACTATCGTTGTCGGGTCGCGTGCGTGATGACCAACAAGACGCCGACCGGCACCGTGCGCAGCCCGGGCTTCTTCGAGGGCACGTTCGTGCGCGAGCGCGTCCTCGACCTCGTGGCGACGCGGCTCGGCATCGATCCCGCCCTCGTGCGCCGGCGCAACCTCGCGCGGCCCGGGGACATGCCGTACACGGTCGCCACCGTCAGCGAGGCCGTGAGCGGGCGCGCGGTCTCGTGGGAAGGCGAGGACTTCGCCGCGACGTTCGAGCACGCGCTGGAGACGATCGGCTACGACGCGCTCGTCGCCGAGTGTCGCGCGAAGAATGCGCAGAGCGACGACGTGCGGTACGGCATCGGCATGGCCGCCGCGGTGGAGACGTCCGGCGTCGGCCCGTACGAGACCGCGAAGGTGACCTTGACCGAAGACGGCACGATCGTGCTCGCGGCCGGCGCCACCTCGATCGGTCAAGGCCCCGCGACCACCCTGGCCCAGGTCTGCGCCGAGGTGCTCCAGGTTGATCCCGAAGACATCGCCGTCCACCTCGGCGACACGCGTTTTCTCTCCGACGGCTGGGGCAGCCAGGCCAGCCGGTCGGCGGTCATGGCCGGCAACGCCGTGCTCGGCGCCGCGCGCGATCTCCGCGATCAGATCCTGGCGCTCGCCGCACGGAACTTCGAGGCGAGCCCCGACGATCTCACGCTCGAAGACGGCGCCGCGATCGTGCGCGGCGTCCCGCACCGGCGCTGCACGCTGCGTGAGGTCGCCACGCTCGCGGGGGGCTCGCTCGTGGCGGAGTATCGCCACGAGTCGGATCGCGGCATCGGCTCGTGCGGCCTGCACTTCGCGCTCGTGGCGGTCGACGTCACCACCGGCGTCGTGCGTCCCGAGCGCTACGTCGTGATCTGCGACGTGGGGCGGCCGATCAACCCGATGATCGTCGAGGGCCAGCTCGTGGGCGGGGTCGCCCAGGGCTTGGGCCACGCGCTGATGGAGGATCTCATCCACGACGAGAGCGGGCAGCTGCTCACCGGCACCCTGATGGATTACGCGCTGCCGCGGGCCGACTTCGTCCCGCCGATCCGGGTCGTCCTGCTCGATCATGCCCCGGGCCCGAATCCGCTCGGCGTGAAGGGCGCCGGCGAGACGGGCACGTCGGGGGTCGGCGCCGCCATCGCCAACGCGGTGGCCAACGCCCTCGGCGCCGGCGCCGTGATCCGCCGACTCCCGCTCACGTCAGCCGTGGTGAGCAGTGCGAGCCGAGCGGCGGCCGAGTTGCCGCAGGCACGAGCGCCGCGAGGCGAGCGGTGAAATGATCGCAGTGCGAGCCGAGCGGCGGCCGAGCTGCCGCAGGCACGAGCGCCGCGAGGCGAGCGCGCTTGACTGGCCTGGGGGCGTGTGCGAGAAACTGGCCCCAAGCCCAGACCGCGCGCGTTCCGGAGCATCGGCGCTCCGGGGGAAAGGACCAGCCATGGCCCGCATCAAGCACATCGCGCTGTCCACCGACGATCCCGCCAAGACCGCCGATTTTTACAAGGAGGTCTTCGGCCTGACCGAGCTGCGTCGCGAGCCCAAGGACACCGGCGCCGAGGGCGTCTGGCTGAGCGATGGTTACATCTACTTCGCCATCCTCAAGTACGGCGGTGAGGACACGCCCAACCTCGGCGAGGGAACGTCGACCAAGGGCGTCCACCACATCGGCTTCTACGTGGACGATCTCGAAGCGGCGCACGCCACGATGGAGGGGGCCGGCTGCAACGAGTGCCAGGGCAGCAGCAAGGTCAACCGAAAGTTCAAGGGTCCCGACGGGCTCATGATCGACATCCGCGCGCGGGGCTGGGACGAGCAGATCAAGGCCCGCATGCAGCTGTACCAGCTCGCGCCGGCCACGACGTCGTCGGAGTAGCCGCGATGTCGCTGAAGCTCTCGGACATCAAGTCCTCCGAGGCTGAGCTCGAGGCCTACTACGAAGCGCTGCGCGCTCAGCACGTGGTGCCGGCGTGGATCTCCGGCGGCATCACCTACGAGCCCAAGAGCAAGGCCGTGCCGCACGTGTGGCACTGGCGTGACCTGCGCCCGCAGGCGATGCGGGCCGCGGAGCTGGTCGGCACCGAGCAGGCCGAGCGACGCGTCTTGCGCATGACCAACCCCGGGCTGGCGGGCGCGTCGGCCAGCAACACCATGGTGGCGAACATCCAGATCGTGATGCCCGGCGAGATCGCGCGGGCCCATCGCCATTCGCCGTCGGCGCTGCGGCTGATCATCGAGGGCGGCGGCGGGTACACGGTGGTGAACGGCGATCGCATTCCCATGTATCCGGGCGATCTCGTGCTGACGCCGAACTGGACGTGGCACGACCACGCCAACGACACCAACGCGCCGATGATCTGGCTCGACGGCCTGGACACGCCGCTGGTGCGGATGCTGGAGGCCGGCTTCTGGGAAGAATACGGCGCCGACACCCAGCCGCTCTCCAAGGGCGCCGATCCCTCGATCGCGAAATACGGCGCGGGCGGCTTGCGGCCCGCGTGGGAACCCGTGCACGCCGCGAGCTACTCGCCGCTGTGGCGCTATCCCTTCGCGCAGGCGCGGGCGACGCTGGAGCGGCTCGCCGCCGAGCACGCGGGCAGTCCATTCGACGGCGTCATCATGGAGTACACCAACCCGGTGACCGGCGGTCCCACCATGCGGACCATCGCGTGCTTCGTCCAGCTGCTGCGTCCGGGCGAGCGCACGCGTGCCCACCGCCACGTCTGCTGCACGAACTATCACGTGATCGAGGGCTCGGGACACTCGGTGGTCGGGGGTCAGCGGCTCGACTGGGAGGACAAGGACGTCTTTACGGTCCCGACCTGGACCTTCCATGAGCACGTGAACACCGGCGATCAACCAGCGTTCCTGTTCAGCTTCACCGACGCGCCGGTCATGAAGGCGCTCGACCTGTATCGCGAGGAAGACAAAGCCTAGGAGGCTGCCATGTCCCGTACCTACAAGTGCATCGACGCCGACGGCCACATCCTCGAGCCACTGGACATCTGGGAGAAGTACATGGACCCGGCCTATCGCGACCGGGCTCCGAAGGTGATCATCGGGGACAACGGCAAGGAGCGCTTGCTCATCGAGGGCCAGCTCCTCGGCAATCCCAAGGGCATGGGCCGGCTCGGCGCCGTCGGCGCCCGCGACGGCTCGGTCGACCCGGACACGATGATGTACAAGGACGGGCGCCCCGGCGGCTTCGACCCCCACGCGCGCATGAAGGACATGGACCTCGACGGCATCGACGCCGCGTTCCTGTACCCGAGCATCGGCCTGTTCTCGGGGGCGGTGAAGGACCCGCAGCTGGCCGCGGCGATGTGCCGCGCCTACAACCGTTGGCTGGCGGACTACTGCAAGCCGTACCCGGATCGCCTCTTCGGCATCGCCATGCTGCCGATGCAGTCGATCGATCTCGCCATCGACGAGATGCGCTTCGCGCGAAAGACCCTGGGGATGAAGGGCGGCTTCCTCCGGCCCAACCCCTACAACGACCGCATGGCCGGTCATCCCGACTACGATCCGTTCTGGGCCGAGGCCCAGGAGCTGGACTTCTCGATCGGCTTCCACGAGGGCGCGTCGGGCGGGATGCCCACCGTCGGCGTCGACCGGTTCGACGGCCGCGGGGCCCGGCACATCATCTCGCACACGATGGAGATGATGCTGGTGGCGCTCAGCGTGATCTGGAACGGCACCTGCGAGCGCTTCCCGGGCGTGCGCATCGGCTTCCTCGAATCGGGCGGCGGCTGGATCGCGCCGTGGCTCGACCGGATGGACCGTCACTTCGACGACGTCGGCTTCAACGATTCCGGGCTCAAGACGCGCCCGAGCGAGCTGTTCCAGCGCAACTGCTGGATCTCGTTCGAGCCGGTCGAGGGCGCGCTCGACGTGCTGGCCGACTACATCGGTCCCAACAAGATCCTGTGGGCCACCGACTATCCGCACGCCGACGGCTTCTTCCCCGGCGCGCCCGCGATGATCGCCCGACGACCCGGGCTGTCCGAGGCGACCAAGCACGGCATTTTGGCCGGCGGAGCGATGAGCTTCTACGGCTTAAGGTAAGATGGGCCCCCAGCGGAGGCGCGTATCGCCTCAGACGGGGGGGATTTGACATGAACGGACGATCCGTGTCCGTGCCTTTCGCGGTGACGCTGGTCTTCCTGTTTCTCGCACTCGGCGGCGTGGGGCAGGCGGCGGAGTTCAGCTGTCAAGGCGGCGACGCGGGCTGTCTGGCCAGTGCCATTCGCGCCGCCAACGCCGTCAGCGAGCCGAGCACCATTCACCTGGCGGGCGGCACCTACGCGCTGAGAGTCCCCGACAACGACACCAACGGTTGGAACGGCCTGCCCTCGGTGACCGGCGTGGTGACCATTCGAGGTAGCGACGCCGCGCGGACCATCATCGAGCGCGCCGACACCCCCCTGGGTTTTCGGCTCTTGCACGTCGCCTCGACCGCCACCTTGACTCTGGAAGGGCTGACCCTGCGCGGCGGTCTCGCCGCCCCCGACACGCCCGTTGGCTTGGGGGGAGGCATCCTCAACGATCGAGGACGCTTGACCCTGCGACGGGTTCGCGTGACGGGACACACGGCGGCCGGGATATCCGCCTTCGGAGGCGGTGTCTTCAACAACATGGGAACCCTGGTCGTGACCTCGAGCACCATCGACAACAACATGCTGAAGGGAGGCCTGGCGGGCGGCGGCGGCGGTGGCCTCGCGACCTCGGGTGGGTCACTGACGGTCAGCGATTCAACGATCGTCGACAACGAGATCATCGCCCATGTCGCCTTCGGTGGCGGCGCGGCAGACATTTCTTCCCTGTCGACATCGCTGCCCCGTCCGCCGGGGCCGGCGATCGTGGAGATCGTCAACACCACGATCGCGCGCAATGCCGTGGGCGGCTTTGGCGCGGGGGGCGCCGCCCTTGCGGTGTCGCCCGAGGGGCGATGGGCGGTGTCCAGTTCCACGATCGCGGGCAACGCGGGAAGCGGCATCTCGGTCGAGGGAGGCTCCCCTGGCGTTTTCGGCGTGCTGACGCTACGTAACACGATCGTGGCTCAGAACTCCTTCGGCTCGACGCTCCCTGGCGACTGCGCGGGACCCATCACCTCGCTCGACTACAACATCATCGAGAATGTCGCGGGCTGCACGGTCACGCTCCAAGCCCACGACCGCACGGGTGCGGCGCGGCTCGCGGTGTACACCGATGACGGCGAGCCCGGACGCGGCCACTGGCCGCTTCTCCCGGACAGTCAGGCCATCGATGCGGGTGACGAGGCGACCTGTCCGACCGCCGATCAGCTCGGCCGCTTGCGGCGCGGCCGGTGCGAGATCGGCGCGGCCGAGTTCTTCCCCGATCCGGCCCCGCTCCCCGACTTCGTGGTGGGTTTCTATCGGTACGTGCTCGGTCGTGAGCCGGATCCCGCGGAGACGGCCGGGTGGTTGAGCTTCCTGCGAGCCGAGCCCACGGTGGCGCGGGCTCGCGTGATGACGCATGCGTTCTTCGACGGGCCGGAATATCGCGGGCGGCCGTTCACCCCGACCGGTCACTCGAACGCGCTCTACCGCGCGATTCTCGGCCGCGACGGGGACCCCGTGGGGCAGGACGGCTGGGTCTCGTCGTTCGAGCAGCGTCGGCAGAGCCTGCCCGGACTCTTCGTCAACTCGTCGGAGTTCCACACCGTCGTGCCCGACTGCCACGACGAGCCCGTCGTGCGGGCCTTGATCATCCGCATCTATCAGCAGGCGTTGCGGCGAACCCCGGCGAATGAGGAAGTCAACCTTTGGATGTTTACCTTTTCGACGAACTGCCAGATCGAGATGGCCGTGAACACCATCTTCAACTTGGCGGAATACACGGACGCGCCGCGGACCCTGGCCGAGCAGGTCGAGGTTTTGTACCGGGCGCTGCTGGCACGAGTACCGAGCCCCGCGGAGGTCACGGCCTGGGTCGAGTACCTGGCCCCGCCGTCCGTCGAGGATCAGTTCATCGACAGTCCGGAGTTCGCCGCGCGCTGGCAGCAACTGACGCGTCCTTGACACGCGTCGCGAGTGGGTGCTACGTGTTCGCGGTGGCTGAGCGCTCCCGCCACGGAGGGGTCACGACATGAGCACGACCGGGACGATCGTCGGCAGCGGGAAGTACACCTACGAGGTCAACGAAGACTGGGCCAAGCTGCCGGACGGCTGGACGATGCCCGCCGCCGCGGTCACCGTGGACTCGAAGGACCGCGTGTACTGCTTCAATCGCACGCCGGATCATCCCGTGGTCGTCTTCGATCGGGACGGCAACTACCTGCACTCCTGGGGCGCCGGGGTCTTCGCGTTCCCCCACACCATCCGCGCGGACGAGCACGACAACCTGTGGATCGTCGATCGCGACCACGGCCAGATGTACTACTTCACCACCGAGGGGAAGCTGCTGCGCACGATCGGGACCAAGGGGTTCCGTTCCGACACCGGCGTGGACCCGAGCGAGAACGGGTCGACCGCGTATCGCAGCGTCACACGCGGCGGCGGTCCCTTCAACCTGCCCACCGACATCGCGCTGACCCCGTCGGGCGAGATGTTCGTCACCGACGGCTACGGCAACGCCCGCGTGCACAAGTTCGCGGCCGACGGCACGCACCTGTTCTCGTGGGGCGAGCCCGGTACCGCGCCCGGCCAGTTCATGCTCCCGCACGGCGTGTGGATCGACCGCTCCGGCCGCGTGCTCGTGTGCGACCGCGAGAACGATCGCGTGCAGGTGTTCGATCAGGGGGGCAAGCTCACCGGCATCTGGGCGACCAAGCTCATCGGCCCGGCCACGTTTTACGTCGACCGCGACGACGTCGTCTACATCCCCGAGCACAACGGGGGTCTGGTCAGCGTGCTCACGCTCGAAGGCGAGCGGCTCGCGCAGTGGGGCGACCCGAGCTTCCGCTCGGCCCACAGCATCTGGGCCGACTCCCGCGGCGATCTCTACGTCGTTCGCCCGGTGGTCGGCGGCGCGGGGTCGCGCGGTCGGCGCGTGGTGAAGCACACGCGCGTTCGCTGAGCGGTCTCAGCGCGCGCGATCACTGAGCAGGTCGACGTAGGCGCGCTCGACGAGCTGGCTCTGCGCGATGCCGAGCTTGGCGAGCAGATCGTGCGCGACGGCCACGCCCGCTTCCGTCGGCTCGCCGTCGGCCATCACGACCTCCAGCTCGAGGAAGTCGCCGAGGTTTTCCACGCGATCGAGATGGATACGCGTTCGACCCGCAAGGTAGAGCGTCCGACGCTTGAGCACGCGGCCGGCCTGGCCGTAGGCGAGCGTCAGCGCTTCACGGAGCGTGTCCGGCGACGACGTCGGCGAGATCAGGAAGAACGATTCCTTCGGCCCGGCCTGATCGGGCCGCCGGTAGAAGATCAGCTGCCCGTCCGTGGCCGAGAACGCGCGGAGCTTCAACCGTCCGATCGCGCAGGCGAAGAACGTGTCGTCCTGCACGATCTCGATCGGCCCCTGATCGGCCAGCGCCGCCGCCCGCGGCAACAGCGCCTCCACGCTCTCGATCCGCGCCTTGATCTCGACGTTGCGGGCCATGGCGAGCGCGTCAGCGGCAGTGGGGCAGCACGCGGTCGCCGAAGAGCTTGATCGCTTCCATGATCTTGTCGTGCGGGGGACCGCCCGAGTGGGCGTGGCGGAGGCGCAGGAGGAAGTAATCCGCGCCGGTGGACTCGTGCCAGCGATGGAACTCGCGGATGCAGGTCTCGGGGTCGCCCACGATCAGACGGTCGGGGGCCAGCAGCTTCAGCGTGAACTCCGCGTCGGCCGGGATGTGGCGGAACTCTTCCAGGCGCTGCTCCCAGTAGTAGCGATACGCGGCCAGCACGTGAGGTCCGTACACCGCCTCGGCCTCCGCCTGCGTCGCGCTGACCCACGCATCCCGCATCATGATCACTCGCGCGGGGCGGCCGGCCTGGCGGGCGGCGTCCTTGTAGACGTCGAGCAGGCGGTTGGCGCTTTCCAGCGTCGTGCTCGGCGTGCCGACGAAGCCGTCGGCGATGCGGCCGGCCCGGCGCGCCGCCGGGTGAACGCTGGCGCCGATCCACAGCGGCGGCCCGCCCGGCTGCACGGGGCGTGGCCGGATCTGCACGTCTTCCAGCGTGTAGTGCGTGCCGCGGAACGAGAACCGCTCGCCCGACCAGCAGCGGCGCAGGATCTCCACGCCCTCCTCGAAGAGCGCGGCGCGATCCTTCATCGGCACGTTGAAGGCGCTGAAGTCGGCGGGTTGGTAGCCGACGCCCACGCCGAGGATCAGGCGACCCTTGGAGACGAGATCGAGCGTGATCGCGTCCTCGGCCACGTGCACGGGATGGTGCAGCGGCAGCAGGATGACCGAGGTGCCCACGCGCAGGGTGCGGGTGTGAGCGGCGACCGCGGTGGCCACGATGAGCGGCGACGGCAGGAACCCGTCCTTGTCCTGGTGATGCTCGCCGAAGAAACAGGAGTCGAAGCCGCAGGCCTCCGCGAGCTGGGCCTCGGCGATGACCTCGTCGATCGAGCGGTCGAGATGCTCGCCGCGCGGGGGGTTGGCGATCGAGCTGTAGAGACCGAATTGCATGCGTCACCTCCGGTCGGCGGCGGCCGCGGGAGAGGTGGGGGACGCCGCGGCGAAAACACGTTCGTCGGCTGTACGGCGGTTTTCGCCGCGGCGTCCCCCACCCCTCCCGCTGCCGATCATGCGCGCCGGCCGCTGCCATGGTCCACCGACGCGCTGGAGAGGTCAACGCTATACTCTCCGCTGACGAAGCACCTCGAGGAGAGACGAATGACGATCCGACTGAACCGCGTGAAGCAGAAGCTGGCCGCCGGCGAAGTGGCTACCATCCTGTCGGGCACCAACGATCCGGACCTGATCGATCAGCTCGGGCCGCTCGGCCCGGACGGGATCTGGCTGGAGGGCGAGCACGGTGCCGTCGACTACGCCGACCTCGGAAATCTGACCCGGGCATGTGATTTGTGGGGGATGACCTCGGTCGTCCGCGTGATGGACAACGACTACGCGACGATCTACCGCACGCTGGACCGCGGGGCCCAGGGCATCGTGGTTCCGCACGTCAACACCCGCGCCGAGGCCGAGGCCGTCGTCGAGGCCGCGAAGTTCTCTCCGCTCGGCAAGCGCGGGATGTTCACCAGCCGTCAGGGGTTCGGCGTGGGCGATTATCTCCAGCGCGCCAACGACCAGAGCCTCTTGGTCGTGCTGATCGAGGACATCGCGGCCATCGGCAAGCTCGACGAGATCGTGAAGGTCGACCACATCGACATCTTCTTCGTGGCCCCGAACGACCTGGCCACCTCCATGGGCCACATCGGCAAGATGGATCACCCGGAGGTCCAGCAGACGATCGACGCGGCGCTCGGGCGGATCGTCGGCGCGGGCCGCACCGCCGGCATGCTGGTGAACGCCGCCAACGTCGAGCGCTACACGGGGATGGGCGTGCGCGCGCTGATGACGAGCTTTTTTCCGTGGATCCAGGCCGGTCTGAAAGACCTGACCGATCGCGCGGCGGCGGGCACGCGCGGGTGACGATCGAGCTGCTGTACGGCCGCGGCACGCTGGGGGTCACGCCGCCGGCGGGCTGCGTGCCGGCCGTGATCGCCAAGCAGGCGATGCCGGTGCTGGCCAATCCGCGTGCTGCGGTCGCGCAGGCGCTGGCCCGTCCCGTCGGCAGCGCGCCGCTGGGCGAGCTGGCGCGGGGCAAACGCTCCGCCTGCGTGCTGATCTGCGACATCACGCGCCCGGTGCCGAACGGGCTGTTCTTGCCCGCGCTGATCCGCACGCTCCTCGACGCGGGCCTTCCGCGCGAGGGCATCACGGTGTTGATCGCGACCGGCCTGCACCGTGCGAACGACGACGCGGAAATCGCCGAGGTAGTCGGCGATCCGTGGGTGCTCGAGACCGTGAAGGTGCGCAATCACGTGGCCACCGACGACGGCGATCACGTGCTGGTCGGACGGACGCCGGCGCGCGGCACCGTGGTGCGGCTCGACCGTCGCCTGGTCGAGGCCGACCTCAAGATCGCCACCGGCCTGGTGGAGCCGCACTTCATGGCCGGCTGGTCGGGCGGCCGCAAGGTCATCGCGCCCGGCGTGGCCCACGCCGAGACCATCACGACGTTCCACAACTCCACGTTCATGGGTCACCCGCGCGCGACCAACTGCGTGCTCGACGGCAACCCGCTGCACGAGGAGCAGCGCGCGATCGTCGAGATGCTCGGCGGCGCGCTCGCGCTCAACACCGTGATCGACGACCAGCGCCGTCTGGCCTTCGTGAACTTCGGCGAGGTCGTCGCGAGCCACCTCGACGCCGTGGCCTTCGCCCGTCGCTACGCGCAGGTGCCGGTGAGCCGCCGCTTCCGCACCGTCGTCACCAGCGCCGCCGGCTATCCTCTCGACAAGACCTACTACCAGACCGTGAAGGGCATGGTCGGCCCCGTCGACATCCTCGAGCCGGGCGGCGATCTCATCGTCGCCTCCGCGTGCTCGGAAGGTCTGGGCTCGAAGCACTACGTCGAAGCCCAGCGCCGTCTCGTCGAACTGGGTCCCGAAGGCTTCGACGCCAGCATCGCCGGCAAGCCCCACGCCGACATCGACGAATGGCAAACTCAGATGCAACTCCGGCCCATGCGCGTCGGCCGCGTGCGGCTCTACACCGACGGCCTCAGCGAGGAAGACGTGATTCTCACGGGCGTCGACCGTGTCACCGACCTCACGTCAGCCATCGCCGACAGCATGGCCCGCCACGCCGACCCCCACGTCGCGTTCGTCCCCGAAGGCCCGTACGTGGTGCCGGCCCACACTCACACGATCGAGATGCCGTAGTTCTTGAGCGCGGGATCGCGGGAAACGAGCGTCATGCCCTCGAGTCGCGCCTGGGCGACAAGCAGCCGGTCGAACGGATCCCGGTGGTGAAACGGAAGCATTTCGACCAAGCCGATGTGAGCGAGGGTGATGGGCAGCAGATGGAAGCCGTTGATTTCACACTGGTGGACCACGAATCGCTCGGCCGTCGAGGGAAGCGTCAGCTTGCCCAGCGACGCCTTGATCGCCATCTCCCAGACGCTGGCGTGGCTGACGTAGCACTCGTTTCCGACGTCCGCGATCAACGTTCGAGCACGTCGTCGCAGGGCGGGATCGTTCCGCACCCACCAGAGAAAGGTATGAGAATCCAGCAGTAGTCGCACTCAGCGGTACTCCCTGAAATCCTCCAGGGGCTCGCCGAAGTCCTTGGACATGGTCACCTGGCCTTTGGCCGAGCCAGGGCGCCGGCGGCTCGCGGTGCGCTTGACCGGCACCAGCTTGACGAGAGGCTTGTTGTCCTTGGCGATGACCACGTCCTCGCCGTCTAGCGCCTTCCTGACGAGCTGTGACAGTCGCGCCTTCGCCTCGGCGACGTTGAACTGGTGCATGCCCCACCTCTCTGCTGGTCATTTTGGATGACCAACAGGGGGAGCGTCAAGTTCCACTGGTCGGCGGTTGTGCATCAGTCTAAAGCCTGACCCCGGTCGCTGTCAGGCCGTCGTGGCATACTCGGGACCAATGACGCCCCAAATGCCGTCGGCCCGTGCGGTCGATGGTCTCGGGGAGGCCCGCTTCGGGCGACGTGAGAACGTGAGGACCAGCAATGTCTACGCAGTTTGAAGCGTATTTGACCGCAGCAGTCAAGGCGGCGCTCCGGCATGCCGCCCGCGACGAAGACGGCGGTGTGCTCTGGGGAACGAATGAGGTGTGCCGGCGCGGCGTGCAGCGTAGCTGGGACAGGCTCGGTGAGAGGGCGTTCCTCAAGCAGTTTCTGTGGGTGGTTGGCGCCATCCAGAAACCCTATGAAACGCGCATAAAGTACTACCCAAGGCAGGTGAAGCTCTTCCGAGGCTGTGTTTCTCAAGTCATCCGGCGGGACCAGACTCTGATTCGCCAGGAGTGGCAGAGCAAGAAGCGCGATCTGAACAGTCGGATGGTAGCGGCTATGTTAGAGGTTAGTTGCCGTGTCGCGTCGGAGGGATGGGAGACGTTCAAGCGCGCGACCCTGCCGCTCCCAAGAAACCCTGAGTCCGAAGATCCGGCCGACTGGCGTGGTACGTACGTGGCGCTTGACGCCCCCCGATGATCGGGGAGGCAAATGTCTGGTTCCTGCTCCGCAACCTTTTCGGCGCGCCCTTCCTTAAGCCGGACATCTGGATCAAAGACATCGCCAACAGGTACTTCGGCGCCCAAAAGGATCCCGTCGCAGCCCTTTCGGCTGCAGTTCGAGCGTCCTGGCCGAGGGTGTGCCGTGATCGCCGATTGCTGCCGGTCCACTTGGGGGAGGTGGATATCATCCTGTGGGCCTATGAAAGGGGGATCGGGCGCTCTGTGGCGTAGAGACGGGCAGCGCTACGTGTGCCGGCAGGTCGGCTATGCTCTCCTTCTCCGGCTTGAGCCGCTTTCAAACTGAGACATCACCCGATCGGCGAACGTCGAGATCGCCACGCGGTCGTCGTGCTAGCCTGACGAAACATGAGCCGGCCGGCGGCACTGTCGCGGATGTCCTACGCGGAGTACCTCGAGCTCGAGCGGACGAGCGAGATCAAGCACGAATACCTGCGCGACGAGGTGTTCGCGATGGCCGGGGGGACGCCGGAGCATGCGCGGCTGGCCGCGATCGTCATCGGCGAACTCGGGGCCCCTCTCCGCGGCCGGCCGTGCTCGGTGTTCACCTCGGACGCGCGCGTTCGCATCACGGTCACTGACCGGGCCACTTACCCTGACGTGACGGTGGTCTGCGGCCGTCTCGAGCACGCGCCGGAAGATCCCGACTCGATCGTGAACCCCGTCGTCATCGTGGAGATCCTGTCGGACGCCACCGAAGCCGAAGATCGCGGCGAAAAGTTCGCTCACTACCGCCGGCTGGCCTCGCTCCGCGAGTACGTTCTCGTCTCGCGGCGGGCGCGGCGCCTCGAAGTGTACCGACGTCGCGAAGACCGCTGGTTCCTCGACGAGGCTGGGCCGGGCGAGACCCTGCGCTTGGAATCGATCGATGTCGCCCTGTCGGTCGATGAGGTCTATCGCGACCCCCTGGCGGCCAGAGGATCTTAAGTACCTCTTCGTCCCCACCCACAAAGTTGAAGCGATAGGAGGTCTCATGCCGATCGCGTCCCAGTTCGCGCCACAGACCGAGCAGTTCATTCATGACAACCCGCAGGGCGTGCTGACTTCGTTCAGGCGGAACGGGATGCCGCAGCTCAGCATCGTGACGGTGTATCCGCGCGAGGGCGGCGTCGGCATCTCGATCACCGAGAACCGGATGAAGTTCAAGAACCTGCTCCGCGATCCGCGCTGCTCGGTCCTGATCTCCCACGTCGACTGGTGGTCAGGGTTCCTGGTGTTCGAGGGGCGGGCGGAGCTCATCCACTCCGGGAATACCGATCCCGAGAAGCTCCGCCTGGCGCGCCGATACATCTTCAGCGCGACCACCCGGCGGCGCAGCCGGGACTGGGACGAGTACGACAAGATCGCGGACGCCGACAAGCGCGTGGCGATGATCCTGCGGCCCGATCACGTGTACGGCTCCGCGCTGGCGCGCATGCGGGACGCACTGGCGAAATAGGGAGCCGGCAGGGGGCGCGACGCGCCCCCTGCCTCGAGGAAGCCGCTACTTGGTGGGCGTGTGCTTGGCCAGAAACTCCTTGACCCGGGGCCGCGCCGCCTCGAGCGCCGCGCCGGTCTTCCACTCCGGGATGTAGTCGCACACGGGCAGCAGCTTGGCGACCTCTTCGGAGATCGGGAGCGGGTGCGCCTCGTCGTTGCCGGCGAGCACCATGCACGGGGTTCGCACGGTCGACACGAATGCTCGGTCGACGCTGTAGACGAAGCCGGGCCCGTAGAGGTTCCGATAGAAAGCGTCGAGCACTTCGGGCGTCGCTTCCGGGTGATCGGTGAGCGTCTGAACCCACGCTTCGAAGCGGGCGGCGCGGGTGGCCGGCATGGCCCCGACGCGGCCGATGGGCTGGGCCAGCACTGCGGACGCGATGCGGTCGGGCTGGGCCTTGAGCATGCTGAAGATGAACGAGCCGCCGATGCACTGGCCGTAGAGATGGCACTTGTCGATCTTCAGGTGGTCGAGCACGGCGATGTGATCGGCCGCGTAGCTGGGCCAGCCGTCCTGCGCGGTGATGGGCGCGCGCGAGCGGCCGCCGGCGTTGCGCTGATCCATCGCGATCACCCGGAAGTTCTTCGCCCACTCGGTTGTCGGGTTGATGGGCGCCGAGGGCTGACTCCACACCGCGATGGTCGACGCGAGGCCCGCGGGGGCGAACGTGAGGATCGGGAACCCCTGGCCGAATTCCTCGTAATAGATGGTGGCTCCGTGGTGTTCGATGGTCGGCATGATGATCTCCCTTCGTCGTTGAGGTGGAGCTACTTCACTTCGCGTCACCAGGCGCTGGCGCGGCCGGGGGCGCTGGCGCGGCCGGCGCCAGCGTCGCGGGGGCCGGCGGCGGGATGACCGAGAACCTGAACGTGCGCGGCGCCGGGGTGGCGCCGCTCTTGACCATCAGCACGATCGAGAACTCCGCGCCCGGCCTCAGGCGCTCGAGCACGGCCGGCGAGTTCCACACGCTGGCCCGTCCCGGCGCGTTGAAGCCGATGCCGTCGCCCGGGAACACGAACTCGTTGAGGACAGCCCCGGCCGCGACCGTCGACGGCAGCATCTGGGCCGTCCGCTGGTTGAGCTGTATGCCGCGATGGATCACCCGCTGCGCCCGGCCGCTGGCGTCGACGAACGTGCTGCGCTCCCAGTCGATCTCCAGATCGCCGCGGGTGACGTTGGCCAGGATGACCGACATCGCGTGGAGCCCGTCGACCCATTCGCCCGGCGCCCCGCCCGGGCCCTCGAGACTCGTCTTGATGTAGGTGAAGCGCCAGTTGGCCACGTCGTCGGAGACGACGATGCCGCCGTACGCCTTGTACACCGGCGTCTCCACCGTGCCCTGCACCTGGCTCTCCTGCCTCAGCTCGATGGTGCCCAGCCCTTGCGGCGAGATCAGCACGACCCGGTGGACGATCCGCGGCAGGTCCGGGCGCGACGTCGAAGGCGCATTCGTCGCCCTCTGCTGCTTGGGGGGCGGAAAGCAGCCCGACAGCAGCACGAGCGCGGCGACCAGCAGGAGACGCGTCATCGAGCACCCTCCAGACATCGCATCGTCGGAATCAAACGATCGGCCACCGCGAGCGCGGATAGCTCACCCCCGTGCGCGCCAGCAACCGCTCGCCGATCTCCTGCACCTTCGCGTAGAGCCGCGGCTCGTCCACGAACGTCTGGCGGTAGGCGTCGACCACGACGCGCCCGTCGACGATCACCGTGTGCACGCTGCGGCCGTCCGCATTGTAGACGAGGTTGTTGACCGGGTTGAACAGCGCCTGCCACTCCGGCCGCTGGGTGTCGAAGAGCACGAGGTCGGCCTTCTTGCCCGGCTCGATCGAGCCGATGTCGTCGCCCACGCCGAGGGCCTGGGCGCCGGTGAGGGTGGCCAGCTCGAGCGCCTGCTCGGCCGGGATCTGACGCATGTCTCCGCGCGCGTCCTTGTACTGGATGGCCGCCATGTTGAGCGCGCGCACGAGGTCGAGGTGATTCGAGTTGTTGGGCGAGTCGCAGCCGAGGGCGACCTTCACGCCCTTGGCCAGCAGCTCGGGCAGGCGTCCGTTCTCCGCAATGCCGCGGCCGCCCTTGGCGGCGGTGACCGGACACATCGCGGCGGTCATGCCCGTGCGGGCCATGCAATCGACCTCGGCGTCGTCGATGCCGAGCACGTGGGCGAGCACGACGTTCGGCCCGGCCACCCCGATCGACTCGAGCCACTCGGTCGGGCGCACGCCGTGCTTGGCCTGATACTCGCGGCGCGCCGTCGGACCGCTGCCGTGGTGCAGGGTCAGCGAGGTCCCGTGCTGATCGGCCAGACGCTTGAGCGCTTGCAGCAGCTCGACGCTGCACGTCTCCGGCGAGAACGGCATGGCCCACGCGCGCACGCGTCCGTCCAGGCGCCCGTGCCACTTCTCCAGGAACTTCGCGGTGCGGTTGACGGCTTCGGCCGCGGCATAGCGCGGCAGCGGAAACGGCGCCTCCCGATCGCTCACGCAGTCGCCCAGGATCACGCGGATGCCCGAATCCTCGTACGCCTGCAGACAGGCGTCCGGAAACTTCGTGCTGCCCGGATCGACGAAGCACACGGTGCCGTTGCGCAGCATCTCCACGAGGCCGAGCAGCGTGGAGGCGTGCTCCTCCTCCTCGGTCATGGCCATCTGGAGCTTGAACACGTGGGGCAGGGGGCTGCCCACGTCGTCCGGGAAGATGCCGCGCACGACGTGACCGTAGCTGATGTGCATGTGCCCGTTGACGAACCCCGGCGTGACCACGAAGTGGCGGGCGTCGATCACGCGATCGGCCGGCGCGCCGGCCAGCTCCGCGGCCTTGCCGACGCGGGCGATGCGCCCGTGCTCCACCAGGATCGAGCCGCCCGCGACGATGCGGCGCTCGCGGTCGAGGGTCAGCAGGTAGCGCGCGTTGTCGATGCGGAGACTCGGAGTGGGCATGCGCCGCATGGTAACTCATCGAGCCCTCATGGCCTATACTGCGGGCCGAGTTGAGAGAGCGCGACTGGGAAAATCTCCTGTGGAACGTGCGCCGGGGCCGATCGGTGCTCTTCACCGGTCCCGACCTCGACGCGGGCGCCGAGCCCCCGACGGCCGCGCTGGCTCGCCACCTCGGCGATCTCCTGCGCGACGAAGGTCGCCCCGTGCTGGGCCAGAGCCTGCCCGCGGTGGCCCAGCAGCTCGAGGACGATCCCCGCTTCGGCCGCAGCGATCTCGAGCGCGAGGTCGCGCGGTTCCACGAGCACGTGCCCGCGCTGGCCAGCGACGCGGTCGAGGCGCGGATCGCCACGCTGCCGTTTCCCCTGGTCGTCACCACCGATCAGGGGCCGCGTCTGGGTGAGGCCCTGCGGGCGAGCGGCAAGCGCGTGGAGGTCGGACGCTATCACTTCCGTGGCGCCAATCCTCCGGTGACCTTCGCCAACGACCCCGCCGCTCCCCTCGTCTACCACTTGCACGGGATCGTGGCCGAGCCGCCGTCGCTGGTGTTGACCGAGCGCGACGTGCTCGAGCTGCTGGAGCGGACGCTGGCCCAGCGCCCGGGTCTGCCCGACGCGGTGTCGGCCCATCTCCAGAAGCGCGACACCACGTTTCTGTTCCTGGGCGCGGGGCTGCGTCAGCAGTACCTTCGGGTTCTCCTGCACGCGCTCAAGATCAACCGCGACGATCGGTCGCTCGCCGTCGAGGAGGGGGGCGCGGCCGGCGGACGGCCCGACGACACCGTGCTGTTCTACGAGCGCGGAAAGATCACGCTCTATGACGCCCCGGTGGCGGCGTTCGTCGAGGATCTCCGGCAGCGCTTCGAGGCCAGCGGCGGCGCGGTGGCCGCGGCGCCGTCCGCCCCCGCCGCGGCGCGGCCCCGCGTGTTCATCAGCTACGCCAGCGAGGACGCCGCCCGCGCCAAGCGACTCTTCGAGGGGCTCGAGGGCGCCGGATTCGACACCTGGCTCGACAAGGCGCGGCTCGAAGGCGGCGACCACTGGGATGGAACGATCGAACAAGAGATCGGCCGGAGCGACTACGTGCTGGTGCTCCTGAGCCGGGCCCTCGCCGCGAAGATCGACAGCTACGTCAACGCGGAGATCGCGCTGGCCCTCAAGCGGGCCGGGCACGTGCGGGCGCCCTTCAAGTGCCTCATCCCGCTGCAGATCGAGCCGGGCGAGATCCTGCCGGACCTCGCGGCCTTCCAGGCCGAGCCCCTCGGCGTGGCCGATGACTACGACGCGGATCTGCGGCGGCTCGTGAGCCTCCTTCGCCGCGACTACCAGCTTCGCCAGCGGGAACGCGTCTCGTGAACGGCGCCGAGGCGCCATCGCGCCGCTACCCCGGCGCGCCGCCGTTCAGCGACAACGAGCTGTCGCGCAAGCTCTTCCACGGCCGGGCGCGCGAGACGCGCGAGCTGGCCGATGTGGTCTTGGCCCAGCGCCTGGTGGTGGTCTACGCGAGATCCGGCATGGGCAAGAGCTCGCTGCTCAGCGCCGGACTCACGGAGCTGCTCTGGGCCGAGAACGTCCTGCCCATTTCCGTCCGGCTCAACGACGCCCTCCGCGGCCCCGTGGCGACCCTGTACGAGAGCGTGGAGCAGGCGGTGAAGGCGCGCGGCATCGAGCACGTGGCCGGCACGACGTCCAGCCTGTGGCACTGTTTCAAGACGGCCGAATTCTGGCGGGGCGACATGTTGCTCACCCCGCTGCTCCTCCTCGACCAGTTCGAGGAGCTGTTCACGATCCAGCCGCCCGAGGCGCGCGAGGCGTTCATCGTCCAGCTCGCCGGCCTGGTCCGGGGCGTGCGACCGGCGGGCGCGGTCGACGACGGGGAGGCGCCACTGAGCCACGCCCCGCCCAGCGTCAAGGTGCTGATCTCGCTGCGCGAGGACTACCTGGGACATCTCGAGGAACTATCGACCGCTATCCCCGAGATCCTCGACAACCGGTTTCGGCTGGGGCCGCTGCTCGAGCGCGAGGCCCGTCAGGCCATCGTCGAGCCCGCCCGTCTCGACGACGCGCGCCTGACTTCGAAGCCGTTCCAATACGCGCCCCAGGCGCTGGACGGAATCTGGAAATTCTTGAGCTATCGCCAGCCCGGACAGGCGGTGGTGAGTCAGCCCTACGTCGAGCCGTTCCAGCTCCAGCTCGTCTGCCAGCGGGCCGAGGAGATCGCGCTCGACGCCCAGCGCCGGCTCCGCGCGGGCCGGGACGCCGAGCCCGTGACGATCACCTGGGACATGCTGGGCGGCGAGCCCGGCCTGCGCGCCACCCTCGCGTCCTTCTACGAGCGCCAGATCGCGTCGCTCGCCACGCCGCGCGCCCGGCGCGCCGCCCGCCGGCTGTGCCAATACGGATTGATCAGCGCCAGCGGCCGGCGGCTCAGCCTGGAGGAGGGCGAGATCCAGCGGGCCTACCACCTCGGCCAGGCGGCCCTGGGCGAGCTGGTCGAGCGGCGGCTCCTCCGCGCCGACACGCGGGTGGCCAGCGTCTACTACGAGCTGAGTCACGACACGCTGGTCCCGCCCATTCTGGAATCGCGCCGCCGTCGTGAATCTCGGCGGAGACTCGTCAGGGGCGCGGTGGCTCTCGCGGTGGCGGTGATGATCCTCGCTCCCATCACCTACAGCGGGCTGTCGTGGCACACCATGCGGCGCGGGCTGGCCGCGAGGCTCGAGTGGACCCCCATTCCCGCCCCCGCGGGCGGCCAGTTCTGGATGGGCTGCGCGCCCGACGACCGGCAGTGCGAGCCCGGTGAAGGGCCACGGCACCAGGTCGCGCTCCCGCGGGGCTTCGAGATGATGGTCAGCGAGGTCACCGTCTCCGAGTTCCGTCGATTCGCCGCGGCCAGCTCGGGGACCTTCATCGGACGCTGGCTCCCGGGCGGCAACGTCCGGCTGGCGTCTCAGCCCCAGGGGAGCGGCTCGCGCCATCCGGTGGTGTACGTGAGCTGGCACGAGGCCAGCGCCTTCTGTGGATTCGGCGGCGGCCGGCTCCCCACCGAAGCGGAGTGGGAATACGCCGCGCGCGGCGGTCGGGCCGATGCCGTGTACCCCTGGGGGAACCGCTATTCCGCGACGAACGCGAACGACCTGAACTGGTCGGATCAGCACGAGGACTGGGAACACACGACCGCCGTGAAGTCCTTCCCGCCGAATCCCTTCGGGCTCTACGACATGGCGGGTAACGTGTGGGAATGGACGTCGACGGTGTACAAGCCGTATCCGTATCGGTCCGACGACGGACGCGAAAACGTCCGCTCCATCGAAGCGCGGGTCGTCCGGGGCGGCGGCTTCGGCAACGATCCGCGACACCTGCGGGCCTCGAGCCGCAAGTACGTTCCCTCGGAGGCCGGCGACTCCACCATCGGCTTCCGCTGCGCCCGCGACGCGTCGTCCTGACCGTTCGCACAGGGAGGAGTCCATGTCCGAAGCGCTGTGTTTCCTCACCGTGGCCGAAGCGTCCAAGCTCATCCGCGCGCGCAAGCTCTCGCCCCTCGAATTGACGGACGCGTATCTCGAGCGCATCGCGAGTCTCGACCCGCTCCTCAACGCGTTCATCACCGTCACCGCCGATCTCGCGCGCAAGCAGGCGCGGGCCGCGGAGCGGGAGATCGCGCGGGGTACCTACCGCGGACCGATGCACGGCATCCCGATGGCGCTGAAGGACATCTTCGACACCCGGGGCATTCTCACGTCGGGCCACTCGCGGGTGTGCATCGACCGGATCCCGACGCAGGACGCGACAGTCACCCGTCGCCTGTACGAGGCGGGGGCGATCCTGCTCGGCAAGGCGGCGACGCACGAGTTTGCTCACGGTGGTCCGTCCTTCGATCTGCCGTGGCCGCCCGCTCGCAACCCGTGGGACCTCGAGCGCTTCACCGGCGGCTCGTCGAGCGGCTCGGGGGCGGCGGTGGCCGCCGGACTCGCGCCCTGCGCCATGGGCTCGGACACCGGTGGCTCGATCCGCGGGCCGGCCTCCTTCTGCGGGATCGCGGGCCTCATGCCGAGCGCCGGCCTCGTGAGCCGCGTGGGCGTGATTCCCAACTCGTTCACGTTCGATCACGTCGGCCCCCTGGCGTGGTCGGTCGAGGACTGCGCGATCGTGCTGCAAGCCATCGCCGGCTACGATCCCGGCGACGGCGGCAGCGTCGAGGTCAGGATCCCCAGCTATCGCGCCGCGCTCCGGGAGCCCGTGAAGGGGATGAAGGTCGGCGTCCTCCGTCAGGTGTGGGAGCAGGACGTGCCTCAGACGGACGAGGTCCGGCGCGCGATGGACGAGGCCGTCACGACCTTCCGCACGCTCGGCGTGAAGTGCGAGGACGTGCGGGTCCGCCCGACGCTCGACTACAGCGACGTCAAGGTGACCATCGCGGAGACGGAGATCTTCTCGATCCACGCCCGCGACCTGGTCTCGCGGCCCGGCGATTTCGGCGAGGACTTCCTGGCCCGCGTGCTGCCGGCGTGCGTGTTCCAGTCCACGGACTACGTGCAGGCCTCGCGCGAGCACCGGCGCATGCTCGCGGAGGCCGAGCCGTGGTGGAAGAAGTACGACGCGCTGCTCTCGGTGGTGTTCGGTCCGGCCCCGCGGCTCGACGCCCACAGTCTGCTGAGCTT
>DATHGT010000024.1:0-13794 GCA_035317605.1 Candidatus Acidiferrum sp. | reverse complement strand
GCCGAGCGGGGCATGTCCCGGCCCAGCACGCTCGCCGGGGCGATCGAGCAGCTCAAACACCGGATGATCGAGGACGCGCTCCGGGACTGCGGCACGAAGACGCGTGCGGCCGAGCGCCTCGGGCTCAGCCGGCAAAGCTTCCAGCAAATGCTGAAGCGACGCCAGGGGTAGCCTATCGCTCCGGTTTTTTCCAGATGTCGCGGTCGTGCATCAGCTTGATCTGCCGCTTGATGACCTTGTCGCGGTACTCCTTGTGCTTCATCGGGGCCCGCTTGAGATAGAGGTTCTTGGGGTAGATCGGCTTTTCGTAGAGGAGCTGGTACAGCTCGGTGCGCAGGTCCTTCAGCCAGTTGTCCCACTGGGCGCGGGCCCGGTGGTCGCGCAGGGCCTCGATGTCGATCACCCCGCCCACGTAGGTGGAGCCGGCGCCGTAGTCCTGGCGGCCCACGATCCGGCCCTTGTAGTCGATGATGAACGAGCGACCTCCAAAGGTGTCGATCGGGGTCGTCTCCTCGGGGAAGAGGTAGTACGTCCCCATGTTGGGGGCGACGACGTACATGTTGTTGTCCAGCGCGCGGGCCCGGCTCTGGATCTCGAAGATCTCGTTGCCGGTGGCCGGGTGGGGGTACGACGCGCGGTAGACGACCTCGGCGCCGTTCAGGGCCAGGGCCCGCGCGTTCTCGGGATAGCTGCCCTCGTTGGCCATCATGATGCCGAGCCGGCCGATCTCCGTGTCGACCACGGGCCAGAACGCCTGGAGGTTGCGCCCGTACTTCTCGATCCACCAGTCGTAGACGTCGTGGGGACACACGGAGTGCTCGACCGGGAACAGCGGCGAGACCTTGTAGTGCTTGAGGATCACCTTGCCGCGCGGGTTGATGATGAAGCCGACGTTGAAGAACCGGTCCTTCAGATCGGGATGCCGCGCCTTGGCCTGGGCGATGACGAACGCGTTGTACTCCCGCGCGATCTTTCCCAGCTCCTCGGTTTCCTCGCCCGGGATGTCGATCGCGCACTCCCGGGCGAACGTCACGTGGTCGAGGTCGAGCACCTCGTCGTTGAAGGCCTGGAGCGCGCCCTCCGGAAAGGCGATGAGCCTCACCGGGATGTCCAGGGCGGACAGCCACGACGCCGCCTTCACCAGGTGGTGCAGGTGCTCGAGGTTGATCCGGATGTCCTGGCGCTTCCGGATGCCTCGGACGGTGGGGACGAGACCGACGGCGGTGTACGGTTTGATCATGCGCGGGCTCCTCTGTTAAGGTCGGGTCGCCATGGATTCTACGACGGTGAGCGCGCGGGACCGGGTGGTCGCCGCCTACAAGGGCCAGTTCGCGGACCGGGTGCCGGCGTATCCGATCGCCGGCTCCTTCGCCGGCTGTCTCGACGGGCTGTCGATCGAGGAGTACTGCACGAATCCCAAGAAGGCCGTCAAGGCCATGCTGAACTACTACGAGCGCTATCAGCCGGACATCATGATCGCGTTCAACGATCTGGCCAAGGAAGCGGAGGCGATCGGCTGCCACGTCAAGTACTCGGACTACGTGGTGCCCTCGATCGACCGTCACGTGCTCCAGGACGACAAGGGCCTGCTGGCCCGGCTGGAGATCCCCGATCCGTACCGGGACGGGCGGCTGCCCGCGTTCCTCGAGCAGTGCCAGGCGCTGTCGGCGGCGAAGGTGCCGAGCCCGCTCGGCTCGGTCAACGTGGGACCGTGGACGATCGCGATGCTCATGCGCAACCCCGAGCTGTTCTGCCTCGACACCATCGACGATCCCCAGTTCGTGCACGAGCTGATGCGCTTCGCCACCGAGTACGCCAAGCGCGTGGGCGACGCGGTGCTGTCGACGAAGATCGGGTTGAGCTATTCCGATCCCACCGCCTCGTGCTCGCTGGTGGGGCCCGACACGTATCGCGAGTTCATCAAGCCCTACCACCAGGATCTGGTCGACTACTTCAAGGCCAAGAAGGTCGGGACCACCATCCACATCTGCGGGACGACCCACCAGATCCACCAGGACCTCGTCGACGTCGGCTTCGTCGCCGTCACCATCGACCTCGACCAGCAGGCCGACCCCGCCCTGCACGTCGACCAGCTCGACAGGCTGGTCACGCTCGGCAATGAGCGCGGCGTGGTCGCCATCGGCAACGTCGACGTGACGATCTTCGAGCGCGCGACCAAGGAAGAGATCGAGGCCGAGGTGAAGCGCTGCATCGACACCGTGGGCAAGCGCTCGCGCTTCGTGCTGTCCACGTCGTGCGAGCTGCCGCCCCAGGCCAACCCGCAGTGCGTCCAGTGGTTCATGGACGCCGCCCGCGAGTACGGCCGGTACGACCGCATTTTCGCCAGCTGAGACGCGGGCGAACGCTTCGCGCCGCGCGCCCGGCGGCGGTTCCGGCGCAGGCTACGGAACCGGCACGTCGCCGGGAGCCCCAAATACGGCTGTCTGCGTCAGCCCGTCGAGGGACCGGAGCACGAACCACTCGCCAGTCGAACGCCGATAAATCGCGAGGTCGGCCTTGCCGTCAGCGTCGTAGTCTCCCGGGACGGGGATGTCGCTGGGCCCACCCCCGAACTGGTTCTGCTGAAAACCGGTGGTACTGCCGAGGACCAACCATCCGCCCGTCGATTGCCGGTAGATGGCGAGATCCGCCTTGCCATCGCCGTCGAAGTCGGCGGGGACGGGTCTGTCGCCGAGGCCGCTGGAGGCGGGAGCGCCGAAGAGTCTGCTCTGGAAGCCGGTCGCGGTCCCGAAGACGAGCCACTCTCCGCTGGACTGCCGATACACGGCGAGATCGGCCTTGCCGTCGCCGTCGAAGTCGGCGGGCACGGGTGTGTCGCCGAGGCCGCTGGAGGCGGGAGCGCCGAACGATCGGGTCTGGAAACCGGTCGCGGTTCCGAAGATGAGCCACTCTCCGGTCGCCTGCCGATACACGGCGAGATCGGCCTTGCCGTCGCCGTCGAAGTCGGCGGGGACGGGTCTGTCGCCGAGGCCGCTGGAGGCGGGAGCGCCGAAGAGTCTGCTCTGGAAGCCGGTCGCGGTCCCGAAGATGAACCACTCTCCGGTGGCCGGCCGATACACGGCCAAGTCCGCCTTGCCGTCGCCGTCGTAGTCGGCGGGGACCGGGATGTCCCCACCGGCGCCGAAGAGGTAGGCCTGAAAGCCGGTCACGGTTCCGAAGACGAACCACTCCCCGGTAGTCGGCCGATAGACGGCCAGATCCTTCTTGAGGTCACCGTCGAAATCTCCCAAGACCGACCGATGGCTGGCCAGGAAGATCTCGAAGTTGGCGTCGGCGTTGCCGGGATTGCCCGGGGCCACGTCGCGGTTGGATGCAAAGGCGATCCGGGTCCCAGCGGCGTTGATCGAGATCGAGCTGAACACCACCGCAATGGGCGAGGCGGCGGAGGTGTTGGTGATCTGGGTGAGGAGGGCGGTGGTGGTGTCGATCAGGAAGACCTCGGGGCTGTGGTCGGGGTTACCGGGTTGGGCCGAAGTGAAATTGACGTTGGAGAGGAACGCGATTCGCGTGCCGTCGGCGTTGATCGAGGGGGCAGAGTTGAGTCCGCCAATGTTGTCGGTGATCTGGGTCAAGACGCCGGTGGCGGTGTCGAACAGGAAGATCTCCCCACTCCGGTCGCTGTTCCGGAACGGAGTCAGGTCGCGGTCGGAGGAGAAGGCGATCCGCGTCCCGCTGGCGTTGATCGTGGGCTGGGTGTTGAAGCCCCCTGTGCTGCTGGTGATCTGGGTGAAGTGGGCGGTGGTGGTGTCGAAGAGAAAGATCTCGGTGTTACCGTCGGCGTTGCCGGGACTGCCCGGAGTCAGGTCGCGGTTGGAGGTGAACGCGATCCGGGTGCCGGCGGCGTTGATCGCGGGCAGGGCGTTGAGACCGCCCGTGGTGTTGGTGATCTGGATGAACTGGCCTGACGTCGTGTCGAAGAGGAAGAGCTCCGTGTTGCCGTCGACGTTGCCGGGGAGGCCCGGGGTGAGGTTGCGGTCTGACGTGAACGCGATCCGGGTGCCGGTGGCGTTGATCGAGGGCTGGGCGTTGAGACCCCCCACCGTGTTGGTGATCTGAGTGAACAGGCCTGACGTGGTGTCGAACAGGAAGAGCTCGCTGTTGCCGTCGGCATTGCCGGGGTTGCCCGGGGTCAGGTCACGGTTGGAGATGAAGGCGATCCGGGTTCCGTCGGCGTTGATCGAGGGTGAGTTCATGGATCCCCCGACGGTGTTGGTGATCTGGGTGAAGACGCGGGTGAACGTGTTGTAGAGGAAGATCTCGGTATTGCCGTCGGCATTGCCGGGGTTCCCTGGAGTCAGGTCACGGTCGGAGACGAAGACGATGCGGATGCCGGCGGCATCGAAGGCGGACTGGGAGTTGACGCCCCCGAGGGTGTCGGTGATCTGCGTACGGATGAAGGCGTCGGCCTCGGCCCGGCGGCAGTCGATGGCCGCCAGCGCGCCGAGCAACAGCAGCCCGATCCACATGCGCCACGTCAAGGGCCGCCACGTACGCTCTCGCCGCATCGCGCGTCCTCCGCGTTAGAAGGAGAATCCTGGTCAGCCGCCGCCCCCGGCGCGACACAATCTATGGACGGCTACCGCTCGATTGTCAAGGCGAAGGCGCTGTGACGGCCCTGGCTATGGCAACGGCAGGTCGCCGGGACCTCCGAACACGACGGTCTGCGTCTGCCCATCGAGGGACCGGAGCACGAACCACTCGCCCGTCGAATTCCGGAAGAACGCCAGGTCGGCCTTGCCGTCGCCGTCGAAGTCTCCAGGGACCGGCGTATCGTCCGCGGCACCGCCGAACAGGTTTGTCTGAAAGCCCGTGGTGCTGCCGACGACGAACCATTGTCCGGTGCTTTGCCGATAGATGGCGAGATCGGCCTTGCCGTCGCCGTCGAAATCGGTGGGGACCGGGATGTCTCGGAAGCCGCTGGAGGCGGGGCCGCCCAAGAGGTGCGTCTGGAAGCCGGTCGCGCTCCCGAAGATGAGCCACTGTCCGGTGGACTGCCGGTAGACGGCGAGATCGGCCTTGCCGTCGCCGTCGAAATCGGCGGGGATCGGGATATCGCCGAGGCCGCTGGCGGCAGGGGCGCCGAAGACGCTGGTCCGGAAGCCGGTGGCGGTCCCGAAGATGAACCATTGTCCCGTGGCTGGTCGGTAGATCGCGAGGTCCGTCTTGCCGTCGCCGTCGAAATCGGCGGGGACCGGAATGTCGCCGCCGAGACCGGCCCCGGCGGGGGCGCCGAAGAACGTGCTCTGAAAGCCCGTCGTGCTGCGGAAGATGAACCATTGTCCGGTGGAAGGCCGGTAGATGGCCAGATCCGTCTGACCGTCGCCGTCGAAGTCCCCGAGCACGGGGCGATCGTCCGGGGCGCCGCCGAAGACGTCGGCTTCGAAGCCGGTGGCGCTGCCGAAGATGAGCCACTGGCCGGTGGCGGACCGATAGACGGCCAGGTCTTTTTTGAGGTCGTTGTCGAAATCACCCAGGACAGCCTGACTGGCCACGAAGATCTCGAAATTGCCGTCGACGTTGCCGGGGCTGCCTGGGGTCAAGTCGCGGTTGGAGAGGAAGGCGATCCGGGTGCCGGCCGCGTTGATCGAGGGGGCGATATTCGTTCCCCCCGTGGTGGCGGTGATCTGGGTGAAGAGGCCGGTGGTGGTGTTGAAGAGGAAGATTTCGTTATTGCCGTCGGCGTTGCCGGGGCTGCCCGGGGTCAGGTCGTGATCGGAGGCGAAGGCGATCCGGGTGCCCGCCGCGTTGATCGAGGGAGCGCTATTGCCTCCCCCCGTGGTGGCGGTGATCTGGGTGAAGAGGCCGGTGGCGGTGTCGAAGAGGAAGACTTCGTTATTGCCGTCGGCGTTGCCGGGGCTGCCCGGGGTCAGGTCGCGGTTGGAGAGGAAGGCGATCCGGGTGCCGGCCGCGTTGATCGAGGGGGCGCCATTGCCTCCTCCCCCCGTGGTGGCGGTGATCTGGGTGAAGAGGCCGGTGGTGGTGTCGAAGAGGAAGATTTCGGTGTTGCCGTCGGGGTTGCCGGGGCTGCCCGGGGTCAGGTCCTCGCTGGAGACAAAGGCGATCCGGGTGCCGGCCGCGTTGATCGAGGGATCGTTATTCAATCCTCCCGTGGTGGCGGTGATCTGGGTGAAGAGGCCGGTGGTGGTGTCGAAGAGGAAGATTTCGTTATTGCCATCGGCGTTGCCGGGGCTCCCTGGGGTCAGGTCGCGGTTGGAGAAGAAGGCGATCCGGCCGCCGGCCGCGTTGATCGAGGGGGCGTTATTCAATCCCCCCGTGGTGTTGGTGATCTGGGTGAGGAGGCCGGTGGTGGTGTCGAAGAGGAAGATTTCGTTATTGCCGTCAGCGTTGCCGGGGCTGCCCGGGGTCAGGTCGCGGTTGGAGACGAAGGTGATCCGGGTGCCCGCCGCATTGATCGAGGGGGCGATATTCGTTCCCCCCGTGGTGGCGGTGATCTGGGTGAAGAGGCCGGTGGTGGTGTCGAAGAGGAAGATTTCCGAATTGCCATCGGCGTTGCCGGGGCTGCCCGGGGTCAGGTCGCGGGTGGAGATGAAAGCGATCCGAGTGCCGGTCGCGTTGATCGAGGGTTCGCTGTTCACTCCCCCCGTGGTGTTGGTGATCTGGGCGCGGCCGAAGGCCTGGGCCTCGGCCGCGTGGCAGCCGAACCCCTCGACCATGCCGACGGCAAGGAGCCCGATCCACAGTCGCCACGTCAGCCGCAGGAAGTTCTGATGCGTTCGCATTGGGCGTCCTCCTCGGAACGGACTGAGACCCCTCGTCCGCCGCCCAATTCCCCCAGCGCGCATCTATGGGCTCTCCCCCAGCCGTTGTCAAGCAGAATGATGTGCAGCCAGCTCCTCGAGGGGAGGAATCGATCGATATGCTGAAACCGATTCGACGGGTGATCACGGGACACGACGCGCAGGGGAGGTCCATCATAGCGAGCGACGGGCCGTCGCCGAACACGATCGCGATCTCCGACTCGCCGGCGTTCGGGATGACGGATCTGTGGGTCACTCACGACGCGCCCGCCGACAACACCGTGGCCGGCGATCCGGCGGCGCGCACGATCGTGCTGGAGCCGCCGCCGCGGGGCACGATCTTCCGCGTCGTGGAGTTTCCGCCCGACGCGCAGATCGCGGGGACGTTCGATCGCGTGAAGGCGTTCGAGGCCATCGGGGCCGGCGAGGCGCTCGATCCCTCCCCCTCGCGGCACCCTGGCATGCACCGCACGCACTCGGTCGACTACGCGATCGTGCTGTCCGGCGAGATCTGGGCCGTCATGGACGGCGGTGAGACGCTCATGCGCGCCGGCGACTGCCTGATCCAGCGCGGGACCAACCACGCGTGGAGCAACCGGAGCGACGCCGCCTGCCTCGTCGCGTTCATCCTCGTCGACGCCAAGCGGCCCTCGGGAGGCCCCCTCTCGCCCACCTGATCACCGGCCACTGCTCACACACCGGCCACTGCTCACTGATTGGTGGTGGTGGTCGTTGAGTATTCTTAGGTCTTTACATCGACCGTTCTGTCAAAGCCCACGATTCTGGGGTGTCTCGGCGTGGCACGCCGCTTGCCCCTGTCGACGCGCGCGGACGAACGAGAACGAGCGTGACGTCCGCTCAGGAGGGGTGCCATGACGGTCATGATGGCGGTCAAGCCTACGGGGTCGGCGCCGGCGACGATTCCGGACATGAAGGAGCTCCGGGACGGTCTCGAGGGTCGCCTCCAAGGCCTCGTCGACAAGCTGTCCGTGGCCGGCGACCTCATTCTGCTGGAGACCCCGAGCGCCACCCACGCTCACCGGGCCGCGGGCCGGCTGCACAGCTTGGCGGTGGACCGCGCCGTCGACCGCTGGCAGGCCGGCGTGGCCGGCGACGTTCTCCCGGCGTCGCAGCTGGTGAACGCCGCCGCCCCCGGCGAGACCATCCTGGCGCGGCCGCTCCATCGGCAATTGGCGCCGCGGGTGCGGGCGCGTTACCTGCCGGCCGAGACCATCGCCGGCCACGAGGCGTGCCGGTCCCTCCCACCCGGGACCCGCCGGTGCTTCGTGATCACGCCGCTCGGCGAGCCCGAGAGCGACACGCGACGGCTGTCCGACTGGATCTTTCGCCAGCTGATCGCGCCCGCGTGCCAGCGGCTCCTGCCGCGCTGTCTGGTGGTGCATCCGCTGGAGCAGGAGGGGGCGGACGTCTGGGCCGACATCTCGAACGCGTTGTTCGCGGCCGATCACGTGGTGGCGTACCTGGGGACGCGGCCCTGGAACCCCAACGTGATGGTGGAAGTCGGCTATCGGTTGGCCACGGGAAAGCCCCTCGTCATCCTGGCCCCCCAGGGCGACCTCCCGTTCGACCTCCTCAACCGGCGGACGATCATGCTGCCCGAGAACCCGACCTCGATGTCCCCCGACGCGATCGGCCAGACGGTGGACGCGGTGGTCGAGATGATGACGGCGCGCGAGACCAAGGATCTCGGCTGGGGCGACCTTCGGCCCACGGCCACCGTCGAGCTGGACCTCCGCGACGTCGAGGTCAAGGACCATAGCATCGGCGACGCCTCCCAGGAGACGGCCGATCTCTTCGACCTGCCCCGGACGCACCTGGTCGGCATGTCGCCCGAAGACCTGATCGAGCACCTCCGCTCGTTGATGGACGAGGCCCAGCACGAGGCCTTCGTCAAGGAGCAGAACCGTCTCTACGCCCAGGCCGACGTCCTCAGCGTGGCCCCGGAGCCGCTGTACGCCGAGGTGCCGATCTTCCTCACCAAGCACCGAAACCCCGCCTACTTTCACCGGGCCTTCCTGCCCGCCATCCTCATGCGCGAGCAGATCGAGCATCGCCTCCTCACCCGGGTCGTGTACATCGACGTCTCCCGTCACGTCCGGATCGACACGCGGGGGATCTACAAGGTGCCCAAGCCCGGACCCAACCTCGATCTGCTCTTCTCGCGCTATGCGGACGCCTACGATGCGGTGCTCCTGACCCTGCCCAATTACGTGGAGACCGTGGCGACCCATTGCCGGCTGCTCAAGCCCGCGCCCGGCAAGGCCGTGCTCGATCTGGGCGCCGGCACCGGCAACGTGACGTGCCGGCTCCTGGACCAGGGGGCGAGCGTCACCGCGGTCGATCGCAACGTGGCGATGCTCGAGCGGCTGCAGGCGAAGTGCTCCACGGACGACGGGCGCCTCGAGGTCATGACACGCGACGTGACCGACCTATCGTGCCTGCGCAGCGAATCGTTCGACGCCGTCAACATCCTGCTGGTGCTCTTCGCGGTGGAACAGCCGGAGAAGGTCCTCCGGGAAGCGCGGCGCGTGCTGCGGCCGGGAGGTGTCATCGTCGTCACCGAACCGTCGCGGAGCTTCAACCTCCCGCGCGTCCTCGAGGAGACCGAGCGTGAGCTTCGTCACGCCGGCCGCCTGCCCGCGCTGGCCGAGCAGTGGGACGTCGTCAAGCGGGTGAACACGGCATTCCGAGCGGCGCTCGAGGAGGGCTATCGGGCCGAGAACGTCCGGGAGTGGCTCAGCGACCTCGAGTTCAAGGGCGTGCAATCCCGGCCCGCCTACCAGGGACACTGCCTGACCCTGTCGGCCACGCGGAGGTGATCATGAACGGCGACTCCCTCACCCGCCTCACCGTTCGACTGGTGTCGGAATTCAGCGTGGCCATGGAGACGCTGCGGGCCGGTTGGGTGGCCCGCGCGGGGGCGGCGGCTGGCGACGAGTTCGACGAACGCAGCCGTCACGTGATCGTGCATCGGCACGCGCTCCCCGCCGGCATGGTGCGCATCACCATGGGCGAGCCGTCGATCCTCGCCACGTGGTCGCGGAACGCGGCGCCGCTGCCGCGCGGTGCGGAGGTCGCCGAGCTGACGCGTGGGGTGGTGGCGCCGCCCGCGCGCCGCCTCGGCATCTACCGGCTGGCCATGCTGGAGACCGTGCTGAGACTGCGGACGCTCGGCGCCTCGATCGCCACCGCGGCGGTGGAGCCGGACTTCCCCGGCCTCCGGTTCCTCGGGGATCTCGGCTTCGTCGCCGTCGGGAGACCAGTCCTCTTCGACGACGCGCCGCGGAGCCGAACCGTCGCCCAGGCCATCGTGCTGGAGGTCGAGGCGCGTCACGAGGACCGCTGGCTCACGATGTGGCAGCGAGAGGTCGGCGCCCTGCTGACCGCGGGGTACCGCGTCGACTCGGATCTGATGGCATCGATCGAAGCGGCCGGGCGTGCGTGGCCGGTCGGGCTGGCGACGTCCGTCTGAGACGGCTCCTCGACCCTGCCCGGCGTTCAGCCGCGTCGACGCCAGGCGCTCAGGTCGGAGGCGCGCCACCGCCGCCAGAGCAGCAGCGCGCTCACGGAGACGAGGCCGATCGCGCCGTTGATGAGGAAGGCGCGGGACACCCCCCAGTGCTCGGAGACGAAGCCGACCCAGAAGGCGCCGAGCGGGAAGACGCCGCCCGAGAGGAGCGTGTAGAGGCTCATCACGCGGCCGCGGAGCGCGTCGGGCGCGCCGAGCTGCAGGGCGGTGTTGCAGCCGGCCATCACGATGGTGCCTGAGAAGCCGGTGATGGCGAGCACCAGCGCGGCCAGCCACAGCGCGCGGGTGAGCCCGAGGCCCACGAGACCGGCGCACGCGACCATCAGCGCCCACGCGATGAACGCGGGGCGGAGCACGCCGATGCCGCCCAGCGTCAGCCCGGCGGCGAGCGCGCCCACGCCGAGACACGTCATCAAGAGACCGAAGCCCTCCGCGCCCATGCCGAGCACGTGGCGCGCGAGCAGGGGAACGTAGACCGAAAAGTTGAAGACGCAGAAGCTGAGGATGATCTGCAGGACGAGGAGGAACCGCACGGCCGGCGTGCGGAGCCCGTAGGCGAGGCCCTCGAGCATGTCGCCCACGAAGGTGCCGGCGTCCGCGCGGGGCACCGGGCGGCGGCCCGGAATCGTGGCCAGCATGCCGATCGAGAACGCGAACGCGATCGCGTTGAGCAGGAAGCCGGGCGAGAGGCCGACCCGCGCGATCAGCACGCCGGCCAGCGCGGGGCCGACGATGCGCGCGCCGTTGAAGGAGACCGAATTGAGTCCGACCGCGCTCGGCAGGTGACGGCGGCCGACCAGCTCCATCACCATCGACTGGCGCGCGGGCTGGTCGATCGCGGTCAGGATTCCCCACAGCACCGCCACCACCGCCACGTGCCAGTAGCGGGCGTGCCCGCCCCTGGCGAGGAGACCGAGCGTCACGGCCAGGCAGGCCTGCGCCGCCTGGGTGACGAAGAGCAGCGAGCGACGGGTGACGCGGTCGGCGAGCACGCCGGTGAAGAGCGAGAGCAGCAGGATCGGACCGGACTGGAGCGTGGAGATCAGGCCGAGCTTGAACGGCGAGCCGGTGAGCTCGAGCACGAGCCACGACTGGGTCACGCTCTGCATCCACGTCCCGGTCTGGCCGACGATGGTGCCGGCGAAGTACCGGCGATAGTCGCGCTCGGTCAGCGCGCGAAGCCCGGCGGGGAGCGCCAGGGTCAGACCATGACCTTGCTGAGGTTCTCCAGCGTCTTCACGCAGGCCACGGCCGCCTCGGCGCCCTTGACCTTGAAGTGCTCGTGGAAGAATTCCTGATGGGCCTCGTGCTCGTGGAAGTTCTGGGGCGTGAGCACCATCGAGATGATCGGCACGTCGGTATCGAGCTGGATGCGCATGAGCGCGTCGAGCACGGTCTGGGCCACGAACTCGTGGCGGTAGATGCCGCCGTTGACCACGAAGCCTGCGGCCACGATCGACGAGTATCTGCCGGTCTTGGCCAGCAGCTTGGCCTGGAGCGGGATCTCGAGGCTGCCGGGGACTTCGTAGAGGTCGATTCCCTCGGGCCCGATACCGTGGCGCCGCATCTCGGCCACGAACGCGTCGCGGCCCTGGTCGACGATGTCCCGGTGCCAGCACGCCTGCACGAACGCGATCCGCTTGCCCATCGCCGCGTTCTTCACCGTCGTCACCCTCCTGGCGTGTCGTCGCTGCGCACAGTTTCGAAAAACGCCCGCTCAGTATAGCGCGGGGTGAATGCTATCTTGAGCGCATGGGCAACACCTGGGGGCATCTGTTCCGGGTCACCACGTGGGGGGAGTCGCACGGCGGGGCCATCGGCGCCGTGGTCGACGGGTGCCCGGCGCGGCTGGCCCTCTCCGAGGCCGACATCCAGCCCGACCTCGACCGGCGCGCGCCCGGGCAGAGCGCGCTGGTCACCCAGCGTAAGGAATCGGATACCGTCAAGATCCTTTCCGGGGTCTTCGACGGCCAGACCCTGGGCACCCCGATCAGCCTGGTGATCCCCAACGAGGACATGCGCCCCGGCGACTACCGCGAGGTGCGGGAGAAGTATCGCCCGAGCCACGCCGACTACACCTACGACGCGAAGTTCGGGGTCCGCGACTGGCGCGGCGGCGGCCGCACCAGCGCGCGCGAGACCGCGGGCCGCGTGGCCGCGGCGGCCATCGCGCGCAAGCTCCTGGCCGAGCGCTTCGGGGTGACGGTGGTGGCGTGGGTGTCGAAGGTCGGCGCGCTGACCGCCGACTGCGATCGGGAAGGCGTGACCCGCGCGCAGGTCGACGCCACCCCGATCCGCTGCCCGGATCTCGCCGTGGCCGCCCGGATGATCGCCGCCGTCGAGGCCGCGCGCAAGGACGGCGACTCCCTGGGCGGGATCGTGAGCTGCGCCGTGCGCGGCTGTCCGCCGGGCTGGGGCGAGCCCGTGTTCGACCGGCTGGAGGCCGACCTCGCCAAGGCCGTGATGAGCCTGCCCGCGAGCAAGGGGTTCGAGATCGGCTCCGGCTTCGCCGGCACCGACCTGCGCGGCTCCGAGCACAACGACGAGTTCTACATGGACGACCAGCGCGTGCGCACGCGCTCGAACCGCTCGGGCGGCATCCAGGGCGGCATCACCAACGGCGAGACCATCCACTTCCGGGTCGCGTTCAAGCCGACGGCCACGATCATGCGCGAGCAGCGCACGGTGAGCATCCACCACGAGGACACCACGATCATCGGCCGGGGCCGCCACGACCCCTGCGTGCTCCCGCGCGCGGTGCCGATGGTGGAGGCCATGGCCGCGCTGGTCATCGCCGACCACGCCCTCCGCCACCGCGCCATCACCGCGGGGGAGTAGTCGCGACTACTTCCAGCCCGCCTGCTTGCTGCACTCGTCCATTTCTTTCTTGTGCGTCTTTTCCCACTGCGAGATGGAGCGGGTCTCGCTCGCGTCCATCTTGTCGTTCATGCACTCGCAGTACTTCCGCACCACCGCTGCTTTCGCGCCCTCTTCCCGGTTGTCCCGTACGCACTGGGCGATCCACTTCTTGTCGTCGGCATCCTGGGCCACGGCCAGGCTGCTCGCTGAAAGGGCCACGGCGAGACCGAGCACGTAGATCACGAGCCGCATCGAAAATCTCCTCGCGTGATGGGTTGGACTGCAGGCGACGGTTGACGGCGGGCCTTGCCTCGTACAGCGCGGGGTGAGGGGCGTCACGGCTGAAGGTCCGTCGTGTGTTCGCCGGGGGCTCGGCGCTGCTCAGTGCTGTCCTGGTTTGACGACCTCGTAACCTAACGCGGCCGCGCCAGCGGCCTCGGCGACGTCGTTGGTCATCAGTCGCCGTAACCCCAACTCTTCCATCGCCGCCAAGTGGAGCCGATCGAGGGTGCGGCAATGAACTCGACGCGTGTCGCGGTCCTGGCGCACAGCCACCGAGAATACCGAGCCGGGCAGAGACCGAAATCGGAAGGGGTCCGTTTCCCG
>DATHGT010000023.1:0-2183 GCA_035317605.1 Candidatus Acidiferrum sp. | reverse complement strand
GCTCGGCCGAGGGTCGTCGAGAGGAACCACCAGTCGCTCGCCCGGCAACACGCGTCGGATCGCCTTGAAGATCGTGGCCTCGCCGGGGACATAGTGCAGGGCGAGGTACCGATCCAGGGACTCCGCGTCGATCTCGTCGCTCACCCAGTCGAGCGCGGCCAGCACGAGGAGACTGGACGCGTACGCGAAGCGCCCTGGCGCCTGGGCGTAGTACAGCGGCTTTTCGCCGAAGCGGTCGCGCGCCAGGTGGAGCGTACGGCTCGCGCGGTCCAGCACCGCCAGGGCGTACATCCCATCGAGTCGCTGGAGCAGGCCCTCGGCGCCCCAGCAGGCGAATCCGTGCGCGAGCACCTCCGTGTCGCTCCGGCTGACGAACGGGTAGCCGCGCGCCTCGAGATCGCGGCGCAGCGACCGATGGTTGTAGATCTCCCCGTTCTGGAAGGCGACGACGTCGCCGCCGCGGCTCCGGAAGGGCTGGCGGCCGCCCTCGACGTCGATGATCGACAGGCGGCGCATCGCCATGCCGAGGGGGCCCTCGAAGTATTCGCCCTCACCGTCCGGCCCCCGATGAATCATCGCGTCGCGCATGGCGGCGAGCAGTGGCGGCGACACGTGTCCGGCGACGGTGTCGATGACTCCGACGATGCCGCACACTAGCGCCGCGATCCCCCGCTCATCCACGCCTCGCGGAACACGCGAGCGTACGCCGCCACCATGGCGTCGAAGTCCGTGAGCGAATCCAGCACGTGGCGGCTGTTGTCACCGAGTCGTCGCCTCAGGTCCGGCTCACGGCTCAGCCGGGCGAGGTGCGCGGCGAGGACGGGGACGTCGCCCGGCGCGTAGCACAGGGCATTGACGTGTTCCTGGACCTGCTCGGCGATGCCGTAGGCCAGGGTCGTGACGATGGGCAGCCCGGCCGCCATCGCCTCCAGGATCACCCGCGGGAAGCTCTCGATCCGCGACGTGCAGACGAACACGTCACAGGCGGCGTAGTACAGCGCCATCTCGGGCGTGGTCGGCAAGATCGCGATCCGCGAACGAATGGTCTCCGGCAGGGCCTGCCACGCCTCCCGCACGCGCGCGCTGTAGTCGCTGGGTCGGTCGCCGACCACGAAACATCGGATCCCGTTCGCCCACGGCTCGTCCAGGCAAGCGATCGCCTCGATCAGATCCAGCTGGCCCTTGCGCTCGCAGACCGTGCCCGGCAGCACGATGGCGATTTCGTCCGGCGCGATCCCCAGCTGGCCGCGCGTGGCCGCGCGCGGCCAGCGGTCGAGCGCGGCGAGGAAACGCTGGCGGTCCAGCCCGTTGTGAATCGTCATGAAATTCCGATGCCGGTCGAGCGGCGCGCAGGTCCGGCGCGTGGCGTCGGCGACGAAGATCACCTTGTAGGGGTAGTCGAAGCAGCGCAGCGCCCGCGCCGCGATGCCCGCCCCCAGAGGCTCGAAGTACGTCTCCCATGGCTCGCTCTCGCGCGGGTTCCAGATCGACGGCAATCCCAGTTCGTGCGCGGCTTCGATCGCATAGAAGGTCTCGCGCGTGTTGGCGTACACGACCTCGACGTTCGCGGCCGCCATCCACTCCGCAAAACCCTTCACCCCGCGCTCGTAGGAGGCCACGTCGTGCACACCGGCCAGCGGGTGCTCGAAGACGTCGACGCGGATGCCGTGCGCCTCGTAGTCCGCCCGCAACGGGCCGTCCTCCGCGCAGTAGACGATCGGCTCGATCACGCCCGCCTCCTTGAGGCCCACCGTCAACTCGAACTGGCTGTGGGGCGCGCCTTCCCGGTTCATGTTGAACGCGCACATCAACGCGCGGATCGGGCGAAGCCGGTCGGGCGCCAGCGTGCGGGCGTCGATGGGAAAGCGCTCGTGATCGAGCGACAGATTGGGGTTGTAGAACGGATCCCGCCGTCCGCCGTATTTCCGGCGAAACGCCGCCGGCTCCGCGGGATCGTCGACGAAGCCGCGCGACGCGCCCTCGTGATGGATGAGATCTGCCGTCGGGCAATACACCACGCGATACCCCGCAGCGCCGAGCCGGTAGCAGAAGTCGACGTCGTTGTAGGCGACCGAGAAGCGCAGGGCATCGAAGCCCCCCAGGCCCCGGAACAGCTCCCGGCGCGTGAGGAGACAGGCGGCCGTCACCGCGGAACAGTTGCGCGTGACCATCGCATAGCTCAG
>DATHGT010000022.1:0-9732 GCA_035317605.1 Candidatus Acidiferrum sp. | reverse complement strand
CGCGACCCTTCTCACCGGAACCCGCCGTTGCTGTACAGGAGCTGGCCGTTGATCAAGCCGCCCTCAGCCGAGCACAGGAAGCGAACGAGGCTGGCGCAATCCTCCGGGAGACCGACACGGCCTCCCGGGGTCTGCCGGGAGAAGTCCTCGATCTGCCGGGCGTTCATCCAGCCCGTGTCGGTCGGGCCGGGGTTGATGACGTTCGCCGTGATGCCGAGGTCCCGAAACTCTCGTGCCGCCGCCAGGACAATGCGGTCCAGCGCTCCCTTGCTTGCGCCATAGGGAAGGTTGCCCGCAACGTGATCGCTGGTCAGGGCAATGATCCGGCCGCGGCCGCGCGTGGTCCGGAAACGCCGGCCGAACTCCCGAACGAGCAGCCAACTGGCCCGGGCATTGACCGCGTAGTGCAGGTCGAAGCTTGCGGTCGTCGTCTCCATGATGTCGCTGTCCACCCCATGGCAGTGGGAAAGCACGAGCGCCGAGACAGGTCCGATCGCTTGCTCGACGACGTCGAAGATGCGTGCCGGTGTCTCGACCAGACTCAGGTCGGCCTCGACCGCAGCCGTCTTGGCCCCGCACGCCTCCAGCTGCTCCTGCAACCATCCGACGTCAGCCGGATCGCTTCCCCAGGGCATGGTCCCGTCATAGGCGCGCCAGAACGTCGTCGCCACATCCCAGCCGTCGCGGGCGAGGTGGATCGCGATGGCCGCGCCGATGCCCCGCCGCCGGCTGGCCCCGGTGACCAGTGCAAGATGCCGTTGTGGGCGAGCGTCAGCGGCGCGCGTCAGTGTCTTTTTCGCGCGGCTTCAGGATGAATCGAAAATCACAGTGACTGGCGCCTTGCATGATGGTCCGCGTGCGAGTGAGCTGCACGTCGGGGCCAAAGCCCTCTGTCATCGAGAAATCCGCGCTGCAGGTCAGCAAGAATCCCAGTTCCGGTGCGCCAATCTCCCTATAAAACTCGGCGTAGCGACATTCGGTGACGTTGACCTCGAACGCATCCGGAGCGTGTTTGACCACCTCGTAGTTCAAGGCATCTCCGGCCGCGAACATCGCGAAGGCTGAAGCCATCTTCTCCCCAAGGCTGCGCGCGCCCTGCGTTCGCCACCACTTCTCGCCATACGTGCGATACAGGTCCCCAAGTGCCCTTCGGACGATGGCGTTGGCTCGCTCCTCGCCCAGCTCTGCCCGAAGGTTTTTGACGAGCGGAACGAGGGCCTGAGCTTGTATCTTGACCCGCTCGATCAGCGGAATGTCCATCGATCGCCTCCCATGGTCGGCCGACCTCGGCCGTGCGTGAGGCCATCCGCATTCGCCACGGCAGCCGCAGGGCACGACCGATCTACCCCCGGGCGGGCGGGCGCTCGCCGCTGGCGTCGGTGTCGTAGCCGGGCAGCACGCGGGCGTCGATGACGCAGACGTCGCCGTCCATCACCGCGCGCAGGCCCTCCTTCATGGCGACGGCGAACTGCTCGGGCTGGGTGACGGGGCCGATACCCTTGGCTCCCTGGGCCACGGCCATCAGGGCGAGGTCCATGTCGGGGTCGCCGATGCGCTGGCCGATCCACTTGTTCTCGACCGGGCGGCCGCGGGTGATCGCCACGCGCTCCTGGTGGGCCTCGTCGTTGTAGAACGATCGGTTGTTGCAGATCACGATCAGGCATGGGATGCCGTAGTGCGTCGCGGTCCAGAGGGCGGTGACGCCCATGAGGTAGTCGCCGTCGCCGAGCAGCGCGATGGGCACGCGTCCGGTTCCCCGCAGCGCGAGCGCGGCGCCGACCGTGAGGCCGGGGCCGGCGCCCACGCCACCGCCGCCGTCGTTGCCGAGGAAATCGAGGGGGTGCGCGAAGTCGCGGTAGGCGCCGCGCCAGCCCAGGGGCAGGCGGGTGAGACAGACGTCCATCCCTGTGGTCGTGGCGTTGAAGACTTCGGCCAGCGCGCGCAGGCTCATCACGTCGCCCGTGCGCATCGGCGGCACGTCGGGCGCGGCGGCCGGCGGAGGCGCGGCCTGGCGGGCGCGACACGCCTCCAGCAGCCTCGGCACCACGACGTCGGGCTCGGCGAGCAGGTTCACGTCCACCGGGGGCAGGCCGAAGTAGTCCATGCTGAAGCCGCGATGGAGCAGCACGTCGCACGACGCCGAGATCACCTTCGCCGTCGGCGGCTGATCACCGAACGCCGCCTTGAACGTTCCCGCGAGATCGATCCAGTCGAGGGCCAGGATCACGTCCGCCTCTTGCAGCGCCTTGTTCGCGGCCTGCGAGAGGAAGCTGCCGGGCGGTCCGACGTGCAGCGGGTGACGGGTGGGGAAGACCGCGCCCGTCTTGATGTCGGTGATCACACGCGCGCCGAGCTTCTCCGCGAGCGCCACCCGCGCGCGCCAGCTCGCCTCGGTGCGATTCGTTCGGCCGGCGAGGATCACGGGCGCCGACGCGCCACTGAGCAACGTCGCCGCGCGCTGGATCAGCTCGGGCGCGGGCGTCGGTGACTCTGGCGCGGCAAAGCGCGCGGGATCCGGGAGCGTGGGCAACGCGTCGAGCTTCTGCTCCTGGAGCGCGGCGTCGAGATTGACGTAGACGGGAGCGCGCGGCGCGGTCGTCGCCATCTGGGCGCCGCGCAGCAGCGCGTCGTACACGGCCGGGATCGACGCGGGCTGGTTGTCCCACTTGGTGTAGCCGCGGACGAGCGCGCCCTGGTCGGACGCCGTGTGGATCCAGTCGATCCACGGGCGGCGCTTGGCCGCGTCCCACGGACCGGTGGCGCCGAGGATCAGCATCGGCACCCGATCGCACCACGCGTTGAAGATGGCCATTGTCGCGTGCAGGAGGCCGACGTTGGAGTGCACGACCGCGCCCATCATGCGTCCGCTCGCCTTGGCGTAGCCGTGGGCGATCGAGACCGCGCTCTCCTCGTGGATGCACGTGAGCATCTGGGGATTCTTGTTGCCGAGGTCGTTCACGAGGCTGTCGTGAAGGCCGCGGAAGCTGGCGCCCGGCACCACGGCGAGATACGGGATCTCCAGCCGCTGGATCATGCGGGCGATCGCGTCGCTCCCCCAGAGCGTGGTGCCGGCGGACGGGGTCGGAGTCTCGGGTCTCATGGTTCTTCTCCCTTCACGGTGACGCGAACGTGAACGTGGTGCCGACCGACGTGAGCACCATCTGTGTCGGCAGCCGGTGATAGAGCGTGGCGATGGCCTCGATGCCGGTGCAGTGCTGGGGCACGATGTGGTCGAGCCCGAATTTCGCGAACGCGTCGACCACGCGGGTCACGCGCTCCTCGGTGAGTCCGCTCAGGTGGAAGCCGCCGATCACCGCGTGGATCTTCGACACCCCGGTGACGCGGACGGCGTTGCGGCAGATGCCGACGATCCCCCGGTGCGAGCACGAGGTGACCACCACGAGCCCGCGATCGCGGACGTTGGCGATCAGGGTCTGCTCCCCGATGAAGTCATCGGGGGCGATCACGCCGTCACGCTCGACCTGGAGGTTGGACGGAATGGGCTCGAAGGGCTCCTGCGCGCGCATTTCGCCGCTCAGCAGCACGCCCTCGGCGATCGGGGTCGGCTCGGTCACGACCTCGACCCGCACGTCGTAGCGCTCGATCTCGCGACGGTCGAGGCGGCCGGTGTAGACCTTGTCGCCGTCGCGCACCTGGAAGCGCGGCAAGAAGTGGTCGGCGCCCGCGTAGAACGTGAGGTCCTTGCGCATGAAGCGGCGGTAGGCGTGGAGATAGCCCATGAGGCCGCCGAAGTGATCGCGGTGGCCGTGGCTCAACGCGATCGCGTCGAGCCGGCCGGGGTCGAGCCCCAGCTCGCGGGTGTTGTGATTGAGCGAATCGTGAGTCTGGCCGAAGTCGAAGCCGATGCGCGTGGTGGTGTCGCCGCGCGCCACCTCCACGAGATGGGCGAGGCCGTGCTCGGCGCGCAGATCCGTCATCTTGCGCGCGACCGTGGAGCTGAACCGCCGCGCCCCCGGACGGTCGCGCAGCAGCGAGTCGATGTAGTTGTCGACGACCGTCGTCACGCTGATGCGGTCGATTTCCTCGAGCCGGGCGGAGGACACGGCGGAATCATACCTCCGCTCGACGCGTGGCGCTCTCGTGTGGCCTCGTCTATGCTCGTGAGCCATGACGGCCCTTCGACTTGCCCTCGCGCTCGTCCTCGCGGCCCTGGCCTGGACCGGTTCGGCGCGCGCCGCCGACAAGCCGCTGCACCTGGTGCTCACGCCCTCGCAGAAGCCGACCGACCTGCTCGCCGCCGGCGAAGAGTTCGGACGCGTGCTCGGCCAGCTCGTGGGGGTCCCCGTGCGGGTGACCGTGGCCAGCGACTACGCCGCGGTGGTCGAGGCTCTCCGCAACCAGACCGCGGACCTCGCCTTCGTCCATCCCGCCGGGTACGTGCTCGCCAACCGCGAGGCCAAGGCGCGGATCGTGGCCAAGAACCAGTGGCACGGCAAGACGACGTTCACCTCGCGCATCTACGTGCGGAAGGACTCGGGCATCAAGACGCTGGAAGACCTCCGCGGCAAGACGATGGCATTCGTGGACCCCGCGTCGTCGTCGGGCTACATCTATCCGATGGTGCTGCTGATCCAGAAGGGGCTGGTGAAGAACCGCGATCCCAAGACGTTCTTCCGCGAGGTCACGTTCGCGGGCTCGCACGACGCCAGCATGCGCGCGCTGCTCAACGGCCACGTCGACGCCATCGCCTCGTTCGACATGGCGCGCGAGCAGTACCTGAAGGATCCGGCCGAGCGCGAGCGCCTGGCCTTCGTGGCCGAGACGCCGCCGATTCCCGAGGCCGGCATCGCCGCGCGGGAGAAGCTCGATCCCGCCCTCTTCGCGAAGGTGCGCGAGGCGCTGCTCAAGATCGCCAGCCCCACGCACGCCGCCCTGCTCAAGCGCCTCTACGACATCGACGGCTTCGAGCTCGCGGAAGACCGCGAGTACGACCCCGTCCGCGCCGCCATGGACCTCCTCGGCTACCGACCTCGCTGAATCCTACGGTGGATTCAAGGATCGCCCCGGCGCAGCCGGGGCGCGACGCAAATCGGGGGGTTTGGGGGGCCCGTGGCTAGGCCCCCCAATAACATGATCCACGTCGCCGGCTTGCGTGTCGTCTTGCCGCCGGCGGCGGTGATCCTCGACGCGATCGATCTCACCGTTCGTCCGGGTGAGTTTCTCGTCGTGCTCGGACGCAGCGGGGCGGGGAAGACCACGCTGCTGCGCGCGATCAACCGGCTCGTCGAGCCGACGTCGGGCATCGTGCGCGTGGCCGGTCGATCGGTGACCGGCGCGTCCGCGAGCGAGCTGCGCGAGGCGCGACGACGGATGGGGATGATCTTCCAGCAGTTCAACCTGGTCCGGCGCGCCCGGGTCATCGAGAACGTGCTGGCGGGCCGGCTCGGCTACGTGCCGTCGCTGCCCAGCGTCTTCGGCGCTTTTCCGCGCGCCGATCGTGAGCTGGCCATGGAATGCCTGGCCCAGGTCGGGCTCGCCACGATGGCCGAGCGCCGCGCCGACAAGCTCTCGGGCGGCGAGCAGCAGCGCGTGGCCATCGCCCGCGCGCTCGCCCAGCAGCCGTCGGTCGTCCTCGCCGACGAGCCCACCGCGAGCCTCGATCCCGCGCTCACCGGCAGCATCATGGACATCCTGCGTCGCATCAACGTCGAGCGGGGGCTCACGCTGCTGGTCAGCCAGCACCAGCTCGAGACCGCGCTCGCCTACGCCACTCGCATCGTGGGGCTGCGCCGCGGGCGCGTCTGCTTCGACGGCGCGCCGGGCGAGGTGACGCCGGCGGTCGCCGAAGCGATCTACGGAGAGAACGGATGAAGCGCGCGGCGTGGTTCGTGGCGCTGGTCGCGCTTGGTTGGTCCGCGTGGGACACCGGCGCGGACCCCGTCCGCTTCGTGCGGGGACTGCCGTGGATCTTCGACATCCTCGGCCGCATGCTGCCGCCCGACTTGCGCGTGCTGCCGGCGGCGCTGCTCGGCGCGCTCAAGACCGTGGAGATCGCGCTGCTCGGCACCGCTGTGGCTGCGGTGCTGGCGCTGCCCCTCGGCGTGATCTCGGCCCGCAACGTCGCCGCGCCCCCGCTCTTCTACCCGGCGCGCGTGGTGCTGAACTTCTTCCGCAGCGTCGACACGCTCGTCTACGCGCTGATCTTCGTGGCCGCGGTCGGCCTCGGCCCGTTTCCCGGCGTGCTCGCGGTGATCGCCTACACCACGACCTCGCTGGCCAAGCTCTATTCCGAGGCCGTCGAGGGCATCGACCGCGGACCGGTGGACGCGATCACCGCCACCGGCGCCACGCGCCTGCAAGTCCTCCGCTTCGGCGTGCTCCCCCAGGTGCTGCCGCTGTTCCTCTCGTACGTGCTCTATCGCCTGGAGACCAACATCCGCGCGGCCACCGTGCTGGGCTTCGTGGGCGCAGGCGGCATCGGCTTCTATCTCCAGACGTATCTGCGGATGATCGACTACCCCGCCGCGTCCACCGTGCTGCTGGTGACGGTGGCGATGGTGATGGTGGTCGACGCGCTCTCCTCGAAGCTGCGGGAGCGATTGGTCTGAGGACGGCGGTGATGGACAATGCTCGTGCGCGGCGACGCGAGCGCCGCGGGGAGGAGTCAGCGATGGCGACGGGGAAGGACAAGGACGCACTGATCGCGGAGCTGGACCGGGTGGTGGGAGAGACGCTGGCGTATTTCGACGGGCCGGGCCGCCGCACCGACGCGCGGGTCGATCGCTGGCAGGCGCGCGACATCATGATGCACTTCATCTACTTCCACGACGCCACCGCGTGGGGGATCGAGGCCGCCGCGCACGGCGGTCCGCCGTGGCCGGTGCCGGCCGACGCGGACACCGTGAACGAGGTCTGCCGCCGTCTCCACGAGCACGAGAGTTACGACGAGCTGCTGACCCAGCTCCGTCAGGCCCACGGCCGCCTCACCCGCGCCGCGCGCAACGCGCCCGACCTCGAGCGCCCGTGCTTCCAGCGCTCCAACGGCGAGCGGATGACGGGGGGGCAGCGCCTGGAGTTGCTGGCCCGCCACTGGGCCGAGCACGTGCGGGACCTTCAGGCCGCCGCGGCGAAATCGTAGGGGGACTCAGCGGCCGCGGCCGTTGTCGCGTCCGCGGCGCCCGTTTCCGGGGCCGGCGAGCCTCCGATCGATTCGCTCGAGGATCTGCGTGTGTCGGTTCAGGGTCCTGACGATCGCGAGCCCGACGGGGTGGACCTGCTTGAACGAGTCCTTGAACGCTCTCTGCGCGGCGGCCTCGCGCCGGAGCGAGTCTTCCCGGAACTCCTGCGACTCGCGCCTCATCTCCTGAAGGAACTGCTGAAACTCGACTCGTTCCTGGCGAAGCCGTTCGTCTGCCGCCGCCCGATCCTGCTTGAGCTGCTCGTCGACTCGGCGCCGTTCTTGTTGCCACGCCTCGTCGGCCTGCCGGCGCTCCCGTTGCCACGCCTCGTCGGCTTGCCGCCGCTGTTCGTCGGCCTGCTGCCGCTCCCGTCGCCAGGCCTCGTCGACCTGCCGCCGCTCCTCATCGGAGCGCTGGCGGTCGGCTCGCATCTCCACGCGCAGGTCGCGGAGCTCTCCGAGCACGAGCTCGATGCCCGCGTCGAGATTCCGTTTTCCCGGCTCCTCGGCCGTCATGGGCACACCCTAGCTCGCCGCGCAGCTGCGTTCAATGTGTCTGGACGGATACACTGCGCGTGTCCGGGTCGCGCCCGGGGTCCGCCGGGTCAGTCGAACATCAGCACCGTGCGCGCGACCTCGCCGGCCTTCATCGCGCGGAACGCCTCGTTGACGTCCTCCAGCTTGCCGCGCCGGCTGACCATCTCGTCCAGCTTCAGGCGCCCCTGGCGATAGAACTCGATGTAGCGCGGCATGTCGACCTTGAACCGGTTGCTGCCCATGCTGCAGCCCTGGATCTTCTTCTCGCGCAGGAACATCGGACCGTCCAGCTCGATCTTCTGGCCGACCGGGATCATGCCGATGATGGTCGCGGTGCCGCCCGGCTTGAGCGCGTCGAAGCACTGCTCGGCCGCGATCTTGAGCCCGATCGCCTCGAACGCGTAATCGACGCCGCCGCCGGTGAGCGTGCGGATGGCCTTGGCCGGATCGTCCTGCTTGGCGTTGACCGTGTGGGTGGCGCCGAGCTCCCTGGCCGTGGCGAACTTGCCCTCCACGGTGTCGACCGCGATGATCATGCGCGCCCCCGCGATGCGCGCGCCCTGGATCACCGCCAGGCCCACGCCGCCGGCGCCGAAGACCGCGACGGTGGTCCCCGGCTCGATGCGCGCGGTGTTCAGCGCGGCGCCCACGCCGGTGGTCACGCCGCAGCCGATGAGGGCGGCCTGAGCGAACGGCATCTGGTCGTCCATCTTCACGATGGCGTTCTCGTGCACCAGCATCTTCTCGGCGTAGGCCGACAGGTTCGCGAACTGGTTCACGGGCTGCCCGTTCCAGGTGAGCTTGGGCGGCTCGTGCTTCGCGCGCGTCGGGCGCGTCTGGCATAGGTGGGTCTTGCCGGTGAGGCAGTATTCGCACGTGCCGCAGAAGACGGACAGGCAGGCGATCACGTGGTCGCCAGCCTTGAAGTCGCCGACGTAGGGACCGACGGCCTCCACGATGCCCGCCGCCTCGTGGCCGAGGATGGCCGGGGCCGGGAACGGATAGTAGCCGTCGACGAAGTGCAGGTCGCTGTGGCAGACGCCTGACGCGACCGTACGGACCAGCACCTCGCGCCCGATCGGCTGATCGATCTCGACGTTCTCGATGGTCAGCGGCTTGTGCGGCCCGTGGAAGACGGCAGCTTTCATGGGTTCCTCCGGAAGCTTTGAACTTTCGCCCCACCGTAGCATGATCGTCTCGCCGAGGGGGCTGGCGATGACGTTGACGACGTCCACTGTGGGAAGTCACGGGCTGCCGGGGTGGGTCTGGCTCGCGCGCGAGGCGCTGGCGCAGAATCGCCTGGGCGCGATCGACGTGCGCGAGCTGATGGAGGACGCCACCCAGGCGGCGCTGCTCGACCAGGAGCGCGCGGGGGTCGACGTGCTCACGACCGGCGAGATGATGCGGGTGCGCTTCATCATCGGGTTCTACGACCGCATCGCCGGCATCCGCGCGCTGCCCGCGCCCCGCCAGCTCGGCCAGCCGCTCTGGGACACCAACACGCCGTTCGAGGTCGTCGACGCGATCTCGGCGCCGCAGGGCCTCGGCATCGTGGAGGAGTGGAAGCTGGCGCGCTCGCTCACCGACAAGCCGCTCAAGGCGACCGTCCCCGGCCCCTACACGCTGCTGGTGCCGCTGAAGCTGGCCGGCGGCTACCGCGACAAGGACACGCTGCTCGCCGACCTCGTGGCGATCGTCAATGCCGAGTGCCGGGCGCTGGCGGCGGCGGGCGCCGACTTCATCCAGATCGACGAGCCGCATCACGGGATGTATGCGGGCTCCGTTCACGACGTGACCCGCGGTGTGAATCGAGCGGTGGCCGGCGTCGACGCGAAGATCGCCGTCCACGTGTGCTTCGGTAACCTGTACGGGCGTCCCTTCAGCGCGCTCCGGGATTACCGGAACGTCTTCGGCGTGCTCGGCGACCTCACGGCGTCACAGATCGTGCTGGAGTTCGCCAACAAGGGGATGGAAGACCCCGCGCGCTGGAAAGACTTTCCCCGCGACAAGGACACGCTGCTCGCCGACCTCGTGGCGATCGTCAACGCCGAGTGCCG
>DATHGT010000021.1:0-3606 GCA_035317605.1 Candidatus Acidiferrum sp. | reverse complement strand
AGACGTCCCGGTGCCCGCCGACTACGACGGCGACGGCCGTACCGACGTCGCGGTCTATCGCCCGAGCACGGGGCAGTGGTTCATCCTTCGGTCCTCGGACGGGAGCGCCACGCAGGTCAACTGGGGCTGTGCGCCGTGCGGAGACGTCCCGGTGCCCGCGGACTACGACGGCGACGGCCGCACCGACGTCGCGGTCTATCGACCGAGCACGGCGCAGTGGCTGATCCTCCGCTCGTCCGACGGCGGCCTCACGGCGGTGACGTGGGGCGCGCCCGGCGCGGACCAACCGGTCAAGTTCCTCTCCCGGTGAGTCCCGCGGCCACCGCGGGCTGGCCCTTGACAACGGCGCCCCGCTGCCGGAGATAAGAGGGGCCGGCGGGAACTGGCCTGCCCAGCGCGCAGCGATCGTGTGACTCGAGGAGGAGACGATGGACATCGGCAAGGACAAGGTGGCGTGCGGCCCGATCTGCTTCGCGCTTCAGTACCGCGACATCGACGGGGGCGCGCCGCACGGCCAGGGCGACGGCGGCAGCGACGCCGACCAGGGCGTGTGCCTGCAGGTCGTGGGCGTGGTGGACGGCGGCGAGCGCGAGCTGCTCCGGTTCGAGTGCTTCGACAATCGCCCGCACTATCACTACGACCCGGCGGACAAGAACGTCAGCGTCATGCTCGATCCCACGGTCACCGGGAATCCGCTCCGGTGGACGATGGCCCAGCTACGCTGGCGGCTCCCGGCCATGCTCGACCGCGCCGGACACGAGTCGATCGGGCAGCAGATCGATCTGCTACAGCTGCGGTCGGCGCTGGACGAAGTGGAGACCAAGGCGTCCGACATGGCGATCCACAAGCGCCGCACGGTGAAGCACAACCGGGGGACGGACATCATCGAGGCCGGCAACATCCGGTTCGGCCTGGAGCTGCGCACGGCCGGTGGCGGGGACGGCGGCATGGCCATTCACGTCATGGGCGACATCGCGGGTCAGGAGGTCGAGCTGCTCGCCTTCGATTGCTTCCGCATCTACCCGCACTACCACTACGGCCCCCGATACAAGAACGAGCGGATCTATCTCGACAAGACGCTGGTGCCGGATCCGTTCAAGTGGGTGCTCGACCAGTTCAAGGGCGGCAAGCTCCCGGCCATGCTCACGCGCGCCGGCTATCCCACGGTGGCGGCGGCCCTCGACGAAGGCCTCGTGGCCAGCAAGCTCCCGGAGGTGGAAGCGCGCGCCCACGCCATGCTCCAGGCGGCGTGACGTCGTCGACGGTCTGCTGAGACGTCAGTCCGGGCGGTGCGGCAGGGTCACGGTCGACGCTGTCGCACCGCTTCCCGAGGGCTCGCTGGCGTGCGGCGCGCCTGAGGATCTCCCGCCCGGTTCGCGGAGATCGACGACGAAGCGCGCTGGCGGATTCTGATGGGAGCTCTGGACGGGAAGGTCGCCATCATCACGGGCGCCGCGACCGGGATCGGGCGCGCCAGCGCCCTGCTGTTCGCGCAGGCCGGCGCGCGGCTCGTCCTGACCGACGTGCGTGAGGGCGCGCTGGCGGCGACCGTCGACGCCGTGCGCGCCGCGCACGGAGAGGTCGCATCGGTCGTCGCGGATCTCGCGCTCCCCGAGCAGTGCCCGCTGGTCGTCGACACCGCGCTCACCACGTGGGGCCGGCTCGACGTCCTCTTCAACAACGCCGGCGTCGGCACCATGTTCGTGGGCGGCACCGTCGAGACCATCGACCTCGAGCGCTGGGACCTCGCCCAGGACGTGAACGTCCGCGCGATGTATCTCGTGAGCCGCGCCGCCGTCCCCGCGATGCGCGCCGCCGGCGGCGGCTCGATCGTCAACACGTCGTCGGTCTCGGCCTTCCGCGGCTCGATGGGTCGCCCGAGCCACGCCTACGCCGCGTCGAAGGGCGCGGTGCTCGCGCTGACCCACGCCATGGCCGCGTCGTACGGCCGCGACCGCATCCGCGTCAACGCGATCTGCCCCGGCACCATCCGCACCCGCCTGACCGCCGACATCATCGACCAGGCCGAGCGCGAAGCCGCCGAAGGCCGCGGCATCCCTCTCGGCCGCGTCGGCGAGCCCGAGGACATCGCCCGCTGCGCGCTCTTCCTCGCCTCCGACGCCGCGTCGTGGATCAGCGGCGCCGAGATCGTGGTCGACGGCGGCGCCCGCGCCGCCGGCCCGTAGCTAAGTGGTCTTGGCTTCTGGAGTAAGGACTCAGGGGTGGCCCAGACGCTGAGGGATCTGACACGCGGCGCCGTAGCCCTGTGAGCGATCGCGCACGACGGGAGCGGGTTAGAATGAGCGCCATGATTGAGCTGGTTTTCGTGGTCGAGGAGGCGCCGGAGGGTGGATACACGGCCAGGGCCGTCGGTGAGTCGATCTTCACCGAAGCCGACGACATTCCTCAGCTCTACGCTAATGCCCGTGACGCCGTTCGGTGCCACTTCGACGAGGGGAAGGGCCCCAAGATCATTCGACTTCACTTCGTGAGGGACGAGACCATCGCGGTATGAGGCTTCCCCGGAATCTCTCGGGGAGTGACCTCGCCCACGCGCTTCGCGCCTTGGGCTACCTCATCACCCGTCAAACCGGCAGCCACCTGCGCTTGACGACCGTTGAGCACGGCGAACATCACGTAACGGTCCCGCGCCACGGGACCCTTCGTGTGGGAACGCTGGCGGCGATACTCACGGACGTGGGCCGTCATGTCGGGCTGACCCGAGACGAACTGGTCGATCAACTCTTCGGCCGAGAATAAGAGAGGCGGGCGGCCCACGAGCAGCCGCCGCGTCAGCCGGTCCTCGATCGGCCCCGCGATCAGGCGGCGGGGCGTTTCCAGCCGAGCCAGTCGACGATGGCGCCGCCCATCACGCGTTCGAGGTCGCGGCCTTTGAGCCACGGTAGTTCCTCGGTGAACATCGTCACGCACTGGCGGTAGGAGCACGGCATGCGGGTGATGTCGGTACCCCAGAACGATCGGTCCGGGCCGAAGGCCTCGAAGATCTGCTTCAGGTAGCCGTGGATGTTCTTGTACGGGTAGGGGGCGCTCGAGTAGCTCGGCGCGCCCGACATCTTGACGCCGACGTTCGGATACTTCGCCACAGCGAGCATGTCCTTGAGATCTGCGAAGGCCGCATCGTCCTTTCCGCCGGTGCCGCCGCCGTGGCGCCCGAGGTGATCGATGTGGAGCTTCAGGCGCGGATGCTTCTCGGCGATCTTGGTGAGCGCGGGCATGTTGCCGCCGGCGAGAAGCCCAACGACGAGCCCCGCCTTCTCGGACGCCTTCCAGAACCAGTCGAGCGAGCCGTCGGTCCACCAGGCTTTCTGCTGCGGCTGGTTGAAGGTGAACCGGAACCCGAGCATGCCGGGCCGCTCGCGCCAGCGGGCGACGATCTGCTCGCGATCGGGACTCAGCAGATCGAAGTGGCCGAGGATGCAGAACTTGTCGGGATGCGCGCGCACCGCCTCGACGGCCTGCACGTTGACCGCTTCGCCGAGCGAGCTCGGCGGATGGATTACCGCGCAATCGACCCCGGCCGAGGCCATCTCGGCCAGCGCGTCGTCGACCGAGTAGGTCGGGATCTGGCGATGGTGAGCGCTCATC
>DATHGT010000020.1:0-8802 GCA_035317605.1 Candidatus Acidiferrum sp. | reverse complement strand
CGCGTCGGCGACTCCGAGAACACGAGCGGCATACCCATGAGGCGCAGCCGACCCAGCTCGGGATGGTCGTACTCGCGGATCATCTCGTGATGGCGCACGGCCGGGTCGTCCATGAAGTCCTTCAGCGTCTGCACGGGCGCCGCCGGGATGTCGTGGGCGGCCAGCGTCGAGAGCCAGTGAGCGCGCGGCTGCTCGGCGAAGCGCTTCTCCAGGAGCGGCAGCAACACTTCACGGTTGTCGAGACGCAGGAGCCACGAGGCGAAGCGCGGGTCGTCGGCCAGCTCTCTCAGATCGAGCGCGGCGCACAGCTTCACCCAGAAGGCCTGGTTGCCGACGGCCACGAAGAACCACTCGCCGTCGCTGCCCTGGTAGAGCCGATAGGTGGGGTTGTCCCGGAAGATCGATTGCTTACCCGGGTAATCCACCACGTTGCCGGACTGGAGCGCCAGCGAGGCGTGCAGCAGCGACGTCTCCACCCGCTGGCCTTGCCCTGTTCGCTCACGGACGAAGAGGCCGGCCAGGACGGCCTGGGCCGTGAGCGCCGCCGCATAGTAGTCGGTGATGGCGACGCGAAGATATTGAGGATCTCCGCCGAACCCCTGAAGCGCCTGAACGCCGCTCATGGCCTGGAGCAGCGGATCGAAGCCCGGTCGGTCGACGTAGGGACCCGTCGATCCGAATCCGGTCGTCGAACAGTAGATCAGTCGCGGGTTCAGCGCGCGGAGCTGCGCGTAGCCGACGCCGAGGCGATCGGCCACGCCGGGCCGCATGTTCTCCATCACCACATCGGCCCGTGCGGCCAGGCGCTCGACGATGGTCCGTCCGTCCACGGTCTTGAGATCGACCGCGATCGAGCGCTTGCCACGGTTCCACCCGACGAATCCGGGCAGCTCGCGGAACGAATCGCCAGCCAGCGACTCGACCTTGAAGACGTCGGCGCCGAGGTCGGCGAGCATCATCGCCGCGTAGGAGCCGGCGATGTAGCTCGTCAGATCGACAATACGAATTCCATCGAGCGGCGGAGGCGGCGTAGCCACGGGATCAACCAGCGACGTGTTTGACGATCAGGTCGCGGTGGTACTCCGCGTCGCCGTACATCGGCTCCAGCGCCTTGGCGCGCTTGAAGTAGAGGTGCAGGTCGTACTCCCAGGTGAAGCCGATGCCGCCGTGCACCTGGATCGACTCGCCGCACACCTTGCGCGCGGCGTCGCTCACGTAGGCCTTGGCCACCGACGCGGCCAGCGCGTGATCGTCGGCTTGCGCGTCGAGCGCCCACGCCGCGTAGTACGTGGCGGAGTGGGAGTTCTCGACCTCCACCAGCATCTCGGCGCACTTGTGACGGATGGCCTGGAACGACCCGATCGGCTGGCCGAACTGCTCGCGGACCTTCGCGTAGCCGACGGCCATCTCGAGACAGCGGCGCGACGCGCCGAGCATCTCCGCGGCCGCGCCGACTGCGCCGCGTCGCAGGAGCGCCGCGAGCAGCGGGGCGGCCTGGCCGGGATTGCCGACCACCGCGTCGGCGGCGAGCGGAACGTTGTCGAGCTTCACGTGGACCCAGCGCGTCGCCAGGTCCATGCCCGCCACCGGCGAGAGCGAGAGCCCGCGCGCCGAGGGCTCGAGGGCGAACAGCGTCACGCCTTCCTTGCCGCGCGCGGGGACCAGCATGACGTTGGCCACGTGAGCCCACGGCACGAAGCGCTTCTCGCCGCTGAGCGTCCACCCCTTGCTCGTGCGCCGAGCGCGAGTGGTGACCGCGTCGGGATTCCAGTCGAGGTCGCCGTCGAGGAACGCGGTGGTGGCGCGCGCCTCGCCGGTGGCGATGGCCGGCAGCCAGCGCTTCTTCTGGGCGTCCGTGCCCGCTTCGCCGATGGCGGTGGCGGCGAGGATCGTCGGCCAGTAGGCGCCGGGACACGCGGCGTGGCCCATCTCCTCCAGGAGGACCGCGGTCTCGACCATGCCGAGCCCGCTGCCGCCGTGGGCTTCGGGCAGCGAGAGCCCGAGCCAGCCGAGCTGGGCCATCTCTTTCCACATCGCGTCGTTGTCGCCGCGCGGATCGTCCCACGAGGCGCGGACGGTGGCCGGCTTGCAGTGCTCGTCGAGGAACGCGCGCGCGGAGTTCTTCAGGAGCTGCTGGTCGGACGTGAACCCGAAGTCCATGGCTCTAGGCCTTCACCCGGTCGGCGCGGATCTCCTTGGGCAGACCGAGCACGCGCTCGCCGATCACGTTCTTCTGGATCTCCGACGAGCCGGAGTAGATCGTCCCCGCCCGCGACCACAGGTATGACGTCGCCCACGTCCCGTCCTCGCCCGAAGACGTATCCAGATCGTCCCAGTCGTGATGAGACGTCAGCAGCTGGCCGGACGGGCCCAGGATCTCGAGGGCCGTCTCGTAGTAGCGCTTCTCGAATTCGGTGTACGAGTACTTGGTCAGCGACGACGCCGCGCCCGGCCCCTCGCTCTTCTGGAGCGAGGACAGCACGCGCAGCGCCGCGTAGCGCTGGACTTCCAGCTCCGCGTAGATCCGGCCCATCTTGGCCCGCACCGCCGCGTTCTCGATGAGCGGCTTGCCGTCGCGCCGCAACGCCTTGGCCGCCTTGACGAGCTGGTTGAACGCGATGTTGTAGCGGGTCACGCGCCCCAGCGAGTTGGCGCCACGCTCGTAGCCGAGCGTGGTCTGGGCGATCTCCCAGCCCTGGCCGAGCCGGCCGAGCAGATCGACCTTCTCGGCGCGCGCGTTGGTCATGAAGACTTCCGAGAACAGCGAGTGCCCGGTGAGCTGCTTCAGCGGCCGGACTTCCACGCCCGGCTGGCGCATGTTGAGCAGCACGCACGAGATCCCCCGGTGCTTGGGCACGCTGGTATCGGTGCGGCAGAGCAAGAGCCCCCAGTCGGCGATGGGGCCGCTGGATGTCCAGATCTTCTGGCCGTTGACCACGAAGTGATCGCCCGCGTCCTCAGCTTTGGTCTTCAGGCTGGCGAGATCCGATCCCGCGTTGGGCTCGGAGTAGAGCTGGCACCAGATCTCCTCGGCGGTGAGGATCTTCTTGAGGTAGCGCTGCTTCTGCCAGTCGGTGCCGTGCACGATGATGGTCGGCCCGATGAACCCGATGCCGAGCCCGTTGATCGGCGGCGGCGCGCTCACCCGCGCCATCTCGTCCGACACGATCGCCGACTGCATCGGGGTGGCGTCGCGCCCACCGTATTCTTTCGGCCACAGCATCCCGACGTAGCCCGCCTCGTACATCCTGCGGTGCCACGCCTTGCGCTCGTCCAGCGTCTTGAGGTCCTCGCTCGGCGTGTTGGTGGCGAACCACTGCCGCGTCGCCTCGCGAAACGCCAGGTCCTCGGGTGCGTAATTCAGATCCATGCGCCCCTCCTGCGGCCGTTTCTAGCACGCGCCCGCCACCGAATCAACGCGGCGGGCCACGACTACAATCGCATGAGGAAGCGAAGCGCGTTCTCGACCGCGCCCATCGTCCGCCTACTCACCTGCCCCCAGCGCGCCTGGAGCCGGTCGGTCGAGATCGATCGCACACCGTCGCAGAGCACGGCGCTTCTGACCTTCAGACCTCCTTCCGGAGGCACGACCTCGACGTGAGAAGGTATTCGGCGCACGGTCGAGGTGATCGGCAGCACGATCACGAGTCCCGCCGGGCCCTGATTGAAGAGGTCGTCCGAAACGACGAGGGCGGGGCGCCGGCCAGCCTGTTCATGGCCTCGGACCGGGTTCAAGTCGATCAGCCACACTTCCCCCCGGATGGGGGCGACCATCTCAGCGTCCTCGGCCGGGTTTTCGTCCGGGCGTCCGGCTCTTGCGTCGCCGTGCCTGAACCGTTTCGTCCGGCAGTCCGTCCAACAGCGAGCGATCCCAGACGGCTCGCTCTTCCGCCGCGCCGGCCCATCCGGCGGCGTCCTCGCGTAGGGTGGCATAGCCGTCGTTGACGGCCTTGAGGAATCGCTCTATCCGGTAGGCCTCGAGTGCCGACGCGATGATGAGCTGCATCGGTCGCCCTTCGGCGGCGGCGAGGCGCCTGAGCAGGGTTCGCGTCGACTCCGTGATCCGGACCGTCGTTTGCCCCATGATGATGTAGCCCTTTCTGTCTACACGACAGGCTACACGAAGCACCGCCGCAGACACAACGGTCGACGTCGAGCCACCGCCAACCTCCTATTGGAGCGAGAACGACGCGGTCCCGAGGCCGAGGATCTGATCGTTGCCGACCGTTCCCCCGGACAGCGCCCCGGTGGTCAACACCGCGATGAAGAACACATGCGTCCCCCGCTGGTCGGCCGAGACCCACTGATGCGTGTAGAAGCCGGGCTGGGACACCGAGAACGGCGCCCCGAGCGGTATCCCCGTGGCCAGCGCCCGGAACGATGCGAGATCGTTCAGGGTCCCGAGGACGATGCCCGCGTTGGTGAAGAACTGAATGGAGCCGTCGGGTCGGAGGATCCCCACGTAGAAATCGGCCGTCACCGTGAGACCGGGATTGATCACCGAGCCGCCCACCGAGAGGGTTTGCCCGACCGCGAACGTCGTCTGGTTCGCGGTGGCCTGTACGCTCAGCGTCGGCGCGCTCGTGAGCGCGAAGGCCCCGCGTCCGTGCGTGAACGCCACGATCCGATTCGTCGCCGGGTTGATTTTCAGATCGAACACGGCGACGTTGGGCATGCCGATCTCGGGGCCCATGTGGGCCCAGTTACTCCCGCCGTCCGTGCTCCTCCACACCCCGATGTCGGTCCCAACGTAGAGATTGTTCGGATTCGCCGGATCGACGGCGACGGTGTTGTGGGGCAGGTTCACCGGCGGGCTGATGTTGGTCCACGTCGGCGAGGGGCCGAGCGCGTTGGTCGTCCTGAAGAGGTGGCCCGGCTTGCCCGGCGTGCCTTCGTCGAACCCGGACAGCGTCACGTAGAGCACGTTGGGATCGACGGGATGGAAGGCGAGATCGGTGGCGGCGCGACCCGGAACGGTGCCGCCTGCGTTGAGGTCGCCCCAGCTGCTTCCACCGTTCGAGGTGAGGCGAAGCGCGCCGTTGACGCCGCCGGCCGCGTACGTATTGCAATTCGTGTCGCTCGCGGCAAAGGCGAGGGCGGAGACGTTGGCGTTGAAACCACCGCTGTTGTTATCGGACCACGTGGGAGTCGCCGCGCTAAAGAAGTTGACGGACTTCCAGACTCGCGTGGTCCCCGCGATGAAGACATCGTCTTTCGCCGGGCACTTTCGCAGACGGTTGCGGAACGGAGCGTCACTCAGGTCGATGCCGGACGTGGCTGAGATGAACGACGTTCCACCGTTCGACGTCCGCCGAATGCTCAAATTCTGATTCGAGATGGCCCAGTTCGTGCCGGGATTGCTCGACGACATCGCGTTGGACATGCCGTCCCCTGAACGAACCATGGACCAGCTCGTCGTGCCGAGCCACTTCGCCGTCCCGTTGTCCTGCGATCCTCCGAGCGCGAAGAACGAATCCGTGGGGTGCAGGCTGCCCTCGAAGAACTGAATCGTCGATAAGGTCGTGTTGTGATCCGCCCATGTCGCGCCGCCGTCGGTCGTACTGAACACCCCGCCGTCGTTGGCCACGATCAACCGGCTGCCGGCCCACGCCGCGGCGTGCTGATCGGCATGGATGCCCTGCGACTGATTCGAAACGTGGTTGCTGACCTCCTGCCAGGTAGGCGACGCCGCGCAGCTGGTACACTTCCACTGTTGGATGCCTCCCGCATAGAGCGTCGTTGCGTTGCCGGGATCAACCGTGACGACCATGTCATACCAGCACTGTCCGGCCTCGGTGGGATCCGTCACGCTCATCCCGCAGAACCCCAACGCCCCCGTGGCCGGAGGTTGGGGAATCGAGATGAACGTTGGGCTTGTATCCCAGGCGTTGTCGGTTCTGAACAGTCCGAGCAACGCGCCTTCCGCCGATCCGCCACCGCTGTTGAAGGCCCGCTGAATGGCCACGTAGAGGATGTTCGGGTTCGAGGGCGCAATCGCGAGCGAGATGCGTCCGATCTGTGCCTGGGTCCACGGGCCCGCGATGACGTTCCACGTCTGGCCACCGTCCGTTGAACGAACGAGGTTGTTGGTGGCGTTCTGAACCGTATCGCCGAGACCTCCGTACTGACGATTGAAGTTCGTGGGGTCCACGACGAGATCGGACGCATTGCCGTTGGCGTTCCTGACCCAGGTGACGCCACCGTCGACCGATCGGTGGAGTCCGCGCGCTGGCAGGTTCGGCGGGAACACGGGCTCGCGTCCGGCACGCCCGAGCGTGATCGCGGCGCCGAGGGTATTGGGATTGCCTGGATCCACTTTCAGGGCACCGAAGGCGTTTTTCGCGAACGTCGCGCCGGCCAGCAGTGCCCACGTGCTCCCGCCGTCGGTCGACTTGAGCAGTCCCGCTCCACCGTAGGAATCGCTGGATCGGTTAGGCTCCCCCGTCCCGACGTAGATGACGCTCGGGTTGCTTGGGGCGAAGGCGATGGCTCCGATCGCGAGGGTGGCCTCGGTCGACATCTTCGGGGTCCAGGTCGCACCAGCATCGCGCGTCTCCCAGACGCCGCCCTGCGCGGCGCCGACGAGCCAGCGATTGCCGTTGGCGGGATCGATGTCGATTGCCGCCACTCGACCGCTCATGGGTCGCGCCAGGACGCCTCCGACGCTTCCATTGAGGATCGGCGCGGGACCAAGTCCAACCCAGACGACACCCGCGTCCGCGGCGCCTGTATCGCGCCGCGCAGCCTTGGCGCGTCGGATCGCTTCGAGCGCGCGGATCTTGGCATCAGCCGGAATTTCGCCGAGCGGATACGCACGCTCCTGAAACGCCGACCACCAACGTTGAAAGTGTCGGCTGTTCACCAGGTTCGGAAACTGCCACGGGTCCACGTCTTCCGGCGCTTGGGCTTCGGCCCGACCGACACCCGCAACGAGGAGCAGGGCAACGCCGATGGACGTTGACAGCCAGCAAAGGCGGCTCATGCGCAGATCTCCTATGGCAGCACGTGAATGTCTGAAATCCACCAGCGAGGGGTGCGGACCTCGCCCACGAGCGTCAGGACCGCTTCGATACGCTTGCCGGTGAGTTCGGCAGGGACCGCCGCACACGAAAACGCTTCCACTGTGGAACCGCGAAACGCGAGGTTTTCGTACTCGGGTGCCAACGCCGACGACGACACCAGCGAAAGCGTCAGCGAGAAGACGGTGCGATCCGGGTTGGACGGCAAGGGCGGAACGGGAAGTGCTCCCGGGGCCCACACCGATCGCTTGAGGACGTCGGCGACGACCCGGCTCGCGTTGGGAGACACCTCGCCTGGAGACGCCGGACCACCTGAGGAACGGGGTTCGCCGGCGGCGGACGAGGCCCCGACTTTCGACAAACAGTCGGATCCCTGAATCCTCACCGCCTGGCCAACCACCGAGTGTTCATCGACAGGGAGCACTGAGAAGGATCGATCCGTCACGCATCCAACCACCGCGAGAGCGGTCAAGATGAGACAACGTGGTCTCAAGACCCGACTGGCTCTCGACGGCGTGCGCCTAGAATCACTTGCATGCGCGAGCCTCACAGTTCAACGTGTTCTGCCGACTGAAACGATCCCTGAAGAGCCGTGGCAGGCGCGAACCGCGGAACAGTCGCCCGCCGGCGGATGCAATACACTTTGGTTCGCGGAGCTGTCAAGCGATTTCTCGGCAACGAGGCCGCGGGCTCACCGCTGACGGCATCTCATCGGCGACGATCCGCTCAGTTCAGGATCTTGAGGAGCTCCGGGTAGTTGTAGGTGAAGTGGAGCGCGTCTTCGCCGTACTCGGGGTCGAACGGGGTGCTCAGGCGCTTGGGGTTGCGCGCCCACTCGTTGGGGACCTCGTTCAGCGGCAGGCAGACCGCGTCGCGCATGATGCGGCGCTGGGCCTCGTGGTAGATCGCTGCGCGCTTCTTGGGGTCGCGCTCCTGCCGGCCGGCCACGAGTAGGTCGTCGATGCCTTTGTAGTGCGCGAAGTTCGTGCCCTTGTTGCCGGTGGCGGGGTCGGGGATCTCGCTGGAGTGGAAGAACAGCGAGAGCCACGGGTCGGCGTCGGGCAGGCGGATGCCGCCGAAGAGCACGAATGGGTTGAGGTTCTTCCGGATGTTGTCGTGGTAGGTCGCGTGCTCGACCAGCTGCAGTTCCACGATGATCCCGACTTTCTTGAGCTGCTCCTGGACCAGCGTCATCGTCTTGGGAAAGGTGAACGACTTGCTGATGAAGTAGTTCTTGATCGTGAGGCCGTTCGGATGTCCCGACTCGGCCAGGAGCTTCTTGGCCAGCTCGGGATCGTACGACGGGATCTCGACCGGGGTGTGGCCGAAGTAACCGACGGGGACCGGGCTCACGGCGAGTCGGCCCAGGCCGCCCGGATACAGCGTCTCCTTGATGGCCTTGCGGTCGATCGCGTGCATGAACGCGCGCCGCACGCGGATGTCGTCGAAGGGCGGCTTGGTCATGTTGATGTAGAAGCGGTCCTGGCTGCCGGGACCGCGCCGGTCGATGACCGCGCCTATCTTCTTGACCTGACCCTCGAAGTCGGCGCTGACCGCCTCGGGATAGATCGCGTCGAACGTCCCCTTCTCGAGACCGATCAGCTTGGTGGCGTCCTCGGGCACGTCGAACCAGTGGACCTCGTCGATCTGCGGCCGGCCGCGATGGAAGCGGTCGAAGGCCTTGAGCACGATCTTGTCGCGCGGCGCGTGCCGCTCGAACACGAACGGACCCGTGCCGATCGGATTCCACTTGTACTGCTCGCCGAACTTCTCGACGGCCTTC
>DATHGT010000019.1:0-11457 GCA_035317605.1 Candidatus Acidiferrum sp. | reverse complement strand
GGGGCGGCGCGCATCGGGGGGGCGGTGCGCATTGGGAGGCCGCGCGCATCGGGGGGGCATGGGGGGAGCCGTAGGGGTCCCCCATCTCAAGTGATTGCAGGGGGCGTGGGCAGGCGTCCCTGCCCACGGCCTCCCCTTGGTGGCTAGTGCGCGGCGTCACGCCGCGCGTCCCGGCATGCGCCGGGGCTTACTGTTCATCCGTCTCTGGGCGTCGTTCGGCGGCTGCTAGCAAACCCCGCCCGACGCGGGATGCGAATCCGGTGGCGTATTCTCCATCCGCACCTCCTGGATCGAGTTGCCACGGCGGTGCGCGAAACCATTCCGCTCACCGCACTTCCGAGTCTAACGCCGACGGGGACGCCGTCAAGTAGTTCGCGGGCTGCCGGCTCCGGCCACTTCACCAAGGGCGGCGTCGAAGATTTCGAGCGCTCGCGCGACGTCGTCGTCGCTGTGGGCGAGCGAGACGTAGATCTTGTTGACGGCCTTCACGAGACCGCGCCGGAGACACGCTTCGTTGAAGAGCCGGATGCGCGTGCGGTCCGCGGTGAGCGTGGCGCGATAGTCCACCACCTCGCGGTCGGTGAAGATGATGTCGAACACGGGGGGCTCGCCGCAGACCTGCGCGGGCACACCGCGGCGGCGCGCGGCGTCACGCAGCCCGTCGCGCAGCGTGGCGCCCGTGCGATGCAGGCGTTCGTACGCGCCGGGACGCCGCAGCTCGGCGAGGGTGGCGAGTCCGGCCACGGCCGAGATCGGATTGCCGTTGAGCGTTCCGGCCTGCCACACGAACTCGGGCGTGCCCTCGAGCGCGGGATCGAAGTGGCGCATGATCTCGGTCGACGCGCACACGGCGGCCAGCGGGAACCCGCCCGCGATGACCTTGCCGAACGCGGCGATGTCCGGCACGACGCGGTAATACTCCTGGGCGCCGCCGTAGGCGAGGCGAAAGCCGGTGACGATCTCGTCGAAGACCAGCAGGACGCCGTAGCGTCGCGTCACGTCCCGCAACCCCTGGAGGAACCCCGGCGCCGGCGGAATCACGCGCTGGTAGGGCTCGACGATGACCGCGGCCAGCTCGTTGTGATGGGCGGCGAGGAGGGCTTCGACCGTCGCGAGGTCGTTGTAGGGCGCGATCAGCACCTCCTCGCCGATGGCGTGGGGAATGCCGGCGGAGTCCGGCATGGCGGCCGGGAAGGCTTTGGGCGACCGCGGGCTCACGCTCATGAGGGCGTAGTCGTGGGTGCCGTGAAAACCGCCCTCGAACTTGAGCACCTTGTCGCGTCCACGGTGCGCTCGCGCGACCCGGAGCGCGAAGAACGTCGCCTCCGACCCGGTGGAGGTGAAGCGCACCTGCTCGGCGCAGGGGACCGCGCGCACGATCTCCTCGGCCAGCTCGATGATGGGCTCGTTCAGCAGCATGTACGTGGTGCCGCGCGCGAGATGACGCTGCACGGCGTCGACCACCGCCGGATGGGCGTGACCGAGCACCATCGGTCCGGAGCCGAGCAGGCAGTCGATGTACTGCCGGCCCTCGGTGTCCCAGAGGTGGGCGCCGCGCCCCTCCTTCACCACGAACTCCAGTCCGTCGCCGCTCCGGTGGCTACCGAGCACGCCGCCCGGCAACACCCGGTGCGCGCGCCTGACGAAATCTCCCGCGTCGCTGGTCGTCATGCGTGTCCCTCCCGAAAAGATTCGCTCATGATACGCCGCTTGCGTCGGTTGGTCTTTCGAGCGCCGGCTTTGCCGGCGCAACTTTCCGCAGTCATCGCCACCGGGTCGCCGGTGGGGGGATCGGGGGGAGCGGCGGTCGCTCCCCCCGATTTCAATCAGTCAGCAGCACGCCGGAGCCGGCGAATGCTCCGGCTTTGAGCGCTTGCAGCGCGCGGTTGGCCTCGTTCAACGGAAAGGTCGTCACCGTGGGCCGGAGGGGGATGCGGCTGGCCTCGGCCAGGAGCTCGCGGCCGTCGTCGCGGGTGTTGGCGGTCACGGTGGTGATCGTGCGCTCGCGATAGAGGTCGGAGTAGTCGAGCGACGGGATCGCGGTCATGTAGATTCCGGCCAGCGCGAGCGTCCCGCCGGGGGCGAGGTTGCGCAACGCGAACGGCACGAGCTCGCCGGCCGGAGCGAAGACGATCGCTCCGTCGGCGGGAGCGGGCGTGCGATCGGCGAGCGCGCCCGTCCAGGCGGCGCCGAGCGAGCGGGCCAGCGCCCGGTGCGCCGGCTCGCGCGTGCACACGTAGACCTCCACACCGCGCGCGACGGCGACCTGCATCGTGAGGTGGGCCGACGAGCCGAAGCCGTACATCACGAGGCGCTGGCCCGTGGCCACGCGCGAGAGACGGAGCGCGCGGTAGCCGATGATCCCCGCGCACAGCAGGGGCGCCGCTTCGGCGTCGGCGAACACGTCGGGGATCGCATACGCGAAGTCGGCGCGCGCGAGGGCGTACTCGGCGAAGCCGCCGTCGGCGTGATACCCGGTGAACTCCGCGCGCTCGCACGGGTTCTCACGGCCGGCCGCGCACTGAGCGCACGTGCCGCACGTGCGGCCGAGCCACGCGATGCCCACCCGTCCGCCCACGCGGCGGCCCATCACCTCGGGGCCGAGGCGCTCGATGCGACCGATAATCTGATGTCCGGGAACGATCGGCGTGCGCAGGGGCGGCAGCTCGCCCTCGACGATGTGCAGATCGGTCCGGCAGATCCCGCACGCGTTCACCCGCACCAGCACTTCCCCCGGCCCCGGCTGGGGCACGGCGCGCTCCACGGCGTGAAGCGGCGAGTCGCCGACCGGGGCGGGTCGGTCGAGCTGCATCACCCGCATCGCGACGTCAGCCGCGCGCGTCCTCGCCGACGCGCGCGAGCACCTTCAGGGCGCCGGACAGGTGGGGTGCGTCGACCATCTGGCCGTTGAAGCGGAACGCGTAGACGCCCCGCGCCCGGTGCTCCTCGAAGGCGGCGACCAGCGCCCGCGCCTGCGCGACCACGTCCGGCGCGGGAGTGAACGCGGCGTTGATCGTCTCGATCTGATTGGGGTGAATCGAGATCTTGCCGGTGAAGCCCATGTCGACCGCGTCCTCGCACTCTCGGCGCAGGCCGTCGAGATCGGCGATGTCGGTGTAGACGGTGTCGATCCACTCCACGCCGGCCGCCGAGGCCGCCACCGCGCACATCGTGCGCGCGTAGCGGGGAATGTCGAGGTACTTGCCCTCGCGATCGCGGACGCGGCCCAGCCCCAGCGCGGCGCCGAGGTCCTCGATCCCCCAGGACACCGCGACGATCCGCGGCGTGGCGATCGTGCATTCCCGAATGTTGAGCAGGCCTTCCGGGGTCTCGGTGGCGATGAGCAGCAGCTTCGTGGTTCCGTGCGCGATCCCGTGACGGTGCTCGAGCCCGTCGAGGAGCTGGGCGATCTCCCGCACGTCCCCCGCGTGGCGCGGCTTGGGCACCACGTAACCGTCAGGGCGCCCCGCGATCGTCTCCTCGAGATCGGCGCGCCCGAGTCCGGTGGCCAGCGGATTCATGCGGATCCACCGTTCGCGCCCTCCGAACTCGAGGGATTCGAGCCAGCCGCGGACGATGGGACGCGTGGCTGATTTGAGATCGGGAGCCACCGCGTCTTCGAGGTCGAGGATGAGCCCGTCCGCGGGCAGGGTGAGCGCTCTGGCGATCATGCGCTCGTTGCCGCCGGGGACGAAGTGAATCGACCGCCGTCGTCGCCCCATCATGCCGGCCGCTTGCGCATCATGGCCTGGCGGCGCGCGCGCATGACGATCTCGCCGTTCTGGTTGCGCGCGCGGTGCTCGAACGTCACGATGCCCCACTCCGGTCGCGAGCGCGACTCCCGCTTGTCGACGACCTCGGTCTCGGCATAGATCGTGTCGCCGTGAAAGACCGGCTTCGGGAACTCGACCTTCTCGAATCCGAGGTTGCCGACGGTGGTCCCGAGCGTGGTCTCGCCCACCGACAGCCCCACCGCGATGCCGAGCGTGAGCAGGCTGTTGACGAGCGGCCGCCCGAACTCCGCCTTGCTCGCGGCATGGAAGTCCACGTGCAGCGGCTGCGGATTCATGGTCAGACACGAAAAGAACACGTTGTCCGCCTCGGTCACCGTCCGTCCCGGCTGATGCGTGAGCTTGGTTCCAACCGTGAGCTCCTCGTAGTACTTGCCGGCCATCGCCACCTCCTTGATCTCGCGACGGGACTCGCGCCCGTGTGGCGCCCCCTGCGCTGTCATATACTACGAGCCATGCCGAACCGATATGACGTCGCGATCGTGGGCGCGGGAATCATCGGGCTGGCGACCGCGCGTGCGCTGCTCGAGCGGGCGCCGGGAACGCGGATCGTCATCCTCGACAAAGAATCGAAGATCGGCACGCACCAGACCGGCCACAACAGCGGCGTGATCCACTCCGGCATCTACTACAAGCCCGGCTCGTTCAAGGCCAAGCTCTGCGGCGAGGGCAAGGGGCTCATGCGTGAGTTCTGCGCGAGCCACGACATCCCGGTCGTCGACTGCGGCAAGGTGATCGTGGCCACCCGTGAGGACGAGCTGCCCCGCCTGCAGACGCTCTACGAGCGCGGCATCGCCAACGGCGTGCCGGTGGAGCTGATCGACGCCAATCGCCTGCGCGAGCTGGAGCCTCACGCCGCCGGCCTGCGCGCGATCCATTCGCCCACGACCTCGATCGTGGACTTCTCCGCGGTCACGGCCGCCATCGCCGACGAGCTGCGAGCCCGCGGGGTGACGATCGAGACCGACGCCAAGGTGCTGGCCATCATTCGCATCGGTGACGCGATCGAGATCGGGACCTCACGCCTGGCCGTGCCGGCCCGCTGGCTCATCAACTGCGCGGGACTCTACTCGGACGTGATCGCCAAGATGGCGGGCGCCAAGCCCGACGTGCAGATCGTGCCCTTCCGCGGCGAGTACTACATGCTCCGCCCGGAGCGCCGTCACCTCGTGAAGTCGCTCATCTATCCCGTGCCCGACCCCGAGTTCCCGTTCCTCGGCGTGCACTTCACCAATACCGTGCACGGCGACGTGGAGGCCGGACCGAACGCGGTCATGGCGTTCGCGCGCGAGGGCTACACGTTCACCAGCTTCAATCCGCGCGAGCTGGCCGAGACGCTGGCGTATCCGGGCGTGTGGCACATGGTGCGCCGCTACTGGCGGATGGGCTCGTACGAGATGTACCGCTCGCTCAGCAAGGCGGCGTTCGTCCGCGCGCTGCAGCGGCTCGTCCCCGAGGTCCGCGCGGAGGACGTCACACGCGGCGGCGCCGGCGTGCGCGCGCAGGCCCTCGCCCCCGACGGCTCCATGATCGACGATTTCCGCATCGTCGACACCGACACCGCTGTCCACGTGTTGAACGCTCCGTCACCGGGCGCCACCGCCTCGCTGGCCATCGGTCGTCACATCGCGGGAACCGCGTCCGATCGCTTCGGCCTGAAATAGTCACCTGTCCTGTCAGGTCGTGGGGTGACGGTAAGCTTTCCAAGAAAACCAATAATTCTGTAGCAGGCCAAAAAGCGGCAATTTGACAGGGGTTTGCGTGTCGGGTTAGAGTCTCCTGCACGATGATCAGCGTGCCGGCGCGCCGCGTCAAGCAGTTCGGAGTCGAGTTCTACCAGGCCGCCCTCTCCGCGAAAGACATCGATCGATTGGTGAAGTTCGAAGTTCTCGGCTACTCCGGGGGTCCGGCCAGCGAGGTGCCGACCAAGGGCCGCCCGGCCGTCCGCTCGCGGGTCAACTGGGACAGTCTCGAGAAGCGGATCAGCGAGAGCGAGATCGCGTACCAGCGACCCGTCATCCGCCGGAAGATCGACGAGCTGGCGACCTACTATCGCGAGTGCAGGGAGGCGGGCACGCTGCCCGCCATTCCCGGCGCGGTCATCATCACCTCCGAGAAGCGGTTCACGTTCACGCCCGTGGCCGGCCACCACGACCTCGGCCTGCTGCAGATCCCCGAGGAGCACGGGGTGCTGCGCGTGCTCGACGGCCAGCACCGGCTGCTCGCCCTCCACGCGCTGAGCCAGGCCGGCGAGAACGTCGGCATCGAGGTCCCGGCCGTGTTGTTCGACTGCCTGGACGCGCGCCAGATCGTGGAGCTGTTCGTCACCATCAACGCCAAGCACACGCGGCTCAACCCCTCGCACATCATCAGCCTGGCCGGCCGCAAGCTCTATCCGGACCCCAACCAGGCCCTGGCCCACGACGTGATCCGCTCGCTGAACGAGGACGACACCTCGCCGCTGCACAGCGAGATCAAGATGCTCGGCACCGGACGCGGCCGGGTGAGCCAGGCCCCGCTGGCCGAGGAGATCGTGGACCTGCTGGAGACAGTGGAGAAGGTCGGGGGCAGCGCCAGGATCCAGGAGCTCCGCTCGGGGGCCAAGCGCTTCTTCCTCAACTACGTGAAGGCGATCTCCACCACGTTTCCGAACGCGTGGGCCGGGCGCAAGTACTCGATCAAGACCGGCGCCGCGCTCCGCGCGTTCATCCGCGTGACGCCCGACGTGATGGCGCGGGCCCGCGAGATCCGCCGCGATCCCTTCGACCTCAACGCGATCCGCGAGGCCATCAAGCCGTGGGGCGAGCGGCTGCGCGACCGGCGGTTCGAGACCGAAGGCGAGTGGAAGCTGAAGCTCGCCGGCGGCACCCGCGGCACCGTCGAAGTCCTCACCCGCGAACTCCGCGACGCGATTCGGTGACGCGGAGGGGGGCGTTTCCCCTCTCTATCCGCGCTGGAGGGCAGGTTTGATTTCTTCGGCGAGGATGTCGATGGTTTCGAGGATCGCGGGGTAGACGGAGTAGGAGACCTCGAGCGCCATGTGGCTCACGCCGAGACGCTGGTACTCGGCGAGCTGGCCCGCGATCTGACGCGCGGTCCCCCGCACGGTGTGTCGTCCCCGGAGTAGCTTTTCGTCCACCGCCCATTGGTGCACGCCGTCCACGAAGATCGGGATGCGCATCGACCATTCCGGCTCGCCTTCGCGCCCCGCTTCCTTCCAGAAGCGCGACACCGCCTGCTTGCCCTGACGGAACGTTTCTGGCGTGGAGGCGGTGGCGTGCCAGCCGTCGCCGAGCCGGGCCACGCGCCGGAACGCGCCCTCGCTGCCGCCGCCGATCCAGATCGGCGGCCGCGGCTTCTGCAGCGGCATCGGCGACACCTGCACGCCGGAGAGCCGATGGCGCGCGGTCTCGACCTCGGGCCGGTCCTGCGTCCACAGCGCGCGCATCAGCGTGAGCGCTTCCTCGCTGCGGCTCACGCGCTCCTTGAACGGCACGTTGAGGGCGGAGAACTCGCCCTCCATCCAGCCGATGGCCGCGCCCACGATCAAGCGGCCGCCGGAGAGCACGTCGACGCTGGCCAGGAGCTTGGCGAGCGGGATCGGCGAACGATAGGGCAGGATCACCACGCTGGTCCCCAGCGCGATCCGCTCGGTCACCCCGGCCAGCCACGCCAGCACGGCCAGCGGATCGAGCATGTCCTCGCGGTAGATCACGTCGACGTCGCGCGGCACGATCACGTGGTCGGTCACCCAGGCCGAGTCGAGCCCGGACTCCTCGGCGTGGCGGACCACCGCCAGCATCCGCTCCACCTCGATCGGCCGCCCGTAATGCGGAACGCAGATTCCGAGCTTCATTGGTCCTCCCTGAGGGAACGCGCGAGGTCAGCGCTTGTGAGCGTATTCCAGGTGCGTGAAGCTGAAGTAGCCCGTCGTCTTCCAGGTGCCGACCTTCTTTCCGTTCACGCCGAAGAGGGCGTAGATGTCGACGAGCGGGATGACGTGATAGCCCTGGTACATGACGTCGCCCACGGCGCGGAGGAGCTTCACGCGCTCGCGGGGATCGGGCGTCTTGACCAGGCGCGCGAACAGATCCTCGATCTCCGGCACCTCGACCGCGCCCTGGATGCCCCCGGCCGTGTAGAAGCTGGCGAGCGGGGTCGCCGGGTCCGGCGGAATGCCCGCGCGATGGAGGAAGCCGATCCCCGCCAGTTTGCGCTCGCGGGCGAGCGACCGGTTGCTCTCGAAGTCGGTCGGCTTGAGGTCGAGCTTCACGCCGATGCGCGCGAGGTCGGCCTGGAGCGCCGCGGAGACCGCGATCATCTCGGGAGCGCCGGCCATCGGGTAGGCACGCCATTCCGCGGTGAACCCGTTGGCATAGCCGGCCTCGGCCATCAGCTTCTTCGCGCGCTCCACGTCGTAGGGGTAGGGCTTCCACGCCGGGTTGTTCAGCTCCTTCACCCACGAGGGAATGACGGGCACCGTGGTGGCCTGCGCCTCGCCGAGGAACACCCCCTCGATCAGCGCCTTGCGGTTGACCGCGAGGTTGATGGCTTCGCGCACCCGCCGGTCGAGCCACGGGACCTTCGGGTTGTAGGTCGGCCGGTCCTTGAGGTACTGGCCGCCCATGATCCCGAACACCACCGCGCCCGGCCACAGCGCGCGCCGCGCCTCGAAGCCCGCCGCCTCCACGTCCTTCTTGAGCGAGCGCGGCAGCTCGACGATGTCGGCGTCGCCCGCGCGCAGCATGGCCACCCGCGCGCCGTCGTCGGCAACGAACCGGTAGACCAGCTCCTTGAATTGCGGCACCACGCGCCAGTGCTTGTCGAGGGCCTGAAAGCGCATGAACTCACCGCGCCGCCACTCGACCATCCGATAGGGACCGGTGCCGGCCGGCCGCTGGCTCGCCCTGTCGATCCCGAGCGTCTCGATCTGCTTCCGGGAGACGATCTGCATCTCGCGCGCGCTCGACAGCTCGAACAGCACGTCGGGGTCGGGATTCTTGAGCACGAGCCGGAAAGTGTGGCGGTCGAGGACTTCGAGCCGGTCGACGTTCCTCCGCCACGCCGGCGTGGTGCTGGCGATCGCGTCCTTGCTCATCAGCAACTCGAACGAGAACTTCACGTCGTCGGCCGTCATCTCGCCGAACCCGTCGTGGAACTTCACGCCCTGCCGCAGGTGAAACGTCCACGTCTTGGCGTCGGCCGACATCTGCCAGCGCTCGGCCAGCATCGGCCGCTGAAAGTCCCAGGTGGTGGGATCGACGTCGGTCAGGTATTCGAACACCACGCGCGTCGGCATCTTCTGCGAGAGCGACCCCTGATGCGGAAGCGTCGCCTCGTGCGCGGGCGGCGCCCCCGCCACCACGAGCCGTGACATCGCCGCCGGCGCCGCGAACGCACCGCCGATCAGCGCCCACCCGATCATCCCGCTCAGCACGACCGAGGAGATGAACTTCCCCGTCGAAGACATCCCCGACCTCCCGACACGACGCGAGAACACATCCAACTCCCGCGAAGTGCCCGCCATGCTGTCCCGCCGTCGAGGGGTTGTCAAGCGTGCGGCCGGCCTCGCCGCGCCGCGTTCACCCGGCGCCGGTGAGCGCCTGCCAGAACGTCGTGTTAAGCGCTTCGCCGCCGGCGGATAGAAGCCCGCTGTTGTCGAATGACCCGGACCAATGCCCTCAGCGCCGCGTTCACCGACGGGCCGTCGGGGAAAACATCGAGGACCGCGGGGTCGATGACGACAACGTTCGCGCCCTGAGCGTACCGGGCCGCGGTCACCCCGCGGACCGCGGGGGAGAAGTCGTACTCCGGCCGCAGCGTGTCGTTCTCCTTCGCTCGACCGCGGGTTCTAGGCTTTCGCTTCATATCGTCTCCGCTCTCGTCGAGTGGCCGTCCTCGCGAAAAGATCCGAGTCCGTGGCACACGGCCGGTACTGTCTGCAAGGCACGTCGACAGCCTCTTTCCACTGTGGCGATCGCGCGCTCGCTCATTGACTCAGCTCGCCTTCTCGCTCGGCACCGCCCACCGTCTCGCCAGAGCGATCATGGCGGCCTCATGGTCTGGCCAGTCGTGCAGCGTCGCCGGATCGAAATCAGCGCCATTTGGCCACGTCAGAGTGTGGACCTCAGGGTCGAGCGCGACTGAGTTGAACCGATCGACATCACGTAATGGACCGAACAGTTCGCCTTCCAGTAACGGACGGAAGTCGATGGTACGCGTCAAGCCATCAGCGAATTCGATCTTGATGCAGTACGGGCCCACGAGTTCGAACGCCACGATCTTGTAAACCGCGTGTGTCATGTGCCCTACCTCCTACCGAAGCGGCTCAATCTTGCCGGGGCCACGACCCCGCTGCAAGCGATCCCAAGCGGCCAGCAATTCCGTCTGGTGAATTTCCGCCCAAGCCTCCACGAGCCGCTGCTGCTTCGTCGGGAGGCTACCGCCAATCAGCTCAATCGTGTCGATGGCAACGATTCCGACGTCATCCTGATAGTAGGCATGGAAGTGCGGTCGGTGGTGCGGCGCCGCCGGCTCGGCAAACATCCGGATGATGATCCCGAAGAACCGCGCGATCTCGGGCATCGCGCCTCTCCTAGTCTTCTCTTTCCATGACGGTTCTGCCATCAGAAGTCATAGACCGCAATCACGTACCTATCTGGTACGACCGCCAGTACGAAGCGTCGTCGCAGCATATTGTCCAAATCTCGGGCACCCGTTGAACGAACCCAACTGGGATTGGCACGCGTGCCTTTGGGTTGTGAAGAAGAAGCGATTGCCCGAAGAGATCGAAAGGCAACGAGAAAACCGAGCAGTCCGAATACAGAACTCCGGCGATCACGCCGTTTTCGGCGCTGGCGAAAAACCTCGAATCGACGCTCGTCCGATTTATTTTTTGGATGCTGCTTCGTGACTCGATACCCTCGGCGGCCGGTCCAGCATCCTTGTCGAAATCTACGTACGGATTGCCCAAGCCATGCGTGGCCCTCATGATCGTGGGCGGCCACAGGCCCGACGTCCGGCCGATCCTGGAGGAGCTGATTGCGATCACGCAGGCATCGGTTTCCGAAACGATGCCCTGGTCACGGTATTGGATATACCGTGCCTTCTTTTCGGCGAGGGCATGACAGAGCCGGAGCACGATCTTGTCTATGGGTACCTCCTGCATCTCTGGTGCTCCATAGATGATAGGTGGAACAGAGTTAGGGTTCGATTCATCTCCCGGACCGGGACAGATGGCCTCAAGAAAAATGCGCCCACCGTCTCGCTCCACCACGAAATCCGGTCCATGGTCCGAGGTCTTTGGCTCGTAGCCGTGGTCCGCAAGAATGGTTGCCAGCATCATTTCCCACAAGCGAGCGTGCGGATCGCGGTCCAGTTGTTGTTCGAAATGGCCGTCTTCGAGACCGTCAAGGGAGCGGAACAACTCGCTAATCCGCGCCCTCAGTGGGAAAAAATCCGAATCATCGGGTAGATCCCGTAAGAACGTGCTGTTCGGATACTTCTCGAAGATATCCATCGCGCGTCAGCGCTTACCCGTGAGCTCGGCGCGGGCGAGGCGGGCGCCGGCGGCGAGGGCGCGGATCTTCTGGTTGCACATGTAGCGGGGGGACCAGCCGAAGCCGCAGTCGGGGTTCACGACGAGTTTGTCGGCCGGGCAGACCTC
>DATHGT010000018.1:0-5896 GCA_035317605.1 Candidatus Acidiferrum sp. | reverse complement strand
CGCGTCCGACGTCACGTCGCCGACGAGGCGGCCGGCGTGCATGACCAGGATGCGGTCGGACAGGGCGAGGATCTCGTCCAGCTCGACCGAGACCAGCAGGATGGCTTTGCCCGCATCACGCAACGCGACCAGGCGGCGGTGGATCAGCTCGCTGGCGCCGATGTCGACGCCGCGGGTGGGCTGGCCGACGAGCAATAGGTCCGGGTGACGGTCGAGCTCGCGGGCCAGCACGATCTTTTGCTGGTTGCCGCCGGAGAACGACGACGTGCGGCGCGCGCCGCTTCGGGGGCGGATGTCGTACTCCTCGGCTTGCCGCTTGAAGCTCGACGCGATGGCGCCGCGGCGGAGGCCGATCACGCCGTTGTACGCGGGCTCGGCGTGATAGCCGAGGATCGCGCTGTCCTGCGCGGCGAACGGCATGATCAGGCCGGTGCGCTGGCGGTCTTCCGGGACGTGGGCGAGGCCGAGCCGTCGGACATCACGTGGTGAGCGCTCGGCGTCGGCCAGCTCGCGTCCCTTCCATCGAATCCGACCCGACGTCACCGGGCGAATCCCGGCCAGCGCTTCGAGCAGCTCGGACTGACCGTTGCCGGCGACGCCGGCCACGCCCACGATCTCGCCCGATCGCACCGTGAAGCTCACCCCGTTGACGCGCGGAACACCGAGCGCGTCTTCCACGACCAGGTCGGAGACTTCGAGCACGGGCTCGCCCGGTCGCGCCGGCGACTTGTCGACGCGCAAGCTCACGCGGCGGCCGACCATCAGCTCGGCGAGCCGCTCGGCGGTCGTCTCCGCCGTCGGCACCGTCGCGACCACCTGGCCCTGACGCATCACGGTCACCGTGCCGGTTGCTTCCGCGATCTCGCGCAGCTTGTGGGTGACGAGCACCACGGTCTTGCCCTCGTCGCGGAGCGATCCAAGGATGCGGAACAGGTGATCGGCTTCCTGCGGTGTCAGCACCGCGGTGGGTTCGTCCAGGATCAGCACGTCGGCGCCGCGGTGCAGGGCCTTGAGGATCTCCACGCGCTGGCGCTCGCCCACGCCGAGGCTCTCCACGCGAGCGTCCGGATCGACTTCGAGATGATAGTCGCGGGCCAACCGCTGCAGCTCGGCGCGGGCGCGCTTGAGTCCCGCATCCAGCCGAAAGCCGCGCTCCGCTCCGAGCACGACGTTCTCGAGCACGGTGAACGGCTCGACGAGCATGAAATGCTGGTGGACCATTCCGATGCCGAGGGCCAGCGCTTCCTGGGCGCTGCGAATCGTCACCGGCCGCCCGCCCACCAGGACCTCGCCGCGATCGGGCTGATGATAGCCGGAGAGAATGCCCATCAGCGTGGACTTGCCCGCGCCGTTCTCGCCCACGAGCCCGTGGATGGTCCCGCCCTCGATCGTCAGCGAGACGTCGCGGTTGGCGTGGACGTCGCCGAACCACTTGTCGACGCCGCGGAGCTCGACGGCGGGCGGCACTACTTCGCCATGTAGTCGGTGACCTTGATCTTGCCGGCGATGATGTCGGCGCGGGCCTGGGTGAGCCGGCGCTCCATGTCCGGCGTGATCAGGCTGCGGTTGTATTGATCGATCGAGTAGCCGACGCCGTTCTCGGCGACGCCGATCGCGCGGCGTCCGGGCTTCCACGTGCCGTCCTTGGCGCTCTTGAGCGCGTCGTACACCGCGAGGTCGACCCGCTTGATCATCGAGGTCAGCACGGTGCCGGGCTGCAGGTGGTTCTGGTTGGAATCGACGCCGATGGCGAGCTTGCGGTTGTCCTTGGCGGCCTGCAGCACGCCGAGGCCGGTGGCACCGGCGGCGGCGTAGACCACGTCGGCGCCGCGGTCGAACTGGCTGCGCGCCAGCTCGCCCCCACGCGTGGGATCGTTCCAGGCGGCCGGCGTGGTGCCGGTCATGTTCTGGAAGATCTCGATCTTGGGATTGACGTACTTGGCGCCCTCCTCGTAGCCCACGGCGAACTTGCGGATCAGCGGGATGTCCATGCCGCCCACGAACCCGATCTTGCCGCTCTTGGAGGCCATGGCCGCCGCCATGCCGACCAGGAACGATCCCTCGTGCTCCTTGAACACGATCGACTGCACGTTGGGCAGATCGACGACCCCGTCGATGATCGTGAACTTGGTGTTCGGGAATTCCTTGGCCACCTTCTCGATGGCCGAGGCCTGAGAGAAGCCGATGCCGACCACGATCTGCGAGCCGCGCCGGGCCATGTTGCGTTGGGCCTGCTCGCGCTGGGTCTCGTGAGTGACCTCGAAGTCGCGATACGCGACCCCCGTCTCCTTCTTGAAGCGCTCGGCCCCGTTGTACGCCGCCTCGTTGAAGGACTTGTCGAACTTGCCGCCCATGTCGAAGACGACGGCCGGCGAGAACTCCTGCGCCGCTGCGGGGCCGGCGACAACGAGCACGGCGAGAGCGACGGCGCCGAGGACGAGTCTTCGCGGGTCCATCATCGAGGCCTCCCTGATCACGACGGTCAGTGCGGGGATCACGGCGCCCCGATCATAAACGAGGTTGGTGCCGGGTTCCGTCCAACTCGCGGTACGATCGATCGTGATGACACGCGCTCGGGAGGCACGCGCCATGACGACCCCGCGACGATGGCTGGCGATCCTCGTGCTGATCGCGACGCTCGGGCTGGCCGGGCCGGCGCTGGGCCAGGATCCGCCGGCCAGCGACCTGCTCAACGCCGCGCTCTGGACGCAGCGCTCGGTCGAGTTCAAGGCCAACGCGCTTGCCGCCTTCGCGCTGGCGCGCGTTCGTCTCGATCAGGCGCTGGCCGATCCCACGTGGACGGCCGCCCCCAAGGAGCAGACCGGCGCCTATCAGTCGTTGCCTCCGGCCGTCATCCTGGACATCGACGAGACGATCCTGGACAACTCCGGCTACCAGGCGTGGATGACGCTCAAGGACACCACGTTCGACGCCAAGACGTGGAACGCGTACGTCAACACCGTCAGCTCGCTGGCCATTCCCGGGGCGGTGGAGTTCGCGACGTACGCCGACGGCAAGGGCGTGAAGGTCTTCTACATCACCAACCGAACCGCCGAAGAGGAAGCGCCGACCCGGAAGAACCTCGAGAAGCTCGGCTTCCCGCTGGGCGCGCCGGTCGACACCATGCTGATGACCCGCAAGCAGCCGGACTGGGGGTCGGCCAAGGGCACGCGCCGCGCGTACATCGCCAAGAGCTACCGGATCCTGCTGAACGTCGGTGACAACTTCGGCGACTTCGTCGACGAGTATCGCGGCAGCGAGGCCGAGCGCCTGAAAATGTTCGAGGCGCACAAGCCGCGCTGGGGCCGCGAGTGGATCATGATCGCGAATCCCACCTACGGGTCGTTCGAGTCCGCGCCCTTCGGCCACGACTTCAAGCTGTCCAACGGCGAGAGGCGCAAGGCCAAGCGCGGGGTGCTGGACGCGTGGCCGGGCCCATGATCAAGGCCAGGCCCGAAGTCGAATCGCTGACCCCTTACGTCGCTCCGCTGGAGGGACGCCGCGGGATGCTGCGGCTGGACTTCAACGAGAGCACGCTCGGCCCCAGCCCGCGGGTGCTGGAGGCGATCCGCGCGCTGCCGCCCGAAGCGTACGCCGCGTATCCGGAGTACGCGGGGCTCACCGAGGCCTTCGCCGAGACGCTTGGAGTCGCCGCGGAGCACGTCGAGGCCTTCAACGGCGTCGACGCCGCGATCAAGGCGGTCTTCGACGCCTACGGCGACAAGGGCGCGACGTTTCTGACCACCACGCCGACGTTCGGCTACTACGAGCCGTGCGCCCAGCAGCAGGGGATGGCGATCGAGGAAGTGCCGTATCCCGAGGATCTCGGCTTTCCGCTGGCCGCGATCGAGAAGCGGCTCGAGATCGGGCCGCGGCTCTTCTTCATCTGCAACCCGAACAATCCCACGGGCACGCTGGTGGAACCCGAGATCATCGTGGATTTGGCGCGGGCCGCGTCCCAGACGCTGGTCGTGGTCGACGAGCTGTATGAGCCGTTCACCGGGAAGTCGGTGGTGCCCCAGGCGCTCGCCCTGCCCAACGTGGTGGCGCTGCGCTCGCTGTCGAAGATTCACGGGTTGGCGGCGCTGCGTCTGGGCTTCGCGGTGGGGCATCCGTCGATCGTCGAGCGCCTGCGCCGGGTGACCGGTCCCTACGACATCAACACCTTCGCGGTCATCGCCGGGAAAGCCGCCCTCGCCGATCGCGCCCACGTCGACCGCTACGTCGTCGAGGTGCTGACGGCCAAGGCGTGGACGCTCGGCGAGCTCGATCGCCTGGGCGTGCGGCACTCGACCGGGGCCGGTAACTATGTGTTGGTGTGGCCGGAGGCCGGCCAGCCCGCCGACTGCGAGGCGGTGGTGGAGGGGCTCCGCGCGCGCGGCATCCTGGTGCGGAGCATGGCGCGCAAGCCGGTGATCGGGGGGAGCTTCCGCCTGACCATCGGCCTCCGGACAGACATGGAGCGATTCATGGCGGCGTTCGCGAGCGTGATCGGCCGCGGGGAGTGACATCGATGGGCGAGTTCTTCTTCAATCCGATGGACCCGGAGTTCGTGGCCGATCCGTACCCGACGTATCACCGCCTGCGCGCCGAGGACCCCGTGCACAAGAGCCCGCTCGGCTTCTGGGTGCTCACGCGCTACGAGGACGTGGTGGCGGTGCTGCGCGATCACCGCTTCGCCAAGGAAGCCATCGCGGCCTTCGTCGCCCAGAAGCTCGGGGTGGAGACGATGGCCGGCATCGGCATCTCGATGCTGGACCGCGATCCGCCCGACCACACGCGGCTGCGCAGCCTGGTGAGCAAGGCCTTCACCCCGCGAGTGGTCGACGGGTTGCGGCCGCGCATCCAGGAGATCGTCGACGGCCTGCTCGACCGCGCCGAGGACCGGCACGCGATGGACGTGATCGAGGACTTCGCGTATCCGATCCCGGTCATCGTCATCTGCGAGATGCTCGGCGTCCCCGTCGACGACCACGAGCGGTTCCGGGGCTGGAGCCTGGATCTCGCCCGCGGGCTCGACGCCGCCATGCTGGGACCACAATCGGAGGTCGCGCTTCGCTCGATGACGGCCCGTCGCGCGCTGGCCGACTATTTCCGCGAGCTGATCGCCGAGCGCCGGAACGCGCCGCGCGCGGACTTGCTCTCGGCCCTCATCACAGCCGAGGAGGCCGGCGACAAGCTGAGCGAGCACGAGCTGCTGGCCACGTGCATTCTCCTGCTGGTGGCCGGCCACGAGACGACCGTGAACCTCCTCGGCAACGGCACCCTGGCCCTCCTGCGCCATCCTTCGGAGTTGCGCCGGCTGCGTGAGAATCCGGGGATGATCGGCGGCGCCGTCGAAGAGCTGCTGCGCTTCGACGGTCCCGTGCAGCGCACCGCTCGCATCCCCAGCGTCGACGCCGTGATCGCCGGCCACAAGATCGAGGCGGGCGAGATGGTGATGCCGTTCATCGGCGCCGCCGACCGCGACCCCGCGCACTTTCCCGATCCCGACCGTCTCGACCTCGCCCGCGCCGACAACCGCCACGTCGCCTTCGGCATGGGCATCCACTTCTGCCTGGGCGCCCCTCTGGCCCGCCTCGAAGGCCAGCTCGCCATCAACGCCCTCGTCCGCCGCTTCCCCAAGCTCACCCTCGCCACCGACCGCCCGGAATACCGCCAGAGCCTCACCCTCCGCGGCCTCACCTCCCTCCCGGTGGCCTTCTGACGGGCATGTGCACACTCGTCCGTAGATGATGCATATGAGGATCACGTTGAACCGCGACGTCCCGTGGCGTTGACAACGACGATCGTTTCCGCATAATCACCGGCAATCTTCACACGACGGTCTTTTCTCGGTTCCCGCACGCTCCCAAGGTTCGACACGCGTGCTCGGCACGTGGAGGAGGAGTCCATG
>DATHGT010000017.1:0-3583 GCA_035317605.1 Candidatus Acidiferrum sp. | reverse complement strand
CGTCGATCTCGTAGACCGAGAGCGTCTCCGACTTCTCGCCGCTCACCACCATGTGACGGCCCTTGGGGTCGATGCGGAAGCCGCGCGGCTGCTTCTCGGTCGGCGTGCTCGACAGGTACGTCAGCTTGCCGGTGGCGGTGTCGACGCTGAAGGCGCCGATCGAGCTGCTGGTGCGCTCGGCGGCGTACAGGAATTTGCCGTCCGGGGTGACGTGGAGGTCCGAGGCCCAGATGTCGTTCGAGACGTCGCGCGGGGCCTGGCCCGGCGCGCCGACCGCGCCGCGCGGAGCGCCCGGCTTCAGCTTGGTGTCGGGCGGCAGCGCTGAGGCCGAGCTCACCTCGGTCAGGGCTCCCGTGTTCGTGTCGAGCGACAGGGTGGTCACCGTTGCCGTCAGCTCGCTCAGCAGGTAGGCGAACTTGTTGTCGGGCGACATGATGATGTGGCGCGGGCCGCTGCCTGCCTTCATCTGCACCAGTGGCGGAGTGTTCGCCGTGAGCTTGCCGGTCTTCGAGTCGAGGCGGAACTGGAAGATCTGGTCGGTGCCGAGGTGGGGCACGAAGACGTAGCGGTTGGTCCTGTCGGTGATGATGGCGTGGGCGTTGCGCGCGGTCGGGATGACCTGGGTCGGCTCGGACACCTTGCCGCTGTCCTTGGCGACCGGGTTGACGCTCACCAGGTGGGCGCCGTAGGACGCGCCGAGCAGCCAGCGGCCGGTCCTGTCGATCTGGATGTACGGGAAGCTCTCGGCGAGCGGCGCGGTGGAGAGCTTCTCCAGCGCGCCGGTCCTGGCGTCGATGGAGTAGGTGACCACCGTGAAGGGCTTGGAGCGCACCGCGGCGTAGAGGAAGCGCTTGTCCGGGCTCACGCTCATCGGCATCACGGGCTTTCCCGCGTCGACACGAGCGCCGGGCTGCAACGTGCCGTCGGGCGTGAGCGTGTACATGCCGATGTTGCCGTCCTCGGCGTTCGAGACGTAGACGAACGTCGCGGCCTGGGCGGCGCCGGCGAGGGTGAGGAGCGCGGACAAGACGATACCGTTGAAAAGGTTGAAGCGCTTCATGGCTCCTCCTCGGTCGGCCGATCCGGTCTCGACGGCTACATCAATTCTTTGACGAGCGCGCGCGCGACGTCCGGGGCGATGCCCAGCGGGCGGTGCGACAGCGGGCCGCCCTCGTTGAGGACTGGCTCGAGCTGGTCGAGCGACGGCAGGTCGTCGCGCTTCCAGAAGAGGCCGATCGGGATGACGTCGCCCCACTGGAAGCCTCGCTCGATGGCGGCGTGGAAGTTGGTCGGGTCGTGGTCCATTTCTTCGAGCTTGCGGGTGCGCTGCTTGAAGAAGTCGTAGGTGTTGTCGTGGTTGTACGTTACGCAAGGGCTGAAGGTGTCGATCAGCGAGAAGCCCTTGTGCTCGATGCCGCCCTTGATCAGCTCGACCAGGTGCTTCTGCTGGCCGGTGAATCCCCGCGCGACGTAGGTGGCGCCGACCGTGATGGCCATGGGAATCGGGTTGATGGGATTCTCCACGCTGCCGAAGGGTGTGCTCTTGGTCTGCATGCCCTTGATGGCGGTGGGGGAGAGCTGGCCCGTCGTCAGGCCGTAGGTCTGGTTGTCCATGACGATGTAGGTCACGTCGACGTTGCGGCGCATGGAATGGACGAAGTGATTGCCGCCGATGCCGTAGCCATCGCCGTCGCCGCCGGTGACCACGATCTTCAGCTCGTGGTTGCCGAGCTGGGCGCCGGTGGCCACGGCCAGCGAGCGGCCGTGCAGGGTGTGCATGCCGTACGTATTGATGTAGCCGGGCAGGTTCGACGAGCAGCCGATGCCGCTGATGGTCATGACTTCGTGCGGCTGCAGCCCCAGCTCGGAGATCGCCTGCTTGAGTGCGGCGAGTACGCCGAAGTCGCCGCAGCCGGGGCACCAGTCCGGATCGACCTTGCCCTTGAGTTCCTTGACCGTGACCCTGGACCGCTCGGTCTTGGGCCTTACTTGCTCAATGATCGCCATGTCTTCCCCCTACACCGAAAGCTCGTGCACGGGCACGTAGAGTTTGGTCGAGCCAGCCAGGATGGCCTTGACGCCGTCCACGATGTGGTGCGGCATGAACGGCTCGCCGTCGTACTTGCGGATGTGGCCGTCGGCGGCGAAGCCTGTCTCCGATCTCAGATAGCGCGCGAACTGTCCGCTGTAGTTGTTCTCGACGATGATGACCTTGGCGCACTTGGCCAGCGTCGACTGGATCGCGTCCCCATGGAGCGGCACCAGCCACTTGACTTGGAGGTTGTTGGCGGCGATGCCCTGCTCGGCGAGCTGCTCCATCGCCTCGTGGATGACGCCTTCGGTCGAGCCCCAGCCCAGCAGGGTGACGCCCGCGTCCGCGGCCCCGGAGAGCGCGGGCGGCGGCAGGAGCGGCAGGATCCCGTCCATCTTGCGCATGCGCTTTTCGTGGCTGGCCTGGCGCTTGCGCGGGTCGGTGAACTCGTCGCTGATCAACACGCCGTCCTCGTCGTGCTCGTCGGTGGCCACGACGTGAACGTGTCCGGGCGTGCCCGGCAGCGCCCGCGGGGAGATGCCGCTCTCGGTGAGGAGATAGCGCTTGTAGCCGCCGTTCTCCGACGGCGCATCCCCGTTGAGGCCGATGACCTCGCCCCGCTCGATCGGGACGTTGAAGTCCAGCTCGGCGGGATCGATGCTCGACCGGCCCTCGGAGAGCAGCAGGTCCGAGAGGATGATGCCCGGGCACTGGAACTTGTCGACCAGGTTGAAGAGCTGCGGGACGATCTTGAAACAATCGGCGATGTTGGTGGGCGCGACGATGATTCGCGGGTAATCGCCCTGACCGGCGCCGAGTACCTGCCACAGGTCACCCTGCTCGGTCTTCGTCGGCACGCCGGTGGCCGGTCCCGCGCGCTGCACGTTGATGCAGACGACCGGGATCTCCATCATGGCCGCCGAGCCGAGGGCCTCACTCATCAGCGCGAAGCCGCCGCCGGAGGTCGCGCACATGGCGCGGCAGCCCGTGTGGGCCGCCCCGATCGCCATGTTGATGACGCCGATCTCGTCCTCGACCTGTCGCACCATGATGCCGAGCTGGCGCGCGTGCCGGGCCATCCAGTGCAGGACGCCCGACGACGGGCTCATGGGATAGGCGCAGTAGAAGCGCACGCCTGCCGCCGCGCCGCCCATGGCGAGGGCCTGGTTGCCCTCGAAGAAGGCCAGCGGCTTTCCGGTGTCGGGGAGCGAGAACGGCAGCGGCGTGAAGTAGGCCTCGGCGTGGTCGTAGCCGGCGCGCGCGACCCCCACGTTCTCGGTGACGGCCGCCGCGCCCCTGCGCTTGAACTGGAGGGTCAGGATCTCCTCGAGGATCTCGAAGTCGACCTTGATCAGCCGTAGCAGCGCGGCCAGCGCGATGGTGTTCTGGACCAGGTCACCCCGCACCGTCGGCGCCAGCGCCTTGACCGAGAACGGGCAGAGCTGCACGCCGGCGGGAACGTCGCCCGGCTTGATCGTGTCGCTGTTGAACAGGACCGACGAGCCCTTCGGCATCAGCCGGAGGTGGCGATCCATCGAGTCTTGATTCAGC
>DATHGT010000016.1:0-2060 GCA_035317605.1 Candidatus Acidiferrum sp. | reverse complement strand
GCTCGACGAGCCGACGACGGGGCTGCACCTCGACGACGTGAAGAAGCTCCTGGTCGTGCTCAACCGTCTCGTCGACGCCGGCAACACCGTGCTGATCGTCGAGCACCACATGGACGTGATCAAGGCGGCCGACCACGTGATCGACCTCGGGCCCGAGGCCGGCGACGAGGGCGGCGAGATCATCGCCGAGGGGCCGCCCGAGGTCGTGGCCCAGACGCCGGGCTCCTACACCGGCAAGTTCCTCGCCGAAGTCCTGCCCAAGCTCAACGGCAAGGCGCGGGTGAGCTACCCTGCGCTATGATTCACTCGCTCGCTCATCCCGCGTCGGCGTGACACGAAAGGGGACCGCGTGAACTCTCTCCGGGACAAGTACTGCATCGTGGGCGTCGGAGAAACGGAATATTCGCACAAGTCCGGGCGGACGACCCGGGCCATGGCCGTGGAGGCGGTGCGCAACGCGCTCAAGGACTCCGGGCTCAAGCCCTCCGATGTCGACGGCATGATGAGCTATCAGAACGGCGACTCGACGCCAAGCACCAACGTGGCGCCCGACCTCGGCATCCGGCTGAACTTCTACATGGACGTGGTGGGCGGGGGCTCGTCGACCGAGGCGCTGGTGGGACTCGCCATGGGCGCCATCGAAGCGGGCATGTGCAACACGGTGGCGCTGTTCCGCTCGATGAACGGCTACACCGAGTTCAGGATCGGCGGCACCGGGGTGCGGGCGGCGGCGCCGGCGCGGGGGATCGACCTGGCCCAGCGCCCGTTCGGCATGACCAGCGCGGGGCAGAACTTCGCGCTGACCTTCATGCGGCACATGTATGAATACGGGACCACTTCCGAGCAGGTCGCCCACGTCAAGGTCGCCCACAGCAAGCACGCCTCCCAGAACCCCAAGGCGTTCCTCAAGGAGCGGGTGACCGTCGCCGACGTGCTCAACTCGCGCTGGATCTGCAAGCCACTGCACCTGCTCGACTGCTGCCTGGAGACCGACAACGCGACCTGCTTGATCGTGACCTCGAAGGAGCGGGCGCGCGACCTGAAGTCCAAGCCCGTCCACATCATGGGCGTGGCCGGGCGCGTCTCGAAGCCGCGCGTCGATTTCCACTGGGCTCACGGCCCGATCAGCCGGGTGGCTGGCTACTACGCCAAGGACATCGTCTTCGGCCAGGCAGGGATCGGCCCCGAGGACGTGAACATCACCGGCTCCTACGACGCGTTCACCTTCACCACCATGCTCCAGCTCGAGGAGTACGGGTTCTGCAAGAAGGGCGAGGGCGGCGCCTACGTCTCCAGCGGCATCATCGAGCTGGGGGGCAAGCGGCCCAACAACACGTCGGGCGGACATCTCTGCGAGGGCTACACCCACGGGATGGCCATGGTGATCGAGAACGTGCGCCAGCTCCGCGGGACCATTGACGACTATTGCCCGCGGGGGACGGAAGGTGTCCACACCTATGACTACTCGCCGGGCCGCTGCCGGCAGGTCAAGGATCCGCAGATCGCCATGAACCTCGGCTGGGCCATGCCGGCCACCGGCAGCGCCCTCATCCTGAGAAAGTAAGGTCGTGCGAGCCGCAGGACGTCGCGGGGCTGGGGCCCTGCCGTCCGAGGCGAGCATATAAAAGGAGGCGACCCGTGCCCCAGCCCGTCCAGCACCGCGGCTTGACCCTGCTCGTGCCCGACAACGACAGCGAGTTCCAGGAGTTCTACGCCCACGCCCGTGCCCATCGCCTGGTCATGCGCAAGTGCTCGGCGTGCGGGCTCATGCGCTATCCGCCGACCCACGCCTGTCCCTGGTGCACCGAGCTGGGCTGGACGTGGCAGGAGGTCAGCGGACGCGGAACGATCTATTCGTACGAGATCGTCGTCCACGCCATCCAGCCCGGCTTCAAGGACGTCGCGCCCTATCCGGTCGTGCTCGTGGAGCTGGACGAGCAGCGCGGCGTCCCCACCTCCGACGAGGCGCTGCGCATGGTGGCCAACCTCGTCACGTCAGGCGGCGGCATGGAAGACCAGAAGAACGTCGCCATCGGCAAGCGCGTGCGCGTGGTCTTCGA
>DATHGT010000015.1:0-9897 GCA_035317605.1 Candidatus Acidiferrum sp. | reverse complement strand
CGTTTCCGGAACCGACCCGGACGGTGCGGACCCAGGTCATGGGCGACCTGGTCGGCGGGTACTACGACTCTCCCGCGGGCTGGGCGGTCGTCGGATACGACGCCTTTCCCGGCCGGTGTAGCGACCTCACGCGGTACACCGGCCCCGGTCGTTAGTGGACGCCGAGGTCGGCATCGTCGGCGCCGGCGCCGCCGGCGGTGTCCTCGCCTCCGAGCTGGGCCGCCGCGGGATCCGCGTGGTCGTGCTCGACTCCGGCCCGCGTCACGATTTTGCCCGGCGTCACGAGTACGTCCGCCGCTACCTGCGGCACGAGGATCCCTGGCAGACGTCGCCGCCGGAGATCGATCGCCAGAGCGCGAGCGGGGCCACCCCGTACCGTCTCGCCGGCAAGCGCGCGCGCGGCATCGGGGGAAGCACCCTGCACTGGGAAGGTTACGCGCTGCGGCTTCACGCCAGCGATTTCCGGTCGCGGTCGCTGTACGGGATCGGCGACGACTGGCCGATCACGTACGCCGAGCTGGAGGCCGACTACGGAGCCGCCGAACGCATGCTGGGGGTCGCCGGCAGCGATGACGGTCGCTTCGCCTCCCCGCGCAGCAGCGCCTACCCGCTTCCCCCATTCCCGTTCAGCTACTCCGACGGGGTGTTCGCCCCGGCCTGCGCCAGCGCGGGGGTCGCGCTCGAGCACCTGCCGCAGGCGCGCAATTCGGTCCCCTACGGTGGGCGACCTCGATGCAGCGCGTGCGCGACGTGCAACGTGTGCCCCACCGGCGCGAAGGCCAGCATCGACCTGACCCACGTCTCCCAGGCCGAGGCCACCGGCAACGTCGAGATCCGGCCCGAGGCGACGGTTCTGAAGCTCGAGACCGATCCCTCCGGTCGGGTGACTGCGGCGGTTTACGCGGGCCGCGATCGAGCGAAGCGGCAACTCACCGCCCGCGTGTTCGTCCTGGCCGGCGGCGCGGTCGAGAACGCTCGACTGCTGCTGCTGTCGACGTCGAGCGCGCATCCCCACGGCCTGGCCAACCGGAGCGGGCTCGTGGGCAAGCATTTCATGTCACACCCCTCGATGGACGTGCTCGCGCGCGCGCCGGACAGGGTCTACCCGTATCGCATCGGCTTTTCCACCGCCATGTCGCGGCAGTTCGCCATCGAGCGCGATCGGGCGTCCCGCGGCGCGTTTCTCCTGGAATTCCTGAACTCTGCCGGGCCCACCCCCAAGGAGATCGCCGAGCGGAGCGGGAAATCGGGCGAGGCGCTGCGCCGACACGTCCAGGAGGAGTTCGGGCGCTGGCTGGGCATTCGCGTGTACGCCGAGCAACTTCCCCACCGCGCCAACGCCGTGTCGCTGAGCCAGCGCATGCGCGACTATTTCGGAAATCCCGCCCCCCACATTCACTGCCAGCTGAGCCAGTACGAGCGCACGGCCCTCGACGACGCCCGGACGGTGGCGACCCGGATCTTCACGGCAATGGGAATCAGCCGCGTCACGACCTCGAGCCTATCGTTCGCGGCACACCAGATCGGGACGCACCGGATGGGCAGCGATCCCGGCACGAGCGTGGTCGATGCCAACTTGCGGACCCACGACGTCGCCAACATGTATCTGGTGGGCAGTGGCTGCTTTGTGACGGCCAGCGCCTCGCCGCCGACGCTCACGATCGTGGCGTTGGCCATTCGCGCCGCCCGCCACATCGCGGCTCAGCTCCGGCCGGTCAGCTGATTCGGCACGTTGCAGACGAACTCCTCGAACTTCCCGCCCGGTCCGCGCGGAATCGCCCCCGCGAAGTAAGTGAAGCTCAGCACGAACGGATGGCCGAGCGCATCCTGGATCACCGCGCTCAGCTCGGCCTCCTGTGCCGCCGACAACGGCGCCTCGGAGACCAGCCTGACCTCGATGCGCTCGCGGTCGTGCTGGATGAACTGATACTGGCGGATCGGCCCGATCTCCTGGAAGCGGTGGAATCCAACGAGCGGCCAGTGCCGCGTGCCGTCGGGCATGACGATCAGGTTTCGCTCCCGCCCGAGAATTCTCCGGAGAGTCGGCAGCCCCCGCCCGCACGGGCACGGGCCCGCGACCTCGGCGTAGTCACCGATGTCGTAGCGGATCAACGGAGTCGCAAAGTTGTGGAGCGCGGTGGCCACGACCCGGCCGACCTCGCCGTCCTTGCAAGTCCTGCCGGCATCGTCCACGACCTCCACGATCAGCGCTTCGGCCATGACGTGATACAACCCGCTTGAAGGGCACTCGATCGCGATCACGCCCATCTCCTGCGACGAATACACGTCCTCGACCTTCGCGCCGAAGGCCGCGGACGCGAGCGCGCGGACCGCGGGCGGAAGCGTCTCACCGATGGTGCGGATGTGCTGGAGGCCGGGCAACACCACTTGCCGCTGACCGCAGAACCGCGCGAGCGCATCGAGGCTGGCCGGATAGATCACGAGATTGTTGGGCTTGAACGCGGCCAGCCAGTCCAGCTGTTGCTCGGCGCTGGTCGTGATCGGGATGCGCTGCGACGGCCCCGTGGCGAACAACGTGCTCATCGGCGGCCCCCAGCTCGCGACCCGACTATATGACTGGATCGTCGCCCGGATCACGGAGAGCCCCTTGCCGACGTCTCGCTCGTGCCACAGATGGTCTCGGATCGTCATCGCCGACCAGAACAGCTGATCGACCGCCGTTCGCTTGACGACCACCGGCTCTCCCGTCGATCCGGACGTGCGAGTTTCCTCCAGCGGTAGATGACTCGGCGGTACGTCCGTGCAGTACAGCTCAGGGCCGGCCGATTGAAGATCCCGCCGGTGGAGCAGCGGGACCTTCCGGAGGCCGTCGGGACTGAGGAGGTCACGCGGCTCGACATGGGCGCGGGCCAGCCTTCGGCGAAAGAGGGGAGCGTGTCGGGCCGCGTGCTCGGCGACGACGACGAGTTGACGGTGCTGCGAGGCGGCGAGCTCGGGCGGAGCCATCCACTGGGTGGCCTCGAGATGCAGCACGAGCGCCGCCAGGGTCGCGGACGTCCCGCTCGAGACCGGGGGCCAGACGACCCCGGGCACGTCGCCTCGGACGAGCGACGCGAGCAACGGCCGCGGCGTCATCCGCGACGTTCCGTGACCAGCAGCGGACACCGCTCGGCCAGCTCATAGGTGCCGACGGGGACGAACCGGATCGGCGCGAACGCCTGCGGCACAACCGAAGTGAATTGCTGCTCAGTCGGAAAGCAGTAGACCTCGGCGGAGTTCTCGTAGAGATCGATCGTGGCGATGTCTTCGAGAGTCCACCCGGTACTCTTGGACAGCGCCACGCGGTCGGGGAACTCGCGATCGAAGACCTCGCGAATGCGCCCCACCGGCAGGTTGGGACCCGAACGATCGGGCACGATCGCCATCGCCAGGCGTAACTTGAACGCCTGGAATCGACCGACGCGTCCGGCGAACGCATCCTCGCGCAGCGAGGACACGCTTTCACGCTGCTCCGGAAGACGGAACACGCGCATGGCCATCCTCGCCCCCGGTCGCAGCACGCGCGCGAGCTCTTCGAAAATCCGGGCCTGGCTCGCCGGGAACTCCAGGATGCTCAATCCGGCGTCTCCCATCACGGCCCCGAAGCTCCGGGCGCGGAACGGCAGGTCGAACCAATTCCCCAGGACCGACCGGCGGCGGTCGGTGTCGCCTGGCCAGATGGCCCCCACCATGGCCGGGCTGCGGTCGACGGCCACGAGGCTCGCGCCGACGTCAGCCAGCTCCGGGGTCACGCCCTGGAGGAGCACGCGATCGGTGCTCGCCCCGATCACCGCCGTGTATCCAGCGACCACCTCGGGATTCACACGGAGCGGCGGTTCCAGTCGTTCCCAGTGTCGATGGTAGACGGACCAGTGACTGGCGCTCAGATCGACGGGCCGCGAATCCACGCGCGTTATCGTACCGCGTATGAGAATCCACATGCGAGCCTGGCTGGCACAATGACAATAGCCGCTGCGCTGCGGGCGCACACCGTTGACACCGTGTGGACTGGCGGCCATCCTGACGACGTGCGGTTCTTGCTGGTGAACAACCACTGCATCACCGATCCCACGGCGGGCGTCGTCCGCAGTCTCGGGACAATCATGCGCTGGCTGGCCGAGGCCGGTCATACCTGCCACGTCCTCACCACCGCCCGCTTTGCCTCGCCAGTGCCGTTCAAGATCGAGGAGCATCTGGACAGCATGGGCGTGCCGCTCGAGCAGTTCGGGGGATCGGATCCCGCCCTCACGACCGTGAGCCGTCAGCAACGGCGCCGGTTCAACGCGCCGGTGGTCCGGTACACCCTCGGTGGCGTCCCGGTCACGCTGCTCATGACTCGACACCATGACGAGGGTCGACCGGATTCGGGAGAAACGTCGCAGTACCTGGCCATGCTTGAGCGGCTCCTTCACGAATTCGCGCCGGACCAACTCATCGCCGGGAATGCCCACCCGATGATCGGGCAGGCCATGGCGATGGCCCGTCGTGGCGGTGCGACGACGGTGTTCGCCATCCACGACCTCCAGATTTTCGAGCGCCAACAGTTCGAGCATGTCGATCACGTCTTCACCGGCAGCCAGTACGTCAGCGATGTGCAGTGGGAGCGGATCGGACTCGTGAGTACGCCGATCGCTCCCCCGATCGCCTGGTCTGACGTGCTGGCGCCGGATCACGAGCGGGCCTTCGTGACGTTCGTCAATCCGGCCTTGCACAAGGGCGCCGCCCTCTTTGCGCGGCTCGCCGACATGCTGGGCTCGCGCCGTCCCGATATTCCCTTGCTGATCGTTCAGTCCGGACGCGGGGCCGGTTGGCTCAACACTCTGCCCGGCATGGACTGGAACCGCTATCCGCACATCAAGGCGGCACCGGCCGTGGCGCGGGCGGCTGAGTTCTTTTCGCTTACGCGGATCCTGCTCGTCCCCTCCGTCGAAGAGGCCTTCGGACGCGTGGCGGCGGAGGCGATGATCAACGGCATTCCGCCTGTAGTGAGCAACCGTGGTGGCTTACCGGACACGGTGGGCGGCGACTTCAGCGCTGGAGGGGGCGGGCGAGTCGTGCCCATCCCCGACTGGATGACGGCCGTCGATGGCCGCCTGCCCACTCAGGACGAGGTACGGCCCTGGTACGACGCCGTGTGCACGCTCTGGGACGACGCTGACCTCTACCGACAGTTCGCGGCACGCGCGCGGGCTATCGGAGCGGAACGTTACAGCGAGGCGGTATCCCGCGCTCGATACAGCGCTTATCTGACGTCGTTGAAGCCCGGTTCACGCCCGTTCGAGTCCTAATACGAAGACGGTGAACCGCCGAATGCTGACGACTCGGTCCAGCTTTCCGCGCTGTCGGTTTCTGGGACAGCTCGGGATTTCTTGGGACGCCTATGGCCCTTCCGGAACTTCTTGCTGACGTTATGCTGACGGTTTTACGAGGACACTACGGGACATTTCGGGACGCCGCGGTCGCGGCCTCATCGCTCGAGAATTCGAGTATCTGCTGAATTTTTCTGGCGCACCGCCGTTTCAGATGACCACCTGCTCGCGTCAAACCGGCCCGAATAGGAAAGAATGATAAGCTTTCCGATGAGTTCGGGGTGTGGCGCAGCCCGGTAGCGCACCTGCTTTGGGAGCAGGGGGCCGGAGGTTCAAATCCTCTCACCCCGACCATTCCCAGCATCGCTCGCGCCGACCTCGTGCTCTCGCATATCGTGATTCAGCGCGCAGGACTCGGGATCTTCGTTGGGCTGCTCGCGACGCTCACCGCGTGTGCGTCGGCGCCGACGCTTCCCTGCAAGAGCGGCGAGCGGGTGGCCGTTCACGACTCGCTGTACTTCGGGACCGCCAAGCCGACAGGAGTGGTGACGGCGGAGGACTGGGCGGAGTTCCTGCGAAACACCGTCACGCCTCGGTTCCCCCAGGGCCTCACGGTGTCGCAGGCGTCGGGGGAGTGGCGCGGCGCCGACGGCGCCCTCGTTCACGAGTCGTCGTATCTACTCCACCTCATCCATCCCGGCGATGCCTCCAGCGAGAAGAACGTGGCGGAGCTGGTCAGCGTCTACAAGGAGCGGTTTCAGCAGGAGGCGGTGCTTCGAGTGAAGGTGGGTGCCTGCGTGTCCTTCTGATCGTACGGCGCGAGTGGTGATGGCGGGGCCGCGGCGCGGCCCCGCCGTACGAATCGATCTACTACCAGTAGTAATAGCCGTACGGGCGGGGACGCACCACGATCGCGGGAGCGGGCGCGACCACGACCGGGGCGGCGGGACGGTACCCATAACCGGGGCCCACCGGGACGAAGATGCAACCGGCCGCGGTGGCCGTGACGGTGGCGAGGAGAAGCGCCAAGCCGAGAACCCGATGGATCAGCTTCATGGCGATGACCTCCTACTGATGTGACGCTGCCTAGAAGGTAAGCATTTACGGCGCCGTCAGCCGCGGGGGCGCCAACCGGCCGTGTTATCGGATGGTTGGACCAGGCTAGGGGCGAATCACCCGCACGGGTTGTCCCGCGAGCCAGGCCTTCACGTCTTCCAGCGCGTGGCCGTAGAAGATCTTGTAGCCCTCCTCGGTGACGTAGCCGAGGTGCGGAGTCAGCACGGTGTTCGGCAGATGGCGCAGCGGGTGATCGAGATTCAGCGGCTCGTCGTCGAACACATCGAGGCCGGCGCCGGCGATCGTGCCCGCTCGCAGCGCGTCGATCAGCGCGGCCTCGTCCACGATGGGACCGCGCGAGGTGTTGATCAGGTGCGCCGTCCGCTTCATCGACGACAGCTCGCGCGCGCCGAGCAGGCCGCGCGTGCGATCGCCCAGCACGAGGTGGATGGTCACCACGTCGGAGCGCGCGAGCAGCTCATCCTTGGTCACGAGCGTGGCGCCGACTTCCGCGGCGCGGGCGGCGGTGAGGTTCTGGCTCCACGCCAGCACCTCCATCTCGAAGGCCTTGCCCACCTTCGCCACGCGCGAGCCGAGGTTGCCGAGCCCGATCACGCCGAGGGTTTTACCGTTGAGGCCGAGACCGCAGCTCACCTGCCATTGACCCTCGCGGGTGGCGCGATCCTCCGCCGGGATGCGGCGCAGGAGCGCGATGATCAATCCCCACGTCAGCTCGGCCGTCGGATAGCCGAGGCCTTGCGTGCCGCACACCACCACGCCGCGCTCGGTCGCCGCCTTCACGTCGATGGAGGCGTTGCGCATGCCCGTGGTGATCAGCAGCTTGAGGCGCGGCAGCTTCTCGAGCAGCGCGCGCGGGAACGCGGTGCGCTCGCGCATGGCCACCACCGCGTCGAAGTCGGCCAGCCGCGCGGCGACCTCGCCCGCGTCCTTGAGGTGATCGGAGAACATCACCACCTCGGTCCCCGCGGGCAGACTCGTCCAGTCGGCCATGCGGCGGGCGACGTTCTGGTAATCGTCGAGGATCGCGACACGGGTCATGCTCGTCTCTCCTTCATCGCAGCCTGGGGGGCCGCGCGTTCAGCGGATGTCGTCGCCCCAGCGGTACTCGTGGGTCAGCGCGTCGAGCCGGGCCTTCAGGCCGCTGTCCAGCGTCTTGTCGACGGCGGCCACCACCTCGTCGAGCTGCTCCGGCCGGGTCGCGCCCACGATCGGCGAAGTGACGACCGGGTTGGCCAGCACCCACGCCACCGCCAGCTGCACCATCGACATGCCGGCCTCGTCGGCCAGCCCGCGCAGCGCGTCCACCGTGGCCAGCTCGCGCTCGTGCCAGTACCGCTCCTGGTACGTCGGCCCCGCGAAGGGATGCGTGAAGCGCGTCCCCGGGAGCGGCCCGCTCTCGCGGCGGTGCTTGCCCGAGAGCAACCCGCCCGCGATCGGATTGTACGGGATCACGCCGAGCCCTTCCTCCGCGCACAGCGGGAACAGCTCGCGCTCGACCTGGCGGAACAGAAGGTTGTAGCGCGGCTGCACGCAGACGAGTGGCGCCAGCCCCCGCAGCTCGCTCCGTCCCAGCGCGCGCGCCACCTGGTAGGCGAAGTAGTTCGAGCAGCCGACGTAACGCGCCTTGCCCGCGCGCACCACGTCGTCGAGCGCGCGCAGGCTCTCGTCGATCGGCGTCGTCGCGTCTGGATGGTGGAGCTGATAGAGATCCACGTAGTCGGTGCGGAGCCGGCGCAGCGAGCCGTCGATGGCGTCGAGGATGTGCTTGCGCGAGAGCCCGCGGTCCCACGGGCGCGCGCTCATGGCACCGAAGCACTTGGTGGCGACGATGAAGTCGTGACGCCGCCCCTGAAGCCAGCGCCCGAGGATCTCCTCCGTCCGGCCGACCGTCTCGTCGCCGCCGCCCTGTGGGTAGACGTCTGACGTGTCGAGGAACGTGATGCCGGCCGCCGCCGCGCGCTCGAGGATGGCCCCGGCCGTCGGCTCATCGCACTGCAGCCCGAACGTCATGGTGCCGAGGCAGAGGCGCGAGACGGGCAGCCCGGTGCGGCCGAGAGGGACGTGACGCATCGAGGGACGATTATCGCCGACGAAGCGGAAACCGGATCACTGTGCCGTCCAACCCCCGTCGATCACCAGCTCACTGCCCGTCACGAACGACGACTCGTCGGAGGCCAGATAGAGCACGCCATACGCGACGTCCTCGGCCTCGCCGTAACGGCCGAGCGGGATGCGCGAGACCATTCGCTGGTAGACGGTGGGATCGGCGCGACGCGCCTCCGTCATCGGCGTGACGACGGGCCCGGGATGGACGGAGTTCGCGCGGATGCGCTCCTTCGCGTATTGCACCGCGGTCAGCTTCGTCAACAGGCGCACCGCGCCCTTGGACGCCTGGTACTGGGGGCTGCTGTCGTCCATCCCCACCAGACCCAGCTGGGACGAGATGTTCACGATGGACCCGCCCCCCGCGCGCCGCATGGCCGGGATCGCGGCCTTGGTGCCCAGGAACACCCCCGTGGAGTTGATGTCCATCACGCGATTCCACTCCTCGAGCTTCGTATCCTCCACGCGCCCCGCGCCCCCGACGCCGGCGTTGTTGACGAGAACGTCGAGTTTTCCGAAGCGATCCACCGCCGCCGCCACCGCGCGCTCCCAGTCGTTCTCGTTCGTGACGTCGAGACGGACGAAGGTGGCCTCGCCGCCCTTCGCGACGACGTCGGCCTCGACCCCGCGCCCTTCGGATTCACGGAGGTCACCGATGACGACACGCGCCCCTTCGCGCGCGAACAGCCGCGCTTCGCAGGCGCCCATCCCGCGCGCCCCCCCACTGATGAGAGCAACTTTCCCCGCGAGTCTCATGACCGTACGATTCCTCCCGGTGAGTCTTCCAAGCAGCGGCGCCAGTGTAGGCGAGGCCCTCACGCCGCGCAATGTCGCCGCCCGCGCTGACCCCGCGGCACAAAGCACGGTAAAATCGAACCGTCCTCTGACTGTGACGCGCCTGTAGCTCAGTTGGATAGAGCATCGGACTTCTAATCCGAGGGTCGGGGGTTCAATTCCTCCCAGGCGCACCAAAAAATCAAGCACTTCCGCCGCGGCAGTCGCACAGCGGGGCATTGGATGCCGCAGGAGGTCCGCGCTCGGGTTGTTTTGCTGTCGGCAATTGCGTTTGGCGCCAGAGTTGCGGGACTTGCCGGCGTGATGGTGGATTCGAAGGGTGAAAAGACCATCTCTTGAGGAAGTAATTTCCCAGATTCGGCAGCGCCGGGAAGACCGTCGTGTCGTGATCGACGAAGACGTTCAACCTCAACCCGCCTAAAGGAGATGTCATGACGAAGATGCTCAGGAGCTCCGTGATCTTCGCGGTGGTCGTCGGGATCATCTCCATCGCCGCCCGGGACACGACCAACGCGGCGTTTGCGCCCTACAGCCTGAACGGCACCTATCGCCTCACCTTCAACGGATACGTGCCGTCCACGGGGCGTCTGGAGTCGGGCTTCGGTATTTTCGT
>DATHGT010000014.1:0-13359 GCA_035317605.1 Candidatus Acidiferrum sp. | reverse complement strand
ATCGCCGAAATAGTAGCACCTCGCCTCGGCCAGAAGTAAGTCTTCCCACAGGCGCTTGCGCTGGAGCTCATTGAGTCTGGGGCTGGGCTCCGTCATGGCTTCCATGCCTCGCTCAAATCAAACTGCGCCATTACTCGCGGGCCGTTGCAGTGCTCTTCGCGGCAGGCCTTCACTCCGCCACGCGAGTCGGGTCAACAGGTAGGATGTGGTCGGAACCAAGCGCCTGGCGGATGGATCGACCCCGAGCGACAACTCTTCGAGGGTGACCGCTCCTAGCAGCGCGGGGCCGCCACGCTGACCGATCAGGGCCAGCGACGGGCATTCGTGTTCGCCGAGGCGCACACGGATGGCCGCGATCGGCCACAGCTCTTCCCGGCCGTCGCCGAGCCGGATCCGCCGGGTGTCGATGGGCTCGAGCCCAAGCGCGTCCGCGACTTCGCGGGGCAGCGTCGTGTACGTAGCTCCGGTGTCGACGAGCAGATCCAGCGTCGCGCTGCGCTCTCGATCTTGAAGATGGCTCACAGTCGCTTCGACTCGAAACGTCCCCATTGCCCACCTCCATCGCCACTCTATGAAGGTTGGCCGTCACCCGCAATGTGCAATCGTTGATACAGTGCCGCGTCGGCGCCTTGGCCGAGCGCCGACGTCGTAGACCATGCCTTATAATGCTCCTCTTGACCAAGACGAACAGAGGAGTTGTGCATGCCCGGATCGACGTTTCAGACGAACCCTTTCGAACTCCACCAGCTTCTCCACGACTGTCATCACGGCGTCCTTCAGCTGCCAGATTTTCAGCGCAGCTGGGTTTGGGATGAAGAGCGCATCAGGAGCCTGATCGCGTCCGTTTCGAGGTCCTTTCCCGTCGGCGCGCTCATGGTGCTCAACACGGGCGGGCCGGTGAATTTCAAGCCGCGGCCCGTCGAAGGTGCGCCGCCCGAGGCAAAACAGACCACCCCCCCAATCCCTGCTGCTCGACGGCCAGCAAAGGATGACCTCGCTCTACCAGGCCACTCTGCGGGGCGAGGTCGTCGAGACGGTCACGCCGAACAAGAAGAAGGTGAAGCGCTGGTTCTATATCGGAATCCGCAAGGCGCTGGACCCCGCGGTCGACCGCGAAGAGGCGATCGTCGGTGTGCCGGAGGACCGCGTGATCCGGTCCGACTTCGGCCGGGTGATCCAGCTGGATCTGTCATCTCCAGAGAAGGAGTACGCGGAGTTGATGTTCCCGGTCACGCAGGTCTTCGACTGGGACGATTGGCAGGATGGCTTTGACGACCACTGGAGGGGCGACCAGAACGAGAGCATCCGGAAGGAGTTTCGCGCGTTCAAGCGCCAGGTGCTCGAGAGTTTCAAGTCCTACCAAGTGCCGGTCATCACCCTGGACCGGTCAACATCCAAAGAGGCTGTGTGCGTTGTGTTCGAGAAGGTGAACACCGGCGGCAAGGCCCTCGACGCCTTCGAGCTCGTCACCGCCATGTATGCCGCCTTGGGCCACGAGTTGCGAAAGGACTGGTATGGCGACGACACGGCGAAGGGCAGGCATGCACGCCTCTCCGAGATACTGCGGCCGGCCGGTTCTGAGACCGGTATCATCGCCGGCGTAGGCAACACCGACTTCCTGCAGGCGATCTCGTTGTTCCATACGCGGGACCGCCGCCGGGTGGCCGAGGCGACCGGGAAGGAAGGCAAGGAGCTGCCGGCGGTCACCTGCAACCGACAAGCGCTGCTGGATCTTCCGCTCGACGCCTACAAGCGGTATGAGGGCCAAGTCGAGCGGGCCTTCGTGCAGGCGGCCAAGTTCCTGCACATGCTCCCCATCTATCGCGTCTTCGATCTGCCTTATCAATCCCAGATCGTGCCGCTCGCCGCCATCCTTGCTGACATCGGCGATGCCTGGGAGCACGACGCAATCCGGGAAAAACTAGTCCGCTGGTACTGGAACGGCGTCTTCGGCGAGCTTTATGGCTCCACCGTGGAGACGCGGATCGCGCGCGATTTCATGGAGGTGCCCGAGTGGCTCAAGGGCGGCGCCGAACCGGCGACCGTCAGCGAGACAGTGTTCCGCGCCGACCGCCTGAAGACGATGCGGATGCGGATCTCCGCCGCGTACAAGGGCGTCAACGCGCTGCTGATGAAGCAGGGCGCCCAGGATTTCCGCTCGGGCCAGAAATTCGATCACACGGTGTTTTTCGGCGAGAACGTCGACATCCACCACATCTTCCCGCAAGACTGGTGCAAGGCGCAGGGCATCAAGCCGCAAGTCTTCGACTCGATCATCAACAAGACGCCGCTTTCATACCGCACAAACCGGATCATCGGCGGCGCCTCGCCCTCCGTGTATCTGGCGAAGCTGGAGAAGGGGACCGAGCCCACACCGGCGATAGAGCGTAAGCGGCTTGATAGCTTCCTCTCCTCCCACCTGATTGACCCCGCGCTTGTTCGCGCGGATGCGTTTGAAGCCTTTATGTCCGACCGGCAGAAGCGGCTCCTGGCGCTGATCGAGCAGGCGACCGGCCGGGCTTCCTATACAGGCCAGGTCCAGGAAGAGGGCGAGGATGCCGAAACGGATCCCGACACGACCGAAGCCGGGAGGACAATGGCAGCGGCATGAGCCGACGAGCTAGCTAGTCCACATCAACGCGTCCCGCGGCCGTCACGCTAAGGTTACGGCCGCATCTTGTGAAGCGAGGGGCCCGGGCGTCTCAGCGGGGCGGTGAGGTTGGCGAACTCGCACAGCAGGGGGCGGGTGTCGCGGGGGTCGACGATTTCTTCGATCCAGAACGTCTCGGCGGAGCGGAAGGGGGAGCGGAGTTTGTTGAGGCGGTCCTCGATCTCGGTCATCTTCGCCGCGCGGTCTGGGGCGGCGTCGAGGTCGGCACGATAGGCGGCTTCGATTCCGCCCTCCAGCGGCAAGGAGCCCCAGCGACCCGATGGCCAGGCGTAGCGCATGCAGTAGCGGCTCTGATTGCGGTGGGCGGCGCCGGCCACGCCGAAGGAGTTGCGGACGATCACCGCGCACCATGGGGTGGTCGTCTGCCACATCGCGGACATCACGCGCACGCCTTCCTTGATCGTGCCCTGCTTCTCGGCGTCGAGGCCGATGAGGAAGCCGGGGCAATCGACGAGGTAGACCACCGGCAGATGGAAGGTCTCCGCGATGTCGATGAAGCGCTCGACCTTTCGGCAGGTGTCGGCGGGCCAGGCGCCGCCGTAGAAGTACGGGTCGCTGGCCATCATGGCCACCGGCCAGCCGTCGAGTCGAGCGTAGCCGGTGATCACCGAACGGCCGTAGAGCGGCGCGGTCTCGAAGAACGAGCCGCGATCGACGACGGCCTCGACGATGCGCCGCATCTTGTACGGCTTGCGCTGATCGCGAGGGATCGCCTCGAAGAGCCAGGGATCGCGGCGCATGGGATCGTCGTCGCGCGGGCCGCGCGGCGGGACGTCGTCGATCGACGACGGCATGTACGAGAGGAAGCGCCGGGCCCGCTCGAACGCCTGCTCCTCGGTGTCGACCGCGTCGTCGACGGACCCGGCCCTGAGCGAGATCTCCCAGCCACCCAGCTCGTTCTTGGTGAGCTTCTGGCCCAGGCGCTCGACCACGGGCGGCCCCGCCACGAACAGCGCCGAGAGATCCTTGATCATCACCGAGTAGTGGGCAGCGGCCAGATGCGCGGCGCCGAGACCGGCCACCGAGCCGAGTCCGAGCGCCACGCGGGGGATCGTGCCCATGTTCTCGACGACCCACTCCCAGCCGTCGACGCCGGGGACGTTGGCGCGGCCGGTGGTCTCGATGGTCTTGACCGATCCCCCGCCGCCCGAGCCCTCGACCATGCGGATCAATGGTAGGCGGAGATCGTGGGCCATCCGCTCGCACTGGTTGTGCTTGCCCTTGATGGTCGCGTCGGCCGATCCGCCGCGCACGGTGAAGTCGTCGCCGCCGATCACCACCGCGCGGCCGTCGAGCATCGCGCGGCCGAACACGTAGTTCGACGGCGTCAGCGCGATCAGATCGTTGTTGGCGTCGTACTTCGCGCTGCCCGCGATCTTGCCGATCTCGTGGAAGCTGCCGGGGTCGACGAGCTTGCCGATGCGCTCGCGGATGGTCAGGCGGCCGCCGTCGTGCTGGCGCTTGACGCGCTCGGGACCGCCCAGCTCCTCGGCGAACGCTTCGCGCCGCCGGAGCTCGTCCATCTCCCGTTGCCAGTCCATTGGTTCAGATCTCCGAGTATCCGGACCCGCGCGTGGACACGCCGCGGCCCTTGGCGTCAGTGATCCATCCGAACTCGTGCAGGATCTGCTGACTGTAGCAGACGCGCCCGCTCACGCGATCGCAAGGCTCGCTGGCCAGCAGCAGCGCGGCCTGGGCCATCAGGAGGGGCGGCTCGCCGCGCGGATCGTCCATGCTCTTGACCAGGCGATGGTGCACGGTGCCGGGCGTGGGCACGATCTGCGAGGGCGACAGCGCGGTCACGCTGATCCCGTGTCGATACACCTCCGAGGCCAGACCCTGGGTGAAGCGCTCGAGCGCGGCTTTCTCGGCGCCGTAACACGTGCCGCCGCGCGCGCTCACGGCGTCCGAATCCGGATACGGTCCGCGTCCCGGCCCGATGGCCGCGCCCGAGGAGATGTTGACGATCGCGCCACGCCGGCGAGGAATCATGTCGCGCAGCACGAGCTGGCTCAGGATGAACGGCGCGTGGAGGTTCACCGCCCACGAGCGCAGCCAGCGGTTCACCGGATATTCGGCGACCGGAATGTAGTAGGTGAGGGCCGCGTTGTTGACGAGCACGTCGACCGGCCCGTAGGTGTCGCGCGTCTCGGCGACGAGCCGCTCACACTCGGCCGGCTCGGAGATGTTCACCGCGATCGCGTGCGCGGTTCCGCCGGCCTTGCGGATCGAGTCCACCGTGGTCTCGAGCGATCCCTCGTACTGATGCTCGCCCTCGCGCAGCGTGCGCGCCGCGCACACCACGCGGCCGCCCTCGCTCGCGAACAGCCGCGCGATCTCCGCGCCGATGCCGCGGCTCGCTCCCGTCACCAGCGCGACGCGATCGTCCAGTCGTCCCATGAGCGCCGATCATACCGTACCCCGTATACTGCGACGCATGAGCCTCAAGCCGGCGGTGAGTCTGGTGGCGGTGGCGGGGCGGCGGCGCGCGACGCTGGAGCTGGCGCAGCGGATCGAGCGCGAGGGGTTCACGGGAATTTACTGTCCGAGTCCGGGCGACGGGTTCGGCCTGTGCGAAGCGCTGGCCGTGGCCACGCGTGAGATCCCTCTCGGGACCAGCATCGCCAACATCTACACGCGCCACGTCTTCGAGTACGCGCAGACCGCGGCGGCGATTCACGAGCTGTCGGGCGGGCGCTTTCGCTTCGGCATCGGGGTGAGTCACGGTCCGACCTACACGCGTCTCGGCCTGACGCCGGGCAAGCCGCTGGACGACATCCGGCGCTTCGTCGACGAGGCGCGCGGCTACGTTCCGCAGATCGGTACGCTGCCGCCGATCGTGCTGGCCACCCTGCGCGCGCGCATGGTCGCGCTCTCCGGCGAGATCGCCCAGGGCGCGGTGTGGGCCAACGGCGCACGCTCGCACATGGCCGCCTCGCTCGGCCATCTGCCCGACTCCGCCCGCCGCGACCCCGAGTTCTTCATCGGCGACATGGTGCCCACGTGCGTCGACGAGGATCGCGCCGCCGCGGCGGCGGTGATGCGCCGCACGCTGGTCAATTACGTCAAGCTTCCGAACTATCAGAACTACTGGATCGAGGCCGGCTACGAGGACGAGATGACGGCGGCGCGCGCGGCCGTCGCGCGCGGCGACGACGCCGGCGTCCAGGCCGCCATGTCCGACCGCTGGCTCTCCGACGTCACCCTGTTCGGCACCGCCACCCAGGTACGCGACGGCGTGGAGGCGTGGCGCGCGGCCGGGGTGAAGACCGTCATCGTCGTGCCCTCCTCCACGCGCGGCGGCCAGATGGTCGCCTTCGAGGAAATCCTCGCCGCCTTCCGCTGATGGACGCATGGTGACCCGGCGTCGGCTGCTCTACGGTGGGGCGATCGCGGTCGTCGTGCTCGTCGCGCTCGCCGCGTTCGCGCTGCCGAGCATCGTCCGCTGGGCCGCGGTGAGCGGACTGGCCAGGGCCACGGGACGCGCGGTCACCCTCGACGCCCTCGAGCTGAGCCTCACGCGCGGTCGACTCGCGCTGCGCGGGCTCCGCGTGATCGATCGCGACGGCGAACCGCTGCTCGCGCTCGAACGCGCGGAGGTCCGGTTCCGCCCGCGCGACCTGCTGAGACTGCGCGGGCACGTCACCGAGGCCACGTTTCAGACCCTGACCGTTCGCCTGGTGCGGACGGGCCCGAACGAGTACAACATCTCCGATCTTCTCCGTCCGCGCGCCGAGGAGAAGAAGCCCGGCAAGCCGCCGGCGCTGACCATCGAAAGGTTCGACCTGGTCGGCGCGTCCATCGTGATCGAGGACCGCACGCTCACGCCGCCGCGCACCTGGCGCGTCGATCCGCTGGAGATCCACGCGCGCGACGCCTCGACGCTGGCCGGTGCCCCGCCCGGACAGGCCGCCTTGACCGCGGTGGCCGCCGGCGCGCCGATCGTGCTGTCGCTCAACGACGTGCGGCTCTCGCCGCTCGCCTTCAAGGGCGTGCTGACCGTCCAGAACGTCGACGCGTCGCTCGCCGCGGTTTACCTGCCGCCGGCCAGCCCGATCTCGCCGTCGCGGGGCACGCTCACGGTCTCGGCGTCGATCGAGCACGACGAGACCAACGGCAGCCGCGTGGCCATGGACGCGGGATTCGCCAACGTCGAGCTGAAGCGGGCGGGACAGGACGTCGCGTACCTCACCGCGCCCGCCGTGAGCGTGAAGGTCGAGGACCTCCGCGTTCGTCAGCGCGTGATCGAGCTGGGACGTCTGGCCGTCGACGTCGGCTCCATCGCGCTCGAGGACACGCGGCTCAAGACGGCCAGGCGGTGGCAGGTCGACGGCATCGCGCTCGAAGCGAGCAAGCTCTCGAGCGCGCGCGACGCGCCGCCGGGCGTGGCCACCGCGCGCGCGACGACGGCGGGTGCGCGTCTGGAGGTGTGGGTCACCAACGTCCGCCTGGCCCCGATCGAGCTGAACGCGACCGCGATCGTCCGCAACGTCGATCTCTCGCTCGCCCAGCTCTATCTGCCGCCCACGCTGCCGATCCGGCCCCAGCGCGGAATGCTCAACGCGACCCTGAAGGTCGAGCGCGACGCCAAGGGCGGCACACGCCTGGCACTCGACGCCGGGCTCGCCGGCATCGAGCTGGAACGCCCCGGGCACTACGTGACCGCTCCGGCGGTGCGCGTGACCGTCGACGACGTCGCGCTCGAAGGCGGCGCGGTGGCGGTCGGCCGCGTCAGCGTGACCGGCGATCGATTGACCCTCGAGGAGCGGACGACCAAGCCCGTGCGGACGTGGCCGGTCCAGAACCTCGCGCTGGAGGCCAAAGATCTCTCCAGCCGCCGCGACGCGGTCCAGGGTGTGGCCAACCTCAAGGCGACCATCGCCGGCGCGGCGGCGTCCGTGTTCGTCACGGGAGCGCGACTGCAGCCCCTGGAGTTTCACGCCACCGCGATCCTCCGGGGTGTCGACGCGGCGGTCGTGCGCTTCTACCTGCCACCCAACGTGCCGATCGAGCTTCGCCGCGGCGTGGTCAACGCCACCGTCGAGGTCGGTCAGACGGCCGACACCGCCAAGATCACCGCCGACGCCACCCTCAGCGGGCTCGAGGCGCAGGGCCGCGACGCGTTCGCGACGACCAGCGTGACCGCGTCTTCCGTGCGCCTGGCCATCGCCGACGGAACGCGCCAGGGGCAGACGCTCAGCGTGGGGCGGATCGAGCTGACGGGGACGGGCGCGCTCAGCGACTCGCGGGGCAAGGCCGCGCGCCTCGATTTCAAGAGTATCCGCGTCGCCACCGAGGGCCTCACGTGGCCGGTGAAGGCGCCGGCGCGCGTCGAGGTGAGTCTGCGCTTCCAGGATCGGGGCGAGCTGGACGGCAGCGGGACCGCGCGGCTCACCGCCCCGCTGCCGACGATCGCGTGGGCCGCCGACCTCGCGCTGAAGTTTCGTGGCGTGGACCTGACCCCGCTCGGCGTGTACGTGCCGGCCGCCGCCGGACTCGGCGGACGCGTGCGGGCGGACGTGACCGCGAGCCTCGCGTACGCGGGCACGCTCACCGCGCAGGTGCGTGGTGAAGTCGGCGGGGCGCGCTTCGCGCTCGTCGAGGGCGATCGAACGCTGCTCTCGCTGCGCGGCATCAACGCCAGCGGCCTCGACATCCGATGGCCGGAGCGCGTCGGCATCAAGCAGCTGCGCCTGCGCGAGCCGTACGCGCTGGTCACGCGCGATCGCGAGGGAAGCTTCCCGCTGGCCACGATGGCCAAGCCAGCCAAGTCCGACGCGCCGCCGCCGGCTTCCGCCGCCACTCCCGCTCCCACTCCCGTTCCGGCTCCCGCGGCGACGAAGCGCGCGCTGCCGGCGATCGCGATCGAGGAGGTGCTCGTCGAGGACGGCAAGGCGACGTTCGTCGACGAGGGCGCGACTCCCGTTGTGCGCATCGAGCTTCCGCGCGTGAAGCTCACCGCGCGCAACGTGACGTGGCCGGCGACCGCTCCGGTCAATCTCGCGCTCGAGGGCACGCTGCCGTCGGGCGGCAGCCTGAAGGTGACTGGCACGGCCACCGCCGAGCCGGTGAGCGTGGACCTCACGGTCACCTGTCAGGACTTCGACCTGGCGCAGATCCAGCCCTACCTCGGGTTCCGCGCGCGCGTCGGGGGTCGCGTCACCACGAACCTCACGGTGGCCGGCCAGCTCACGCCGGCTTCGCGCGTGAAGCTCAAAGGCGACGTGGTCCTGCGCTCGCTCGACGTCTCCGACGGCCGGCGGTCGGTGATCACCGCCGACCTCTTGAACGTCACCGGCATCGACGCCGACTGGCCCACCCGCGTCGCCCTCGACCGCGTGCGGGTCCGCAAGGCGTGGGCGCAGATCGAGCGAGACGCGCAGGGCGGCTTCCTGCTGAGAAATCTGCTGGAGCGTCCCGAGGCGAGCCGGTCGTCGCGTCCCGCCGCCGCGGCGACGGTCGCTGCGCCGCCCGTCGCACCAGGGCCCGCCGCACCGGCGCCCGCCGCGTCGGCCCCCGCCAAGCCGCCGTTCGAGTTCAGCTTCCGCGAGGGCGTGTTCGAGGACCAGGCGGCGACGATCGTGGACGACACGCTGACTCCGCCCCTTCGCCTCGAGGTCACCGGGGCCCGTCTCGCCGTCTACGACTTCAGCTATCCGCAGCGCAGTCCCGCCAGAATCGAGGTGAAGTCGCCGATGCCGGGAGGCGGCAAGGTCGACGTGACCGGAACCGTGCAGCTGGCGCCGATGCGGGTCGACACGCGGGCCAAGTTCGAGGGCGTCGTCATCGATGCCCTGCGACCGTACCTACCGATCGAGGGGCGAGTGACCGGCAAGCTTCACGGCGACCTCACCGTGAAGCTCGCGCTCGATCCCACGACGGTGCAGGTGGCCGGCGCCGCCCGCTTGCAGAGCTTCACGCTCAACGACGGCGATCGTCCGGTGGTCATCGTCAGCCGGCTCGACGCGACCGGGATCGACGTCGAGTGGCCCAGGCGGATCACGATCGAGAGCGTCAAGCTCCGGCGTCCGCGACTGTTGATCGAGCGCGACGCGAAGGGCGAGATTCGCTTGCGCCGTCTGGTGACCCCGCGCTGGGCGTCGCCCGCGCCGGCCGGACCGTCGGCCGCGCCGGCCGGACCGCCGCCGGCTGGCGCGACTCCGCCGGCCCCGCCGCCGGCCGCGGCGAAGCCGCGCGCCGCGCCGCCGACGATCGAGATCGGGACGCTGAGCCTGGAGAAGGCGCTCGCGCGCTTCGTCGACTACACGACGGAGCCGGACTACGCCGAGGAGCTCGAAGACGTCGACGTGACCATCGCCCCGCTCACCACCGCCGAGGGCCGCCGCACGCGCTTCGCGATGACGGGCGCCGTTGGCGGCGGCTCGCTCAAGATCAAGGGGGAAGGCTCGTACGGCGATAAGCCCGCGCTGGACATGACGCTGGAGATCCGCAACTACATCGTGCCCCGTGCCGACCCGTATCTCGCTCACTACACGGGGTGGGTGGCGTCGAACGGCAAGCTCGACGTGAACGGCGTCTACAAGCTCAACGGCACCCAGCTCGTGACCACCCACGACCTGCTCGCGCGCGGACTCGAGGTCGCCTCGGTCGACGAGCGCGACGAGGTGGCCCGCCGGGTGGGGCTGCCGTTCGGCATGCTGGTCTCACTGCTCAAGGACGCGCGGGGAGAGATCAAGGTCTCGCTGCCCGTCGCCGGCGACATCAGCACGCGGGAATTCGACTACAAGGAGGCCCTCTGGTCCTCGGTGCGGAGCTTGGCGATCCGCTTGATCGCGGCGCCGTTCAGCAAGATCGGCTCGCTGTTCTTCAGCGAGGACTCGAAGGTCAAGGCCGTCTCGCTGGCTCCCGTCGTCTTCGAGCCCGGCGCCGACACCTTCGGTCCGGACATGGAGGCGCATCTGGGAAAGGTCGCCGACTTCATGAAGGGCGCGCCGGCGGTGAAGGTGACGCTGGAGCCGGTGGTGGTCGAGGCTGACCTCCAGATCCTCAAGCGCGCCCAGCTCCTCGCGCGGCTGAATCAGCCGGGCGAGGGCGACGCGCTCGCGCGCGCCCAGCGCGAGTATCGACAGCGCTGGCCCGAGCGACCGGTGCCACAGACCCTGGACGAGGTGATCGCCGCGCTGCTCCCCGAGGAGACGCTGGACCCCGACGCCACGCGAACGCTCGGCACCCGTCGTCTCGAAGCCGTCCGGCAGCGCCTCACGAGCGCCGGCATCGACGCGGCTCGACTGCCGGGCACCGCGCGCCGCGTCTCGTTCGTGGAGGGCGGTGGCCGCCCGCGCATCGAGTTCGATCTCCGCTCGTGATGTATTCTCCGCCCCGGCGGATGGCTGACGCAGAGACCGCCCCGCCGGATAGGCGACGCAGAAACGCCCCGGCGGATGGGTGACGCAGAGACCGCGACACGCGCGTTAGGGGGGTATGGGGGGAGCCGTTAGGCGCCCCCCATCTTCAAAGGAGACACGACAATGCGGATCGGATTCATCGGACTCGGGAACATGGGGGGGCCGATGGCCCTCAACCTCATCAAGGCCGGCCACACGCTGATCGTCAACGACGTGCGCCGCGAGGCCGCGGCCCCGCACCTGGAGCGCGGCGCCAAGTGGGCCGACAACCCCAGGGCCGTGGCGCGCGAGAGCGAGCTGATCCTGACGTCGTTGCCGGGTCCCAAGGAAGTCGAGGCGGTCGCGCTCGGCCCCGACGGCATCATCCACGGCGCTCAGCCCGGCAGCGTGTACGCGGATCTCTCGACGGGCTCGCCCACGGTCATGCGCCGGCTCCACGCGGCGTTCAAGGAGAAGGGCATTCACCTGCTCGACGCGCCGGTGTCCGGCGGGGCGATCGGCGCCCAGCGGGGCACGCTGCAAGTCATGGTCGGCGGCGACGAGGCGATCTACAACGAAGTGCGCTCGGTGCTCCTCGGCGTCGGCCACAAGGTCGGCTACATGGGGCCCATCGGCTCGGGCACGATCGCCAAGCTCGTGCACAACATGATCAGCATCACCGTGCGCCAGCTCATCGCCGAGGGCTTCACGCTCGGGGTGAAGGCGGGGGTGGCGCCCGAGGCGCTGCTCGAGGCCATTCAGGGCGCCTCGTTCGGCCAGGGGCTGATCCTCTCGCACATGATCCCCGACGTGGTCCTCAAGGGGGAGTTCGACAAGGTGCGCTTTGCGCTCAAGCTCGCCCGTAAGGACGTGGGGCTGGCCACCGAGCTGGCCCGCGAGTACGACGTGCCGATGCCGATGGCCGCGCTCGGCGAGCAGGTCATGATCGAAGCGATGGCCCGCGGCTGGGGCGACAAGGACTCGACGTCGCCGTGGATGCTCCAGGAAGAAGCGGCCGGGGTGAAGGTGAGGGCGACGAGATGAACGCGTGCCTCGACGACGTCCGCGTGCTGGAGCTGGCGCGCTTCCAGGCCGGGCCGCGCGGGGGCATGCTGCTGTCCGATCTCGGCGCCGAGGTCATCAAGATCGAGCAGATCGGCGGCGAGGAGACGCGCCGCCACCCACCGATGGTTCGCGGCCAGAGCGTGTACTTCTCGGTCTACAACCGCGGCAAGAAAAGCGTGTGCCTGGACATGCGCAGTCCGAAGGGAAAAGAAATCTTCGCCGCGCTCGTGCCCAAGGCCGACATCGTGCTCGAGAACTTCCGGCCGGGCGTGATGGCCGCGATGGGCTTCGATTACGACCGTCTGCGCGCGCTGAACCCCGGAATCATCCTCACGTCGGTCTCGGGGTTCGGCCAGTACGGTCCGTATCGCGATCGTCCCGCCTTCGATCCACTCGGCCAGGCGATGGGCGGCCTCATGGCGCTGACCGGTCAGCCCATCGGCCAGCCGCTCGGCACCGCGTCTTCGGTCGTCGATCGTTACACCGCGCTGCACGCCACCATCGGTACGCTTGCCGCGCTTCGCCATCGCGAGCGCACGGGCGAGGGGCAAGTCGTCGACGTCTGCTTGCTCGACTCCGCGTTGACGATGACCGAGATCCCGACGTCGTACTACCTGGCCACGGGTCAGGAGGGCGGGGAGGGCGGACGTCCGCCGTATCGCACCAAAGACGGATACGTCGTGATCAGCGCGGCCGGCCGCGAGATGGCCTCGCGTCTGATGAAGATCGTGGGCGGCGAGGCCGACGACACGCCGATGCTCGGCGGCAGCGGCGGCGATGCCCGCCGCGCGCTGGTGGAGAAATGGTGCGCCGAGCACACGACCGACGAGATCTGCCGGACGCTCCACGAAACCGGGATTCCTTCCGGTCCCGTGCGCACGATCCCCGAGGTCGCCAAGGACCCGCACCTCTGGGAGCGCGAGATGCTGGTGAAGAAGCCCGACGCCGTCGCCGGCGAGATGTACCTGCCGGGCGCGACCATCAAGTTCTCCAAGACCCCCACGCCCGTCGGCGAAGTCCCCACGCCCGGCCAGCACACCGACGAGGTGCTCGGCCGCCTGCTCGACTACGACCGCGCCACGCTCGATTCGCTCCGGCAGGCTGGAACGATCGCATAAATCGTCGACACGTATATTGGGCTCGTCTCCGAAAAGTGTCCGGTGATGTAACGACCTGAAAGCAAGAGCGCATCGGCTCGCTCGGCTACCCTGCTCGGGCGACCAAGCTCAAGAAGGGGGAGGCCAAGGACCGATGCGCCTGGAATCGTTTATCAGAAGA
>DATHGT010000013.1:0-9413 GCA_035317605.1 Candidatus Acidiferrum sp. | reverse complement strand
CACCGCAGGAAGCCGATCACCTGTTCCGCATCCTTGGATCGCTCCGCGACGAGGGCAAGACCGTGGTGCTCGTCACCCACAAGCTGCGCGAGATCGCGGAAGCAACCGGCACGGTGACCGTGATGCGCCAGGGCCACGTGGTCGCGACGCTGCCGACGGCGGAAACGACCGCCGAGCGGCTCGCCGAGCTGATGGTCGGCCGCCTCGTGAGCTTGCGCGTCGACAAGTCTCCGTCGCGTCCCGGCGAGCCCGTGCTCGAAGTCTCCGCCCTCGTCGTGGCCGACGCACTCGGCGTCCCTCGCGTCAACGGTGTGAGCTTCACGGTACGACGCGGCGAGATCGTGGGCGTGGCCGGCGTCGCGGGCAACGGCCAGTCCGAGCTGCTCGAAGCGCTGTCCGGCATCCGCCCGGTGACGTCGGGACGCGTGCGATGGAAGGGACGCGAGCTGACCGGGGCCGATCGCTCACCGCGCGCGCTGCGACGGCTCGGCCTCGCCCACGTCCCAGAGGATCGCCAGCGCACAGGCTTGATCATGCCGTTCGCCGCACAGGACAGCGCGATCCTCGGCTACCACGCCGAGCCGGCGTACAACGGCGCCCTCCGGCTGCGTCGCGGCGCCGTTGCCGCAAGCTTCCGCCGCCAGGCCAACGAGTACGACATCCGCCCTCGGAACGGCGCACGACGAACGTCAGCGTTCTCGGGCGGCAACCAACAAAAGATCGTGCTGGCCCGCGAGCTGAACCGTCACCCCGACCTCCTGCTCGTCGGCCAGCCCACCCGCGGCGTCGACATCGGCGCCATCGAGCTGATCCACCTCCGCCTGGTCGCGCTCCGCGACGCGGGCAAGGCGATCCTGCTGGTCTCGGTCGAGCTGGACGAGATCCTCGCCCTGTCCGACCGCATCCTGGTCATGCACGCCGGCCACATCGTCGGCAACGTCCCGCGGGAGGAGGCCACCGAGCACACGATCGGCCGGCTGATGGCGGGCGTCCTCGAATCGTAGATGGTGGCGGCCGCCACTCACGCGTGGCTGATAAGATCCGAAGCCATGGTGCCGGATTTAGATGACGCGTGGGTGACTCTGCGGCGATGGCGTCACTGACACTTTCGATCTCTCCCGGCGGACCTCGTCCGAATTGGACGGCTTCGTGGTCAGTTGATGGCGTGGAGATCGGTTCGCGCGTCACCGTAGACGGCCGAATCGCTCATGGCATTGACGCCGTCGCGCGAGGCTTCGAGAAGCTTTTCGAGCCGGATGCGCTCGGCCAGTCGCGGCGTCCGCTCGTCGAGTCGGCGGCGCTTCGGGCCATGGGCCGCGTGCTGTTCGATACCTGGTTCGCTCCGGTATGGGACACGCTGGGTCCGCGGGTCCGCAGCGGCCAGCATTCCCTTCTGATCCAGAGCGCCGAGCCGGCGGTCCTGAATCTCCCGTGGGAGCTGGTCGAGCTTGGTGACGGGCTTCCCCTCGGCTGTGACGCGGGGTGGTCTCTGCGCCGTACCTCCCTGCCGGCACTAGCCTTCAACACCTCTTTCGATCCCGGCCCGCTACGAATCGTCTTCCTCGCCTCCGCACCGCTCGATCTCGCGCAGCTCGACTTCGAGCGGGAAGAGGACGCGATGCTCCGGGCCACGAGCCGGCTCGGCGAGGATGTCGTCGTCTACATCTCCGACACCGGCACCTTCGACGAGCTGGCCGACCTGGTCGCCAGCATCCGTCCCCACATCGTCCACCTCTCGGGCCACGGCAGCGTTGACGCGAGCGGCCGTGGCGCCTTCGCATTCGAGAACGAGCGCGGGCACATGGATGCCCGGGACGCGGCCGACCTCGCGACCCAGATCTTTCGCGGCAGCTCCGTGCGTTGCGTGGTGCTCAACGCGTGCGAGACCTCTCAAGCGGCGGCCTCTGGGCTCTGCCAGACGCTGACCGTCTCCGGCGTCCCGCACGCGATCGGCTGGGCCGCGCCGGTCGCCGACGACCGGGCGACCGAGTTCACCGAGGCGCTCTACCGCCGCCTCGCTCACGGTGAGCCGCTCCCCCAGGCCGTCGCCCACGCGCGCGACACGGCCCGGCGGAGCGGAGCCCTGCGTCACGGCGGCGTCGAGGTGCAGGACGCCACCTTTGCCCTCGCCCAGATGTACTGCTCCGACGACGGCGCCGAGCTGTACGATCGCGCGGCCTCCCGGCGGCCGTGGCAGGGCCCGCAGATCGTCCACGAGTTGCTGGGCGATGGGATCAAGGGCCTGCGCGAGGGCTTCGTCGGGCGCCGAAGAGACGTTCAGCGACTCGTCCCGCCGCTCCGCGACGGCGACGTCACGTTCGCGGTCATCACCGGAATCGGCGGCGCCGGCAAGAGCACGCTCGCCACCCGCGCGGCCAATCGACTCGCCGCCGCCGGGTTCGAGGTCCGCCCGGTCCGTGCCGCGGAAGGCCCGAGCGCTCCCGAGCGCGCACGGCTCACGCTGAGCAAGGTGATCAGCTCTCTGAGCGACGCGTTCCTCAAGGCGGGCCGGGAAGATCTGCATCGCTTGCTCACGTCAGGCGAGATCGCCCTCGACCAGCGCTTGCGTCTCGCCGTTGACGGTCTCAACGAGCTCCGCCTGCTCATCGTGCTCGACAACTTCGAGGACTGCCTCGACCTCGATTCACGCCGGATCGCGGACCCCGATCTCGCGGAGTGTTACCGGCTCCTCGCCACCCGGCTCACGCGTGGCTCGCGAGTCATCGTGACGTGCCGGTACTTTCCGGAGGACACGCCGGGGGATCAGCCGCTGGTCGAGCACGTACCGCTCCACGACCTCGACGAGCCGGCCACGCTCAAGTTCCTCCGTCGCGATCACGTCGTCGAGAGCCGGCTCGCCAAGGGCGAGCTTCCCTGGGAGCTGATCCGCAACCTCCACCGGGCGCTAGGCGGCACGCCCGGCTTCCTCGTCGAGGTCAGGCGCATCCTCGAATCGGCAGACGCGGACGATCTCATGGCCGAGCTCCACGGCGTCTCCGCCGGACCGATCGCGCCGAGCCGCGACGCGTACTTTCACCGCATCGTGCTCCAGCGTCTTTGGGATGCGTGCTCCCCCGGCGCCCGAGATCTCGCGAGCCGGCTGGCGTTGAGCGAATTGCCCCTGCCGCCCGATGCCGTGGCCGGCTTCGCGCACGAGTCCGAAACCGCGCTCGCGGAATGCTCGCGCTACGGACTCGTCAGCGAGCTGCCAGACACGAACCTGCCCACACTCTATGCGGTGCCAGGCCTGCTACGACCCTGGATGACCGCGCCGGAGCGGCTCGACGCGCAAGCCGCCCGCGCCACGCATCGGTACCTCGCCCACTTCTGGAAGACGTGCTTCGAATCAGACCGCGGGCGCCAGCTCCGGGCGGACGTCGATACCGAGCTTTCCGCGTGCCGCGAGCATTCACGGCTCGGCGACGATCCCGACACGTTCCAGTCGGCCACCGTCCGGCTGGCGCGCGGCCTCGAACGACGTGCCGAGTGGCGACTCGCCTACACACTCCTCCACGAGATCCCAGACAGCGATCGTGACGCCGACACTCTGGCCACCCTCGGCTCACTCGAGATGTCATTCGCCAACTACGCCGCCGCCCGCGCTAACTTCGAGCGCGTCCTCGCCTTGCGCCAGGCCATCGGCAATCGCGCCGGCGAGACCGCCACCTGGCATCAACTCGCGACGATCGATCTCAGGGAAGGCAACTACCCAGCCGCCCGCGCTAACTTCGAGAGCGCGCTCGCCATGCGCCAGGCTATCGGCGATTACGCCGGCGAGGCCGCCACGTGGCATCAGCTCGCGGCGATCGATGCTCACGAGAACTACTACCCCGCCGCCCGCCAGAAGTTTGAGCGCGTCCTGGCGATGTGGCAGGCCATCGGCGATCGCGCCGGCGAGGCGGTCACCTGGCACAACCTCGCGTCAATCGATCTCCGGGAAGCCCACTACGCCGCCGCCCGTGAGAAGTTCGAGCGCGCCCTGGCCATGCGGCGAGCCATCGGTGATCGCGCCGGCGAGGCCGCCACCTGGCATCAGCTCGCAACGATCGATGTCTATGAAGGCCACTACCCCGCCGCCCGCGCCAGCTTCGAGAAGGCGCTTGCAATCGAACAGGCCATAGGCGATCGCGCCGGCGAGGCTACCACCCGGCACAACCTCGGCTCGATCGATCTCAACGAAGGCCACTACCCCGCCGCCCGCGCCAACGTCAAGAAGTCGCTCGCAATCAACCAAGCCATTGGCAATCGCGCCGGCGAGGCCGGTAGCTGGCATCAGCTCGCGACGATTGACGTCCATGAAGGCCACTACCCCGCCGCGCGAGTCAATTTCGAGAAATCGCTCGCGATAAACCAAGCCATCGGCGGTCGCGCCGGCGAGGCCGCCACCTGGCACAGCCTCGCATCGGTCGATCTCAGGGAAGGCCACTACCCCGCCGCCCGCGCCAACTTCGAGCGCGCTCTCACCATGCACCAAGAAATCGGGGATCGCGCTGGCGAGGCCGCCACCTGGCACAACCTCGCGTCGCTTGATCTCGACGAGGGCCACTACCCCGCCGCCCGTGCGAACTTCGAGCGCGCCCTCACTATGCGCCAGGCCATCGGCGATCGCGCCGGCGAGGCCGCCACCTGGCACAACCTCGCGTCGATCGATCTCGACGAGGGCCACTACCCCGCCGCCCGCGCGAACTTCGAGCGCGCTCTTACCATGCACCAAGAAATCGGGGATCGTGCCGCCGAGGCCGCTACGTTCTTTCAGCTCGGCATGCTCGCTGATCGCCTAGGCCGCACGGAAGGTGGCGCGAGACTTGTCGCACTCTGCTGGATGATCGATAGGACGATCGGACACGGAGATGCCGACTCGGACTTTCAGTCGCTCGCGGGTCTGTGCACCAAGGCCGCGCTCGACCCGACTCAGTTCGACCAGCTGCTCGCTGAGGTCGCAGAGGCTTACGATGCCGATCGGGGACGGTCGCTGATCGAGCGGGCGTTCGAGCTCGCGGCTTAGCTCCATGGCCCGGCGCTGCAACAACGTTCCGGCATGCCGGAAATCGCTGAAACAGCAAGCAGCAAGATAGCACCTATCAGATAGTTACAATCCTCGCTTCTTCGAGAAGTTGATAGTAGATCTAATGGTTTCCGTTATGCTCGCCAGCGAACCGCCTGAAACTTGAATCGTCTGCTCCCGCACGATTTCTCGATCTTCTGCCGCGTCAAACACGATCTCGCGGCGGGTAATCATGATCGTCTCTGAGGCCTCGATCAGCTCGGCTAAAACAGGATTCTGTGCCTCCAGGCGTTGGTTAAGGCGCCTCTCGAACTCCGTGAGCCTGCTAAGGACCTCAGGACGATCACGGCGATCATCCCAACTGGCTTGTAGAGCGCGACCGTGGTTAGCTTCAATTCGGTTTGCCTCAGCCCCAGAGGTCGGCGCCGATCTCTCACACCTTTTCAGTATCCATCCGGCAACAGCTTTGCCTAGTTCCTTCAAGACAGCGGCGCTCAAGATTGCGCCGCCGTCGGCGGCGACACCCACAATCGTCGGCAGTATCCACGCGATGATGACTTCTGTTGACCCCGTCCGACATTCGACCGAACTTGGCGAAGCACCAGACTCAACGAAGAAGGCCTCGATCGATTTAGCCAGGTCTTGCCGTTGGGAGTCCCTAACAAGGGCGCTGAAGTTGAGATTGAGCTCTATGCGCTGCATGTTGTTCCTCCCGAGGAGTACTCGGCACCGTTGGATCGAGTCGAAACAGCATAGCAAATAGCTGGAGTAGATGACGCCGGCGTTTGGGATATTAAAGTTAGCGTGGGTGGACGGCCCCCAAGACCTCCACGCGGACGAGGGCCCTCTCGAAGGCTGTGGGAGGCGTTACTCCGGGACGGAGGGGCTCGCGGAGGTTGACCTTCAGGCGCTAGCCGTAGCCGTCGACGCGCGTAATGCCGACGCTGGCGACGGCGCCGAGGCGGCGGAAGCGTCCAGCAACCGCCGTCTGGTAGCGCTGCGCGACGCAGGCAAAGCGCTCCTCCTGGTCTCCGTCGAGCTGGACGAGATCCTCGCCCTCGCCGACCGCATCCTCGTCATGCATGACGGCCGCATCGCCGGCGACGTACCGGGCGCATCGGCGACCGAACAGACACTCGGTCGGATGATGGCGGGAGTGTGCGAGTCGAACGCACACGGCGACGTCAGGTGTTATGGTGACTCGCGAAGAGTCAAGGCCCCGGCGGGCGGCTGCGACAGGCTGCTGTGGCCGACACAACTTGCACCGCGAAGGAGGTGAGCTTGATGCGATTCCCACGAATCACGGTCGACCCGCGCCAGATGGGCGGACTGCCTTGCATCCGCGGTTTGCGAACGCCCGTAGCAACGGTCGTCGGGATGGTCGCGGACGGCATGAGCGACGACGATATTCTTCGTGAGCACCCCTCGCTCGAGCCCGAAGACATTCGTGAGGCACTCCGTTACGCCGCGGAGGCGGTCCGCGAACGCATGATCCCGCTCGAAGCGTGAACTTCCTCGTCGACAATCCCCTCTCACCCCGCTGAAGCTGCGGTAACATCGCGACCCATGGTGCCGTCTTTAGATGACGCCGGCGTTGGTCGCCAGTCATGGCCACACTGACGCTCGCGATCTCTCCGGCCCACGCGGGTCCAGGCTGGAGGGCCTCGTTGTCCGTCGACGGGGTGGATGTCGGCGCGCCGATCGTGGTCGACGGCCATCGTACTCAGGGCGTCAACACCGTGGCGCGGGACTTCGAGAAGCTCTTCGAGCCGGATGCGCTCGGTGAGTCTCGACGCCCGCTCGTTGAGTCGCCGGTCCTTCGGGCCATGGGCCGCGTGCTCTTCGATACGTGGTTCGCTCCGTTATGGAACGCGTTGGGTCCGCGCGTTCAGAGCGGCCAGCATCGCTTGCTGATCCAAAGCGCCGCGCCGGCGGTCCTGAATCTCCCGTGGGAGCTGGTCGAGCTCAGCGACGGGCTGCCCCTTGCCTGCGACGCCGCGTGGTCCCTGCACCGCACCTCACTGCCCACGCTGGTAACCGACAGCCCTCTCGATCCCGGCCCACTCCGGGTCGTCTTCCTCGCATCTTCCCCGCTCGATCTCCCGCAGCTCGACTTCGAGCGAGAAGAGGACGCGATTCTGCGGGCCACAAGCGGGCTCGGCGAGGACGTCGTCGTCTACATCTCCGACACCGGCACCTTCGAGGAGCTCGGTGACCTGGTCGCGCGCATCCGGCCCCACATCGTCCACCTCTCGGGCCACGGCAGCGTCGACGCGAGCGGCCGTGGCGCCTTCGCGTTCGAGGACGAGCGCGGCCACACGGATGCCAGGGACGCTGCCGACCTCGCGACCCAGATCTTTCGCGGCAGCTCCGTCCGTTGCGTGATGCTCAACGCGTGCGAGACCTCTCAGGCGGCGACATCGGGACTCTGCCAGACGCTGACCGCCTCCGGCGTCCCGCACGCGATCGGCTGGGCCGCGCCGGTCGTGGACGACCGGGCGACCGAGTTCACCGAGGCGCTCTATCGCCGCCTCGCTCACGGCGAGCAACTGTCCCAAGCCGTCGCCCACGCGCGCGACACGGTCCGTCGGAGCGGAACCCTGCGTCATGGCGGGGTCGAGGTGCAGGACGCGACCTTTGCCCTCGCCCAGATGTACTGCTTCGATGACGGTATCGAGCTGTACGATCGCGCGGCCCCTCGGTCCCCATGGCAGGGTCCGCGGATCGTCCACGAGCTGCTGGGCGACGGAATCAAGGGCCTGCGCGAGGGCTTCGTCGGGCGCCGGAGAGACGTCCAGCGACTCGTCCCGCCGCTCCGCGACGGCGACGTCACGTTCGCGGTCATCACTGGAATCGGCGGTGCCGGCAAGAGCACGCTCGCCACTCGCGCGGCCAATCGCCTCGCCGCCGCCGGGTTCGAGGTTCGGCCGATCCGTGCCGCGGAAGGCGCGGGCGCCCCCGAGCGCGCGCGCCTTACGCTCAGCAAGGTGATCAGCGCTCTAAGCGACGCGTTCCTCAAAGGGGGCCGGGAAGATCTTCAGCGGCTGCTCACCAGCGGCGAAATTGCCCTCGACCAGCGCCTCCGTCTGGCCGTCGACGGTCTCAACGAGCTGCGCCTGCTCCTCGTGCTCGACAACTTCGAGGACTGCCTCGACCTCGATTCGCGCCGGATCCCGGACCCCGACCTCGCGGAGTGCTACCGGCTCCTCGCCACCCGACTCACACGTGGCTCGCGAGTCATCGTGACGTGTCGGTACTTTCCGGAGGACACGCCAGGGGATCAGCCGCAGATCAAGCACGTGCCACTTCACGACCTCGACGAGCCGGCCACGCTTAAGTTCCTCCGTCGCGATCACGTAGTCGAGAGCCGGCTCGCCAAGGGCGAGCTGGGCTGGGAGTTGATCCGCGAGCTCTACCGGGCGCTCGGCGGCACGCCGGGTTTCCTGGTCGAGGTCAGGCGCATCCTTGAATCGGTCGACGCGGACGATCTCATGGCCGAGCTTCACAGCGACTCCGCGGGCCCGATGGCGTCGAGCCGCGACGAATACTTTCACCGCATCGTGCTCCCGCGTCTCTGGGATGCGCGCTCTCCCGGCGCCCGAGATCTCGCGAGCCGGTTGGCGCTAAGCGAATTGCCCCTACCGGCCGACGCCGTGGCCGCGTTCGCGGACGAGCCCGGTGCGGCGCTCGCAGAATGCTCGCACTACGGAATCGTCAGCGAGCTGCACGAGACGGACCTGCCCACGCTCTACGCAGTCCCCGGGCTGCTGCGGCCCTGGATGCCCGCGCCGGAGCGGCTCGACGTGGAAGCCGCTCGGGCCACGCATCGGCACCTCGCTCGCTTCTGGAAGACGTGCTTCGAGTCTCGCCGCGTTCTCCAGCTCAGGCTGGGCGTCGACACCGAGCTATCCGCGTGCCGCGAACATTCGCGGCTCGGCAGCGATCCCGACACGTTCCGGTGGGCCACCGTCCGGCTGGCGCGCAGCCTCGAACGTCGTGCCGAGTGGGGACTCGCCTACACGCTTCTCGACGAGATCCCAGACGGTGACCGTGATGCCGACACTCTAGCCACGCTGGGCTCGCTCGAGCTCTCACTCGGCGACTACCCCGCTGCCCGCGCCAACTTCGAGCGCGCCCTCACCATGTTCCAGGCCATCGACGATCGTGCTGGCGAGGCCGCCACCTCGCATCAGCTCGCGTCGATCGATCTCATGGAAGGCCACTACCACACCGCCCGCGTCAACTTCGAGCGCGCCCTTGCCATGCGCCAGGCCATCGGCGATCGCGCCGGCGAGGCCGCCACCTGGCATCAGCTCGCGGCGATCGATCTCAAGGAAGGCCGCTACCCCGCCGCCCGCGCTAACTCCGAGAAGTCGCTCGCAATCAAGCAAGCCATCGGCGATCGTGC
>DATHGT010000012.1:0-3934 GCA_035317605.1 Candidatus Acidiferrum sp. | reverse complement strand
CGATCGGTCTGGCCGTAGCCGCGCATGTCGGGCGCGACCGCGTGAAAGCCGGCCTCGGCGAGAGCGGACAGCTGGTGTCGCCACGAATACCAGGACTCCGGAAACCCGTGGCACAGGACGACCAGCGGGCCGGTCCCCTGCTCGGCCACGTGCATGCGGATCCCGTTGGTCTCGAGGGTTCGATGCGTCACGCCTGCCATAGTTATCCACCGCCTCCGGTCAGGGCCAGGACTCGCTGGACCAGCTCGGGATCGAGATAGGCGCTGCGCGGCTTCACGAGGTTCTGAACCTCGGCCGTCAGCTTGTGCACGCCGGGATCGCGGGCGGCCAGCCGGGTCAGGGACATCCCGAACTTCAGCATGGCTTCGAGGTTGTCGGGGCGGGTCCCGCGCGTTTGCGGGTGGACGAAGTCGGGAATCGCCGCCCCGAACCACGGCGTGTCGATCAAGCCGGCGGCCTCGGCGAAGAACGGCAGCGCGAGCCCGTCGAGCGGATCGGCTTCCCCAGACCGGACCGACAGGAGGCGGCGGAGCGCCACTGCTTCCTGGGCGGCCACGCTCATCCCCTGGCCGTAGACGGGATTGAACCGGCACATCGCGTCGGCGACGACGAGGAGGCCCCGCGGAAACACGGCGAGCCGCTCGTAGTGCCGATACACGCTCTCCGGAAATCCAAAGCGCACGGGCTCGCCCACGCGCTTGGCGTGCTCGATCGCGTTGAAGATCGTGGGCGTCCGAAGCTGCCGCGCGAACGCCATGAACCCGTCGGCGTCGCCCGGCGGGTCCTCGCCGTGCCGGCCGGCGAGGGTCACGATCCAGCGACGTCCTTCGAGCGGCAGCAGCAACGCGCCGCGGCTGGAGCGGGGCGGCCGGGGAAAGCAGAACACGCCTTTCCAGTCCGTCGGCGCGTCGTCGGGAATCGAGAAGACCGCGGTGGCGTATCGAAGGTCGACGCCGATCGTGGTCTCTTCCGGCCGCGGCTGGCCGAGGGATTCGAGCAGGTCGAGGGTGAGGTTGCCACGGCCCGAGGCGTCGACGACCAGGTCGGCGTCGAGCGTCTCGCTCGTCGCGCCGGGGCGGTCACAACGCACCCCGACGATCGCCGCACCATCAGCGCGCGGGACGAGCGCGTCGACCCGGACCCCCTGCCTCAGCTCGACGTTCGACAGCGCGCGCACGCGCCCGCGTACGAGCCATTCGAGCAGCGGGCGCGACATCGCGAACGCGTCGAACCCGAGATCGCGCTGAGGAAAAGGATCGAATCCCGGCCGCTCGGTGCGGATGTCGAGGCCCATTCGCAGGGTCACCGCGCCGGCCTTCGCCAGCTCGCCCTCGAATCCCGGGAACAGCTCGCCGAGGGCGCGCAGGCCGCCGGCCAGCAGCGCGTGCACGTGCCGGCCCTGCGGGATCCCCGATCGGTCGACCGCGTCGGCGGGAAGCGCATCGCGCTCGAGCACCAGCACGTGCTCGAAGCGGTCGGCGAGGGCGGCGGCCGCGGTCAGCCCGCCCATCCCCGCTCCGACCACGATCGCCCGTTTGCCTATCGGGCTCGACATCATTTACCTTTCAGGCACCGGCTGGCGTGGGCTCCGGATCCGCTCACGCGACGAGCATACAAGGAGAAATGACATGCGCTTTGGAATCTTCACGAGCACCGGTGGGCAAACGTGGTCGGGCATCCTCGAGTTCTGGAAGCACCTCGAGGCCACCGGGTGGGACATCGCGTGCGTGACCGACCATCTCTTGCCGAACACGAAAGAGCGCGAGGGCGCGATGCTGGAAGCGCTGAGCACGCTGTCCGCGCTGGCCGCGCTGGTGCCGCGCATCCGCGTGGGGACGATCGTGCTCGGCAACACCTACCGGCACCCCGCGGTAGTCGCGAAGGCGGCCGCGCAGATCGACATCATCTCCGGCGGACGTCTGCTCCTCGGCATCGGCTCGGGCTGGCAGCAAAACGAGCACGAGGCCTACGGCATCCCCTTCTACACGATGCGCGAGCGGCTGGAGCGGCTCGACGAGGCGTGCCAGGTGCTGCGCTTGCTGTGGACCGAGCGCCGCAGCGCCTTCAACGGCAAGTACTATCAGCTCTCCGACGCCCCCCTCGATCCCAAGCCCGTGCAGCAGCCGCATCCCGAGCTGATGATCGGCGGCGGCGGCGAGCGCGTGACCCTCCGCATCGTGGCCAAGCACGCCGATCACTGGAACGTATGGGGCGGGCCAAAGGTGATGGCCCGCAAGGGCGCCATCCTGAACGAGCACTGCGCGGCGGTCGGCCGCGATCCCAAGACCATTCGCCGCTCGGTGAACATGTCGCTGATGATCACGGACAAGGCCGACGAGATCCAGACGCTCGCCGACACCATCGCCAAGCGCATGGGCCGCCACGCCGCCGACGCGCGCGACACCTGCCTGGCCGGCACCCCGGACCAGATCCGCGAGCAGCTGCGCGAACTCCGCGCGGCCGGCGCCGACACGCTGTTCATCCCGACCATGTTCCGCCCGATGCCGGACCTGCGCCGAGACCTCGACCGCTTCATCGCGGAGATCGCTCCGGCGTTCAAAGCGACGGCGTAGGCGCCGCCGGTGATCCGCACGGTGCTCGGCGACATCGGCCCCGAGACGATCGGGATCACGCTGCCGCACGAGCACCTGCTCATCGACTTCAAAGTCATGTTCACGGAGCCGGCTTCCGCCTCCGACAAGGGGCGGGCGTGGGAGCCCGTGAGCCTGGCCAACCTCGGGTGGGTACGCCAGAACTTCAACGCCAACCTCGACAACCTGCGCCTCACTGACGAGCGCGTGGCCGCCGACGAGATCCTCTTGTTCAAGAACGCGGGCGGCAGGACCGTGGTCGATCCCACGCCGAAGACGTTGGCCCGCGATCCGCTCGCGCTGGCCCGCATCGCCCGCGCCACCGGGCTCAACGTGGTGATGGGCGCGGGCTACTACGTCGCCGCCTCGCATCCCCCTGACATGGACCGCCGCACGGTCGACGAGCTGGCCCGCGAGATGATCGCCGACGTCACGACCGGCGTGGGCGACACCGGCGTGCGCTCCGGTCTCATCGGCGAGATCGGCACCACGTATCCGTTCAGCGACAACGAGCGCAAGGTGCTGCGGGCGGCGATCGTCGCCCAGCGCGAGACCGGCGCGCCGCTCATGATCCACCCCGGCCGCCATCCCGCGATGCCGATGGAGCTGGCCGAATTCGTCCGGAAGGAAGGCGGCGACCTCAGGCGGACGATCATGTGCCACATCTGTCGCACGATCGCCGACGTCCACGCGGTGATCGACCTCGCCCGGACCGGTATCTGGCTCGAGTACGATCTCTTCGGCCTGGAGAACTCCTACTATCCATATCAACCGAGCTTCGACATGCCCAACGACGGCGGCCGCATGGCCCACGTGCTTGCCCTGATCGAGGCCGGTCACCACGCGCAGATCCTCATGTCCCACGACATCGCCTACAAGACATCGCTCACCAAGTACGGCGGCTACGGCTATCACCACCTGCTGGTCAACGTGGTCCCCCGCCTGCGCGCCAAGGGCGTCGACGACGCCGGCCTGACGCGGCTGCTGGTCGACAATCCCGCCCGCGCCTTCGCGTTCGCCTAATGGAGCTCGCAGAATTGGTTGACGATCTCACGGCGGGGATCGGCTGGCCTGGGTCCTCGAAAAGACGAGCTTCGCTCCTCTTTTCTGCGAAATCGGCGCTCGACCCCCGCCGTGAGATCGTCAACCAATTCCGCGAGGATCATTATCTCGCGCGTTTGACCGGATGGCGCCGGCGATGATAGGGAGATGCGCATGACCAACACGCGACTGGAGACCGATCTCGCGATCGTCGGTGGCGGCGGCGCGGGGGTGGCCGCGGCGCTGGAGGCCGGCGACGCCGGAGCGCGCGTGGTGCTGCTCGAGCAGGACGACGCGCTCGG
>DATHGT010000011.1:0-21566 GCA_035317605.1 Candidatus Acidiferrum sp. | reverse complement strand
CTTGCTCATGGCCGCCCTGTACGAGAGCTGGACGCTTCCGTTCGCCGTCCTGCTCGCCACGCCCATCGCCATGTTCGGCGCCCTCGGAGCGCTGTGGCTCCGCCGCTTCGAGCTCGACGTCTTCTCGCAGATCGGCCTGCTCATGGTGATCGGCCTCGCCGCCAAGAACGCGATCCTCATCGTCGAGTTCGCCAAGGTCGCGTACGAGGGGGGCATGCCGCTCGTCGACGCCGCGCTCGAAGGCGTCCGTGTGCGGCGGCGCGCCCTCTTCATGACCTCGTTCGCGTTCATCCTGGGCTGCGTGCCGTTGTGGACCGCCTCTGGTGCCGGCGCGGTGGGACGCCGGATCCTCGGCACCGTGGTGATCGGCGGGATGCTGACCGACACCCTGATCGCCAGTCTCTTCATCTCGGTGAGCTTCTATGTCAGTGAGCGCTTCCGCCGAGAGCGGCTTCCTGACGCGATGCCCGCCCCCATCAGCGGGGGGGCGAACGGCACGGCGTCGGCCGATGGGAAACAGCCATGACACGCTCCACGAGCCGACAGATCGTCTCCGGTGTCGTCGCGGCCGCGCTCCTGGGTGGCTGCATGCTGGGTCCGAACTATAAGCGCCCCGTGGTGGCCGAGCCGGGGACGTTCCGCGGCCAGGCGGCGGCGGAGGCGTCGTCGCTCGCCGACGCGCCGTGGTGGGACGTCTTCCAGGATCCGATCCTGAAATATCTGATCCAGCAGGCCTTGAACGCCAACTACGACGTGAGGATCGCCGCCGCGCGCGTGCAGGAGGCCCGGGCCCTGCTCGGCGTCGCCCGATCGGATCTCTACCCGTCGCTCGACTACGGCGTGGGGGTGGCGAGGGGCAACGTCAGATCCGGCCCAACGGGTGCGCCCGGCGGTCAGGTCCCGACCAGCAACGCCTATTCCGCCGCGCTCTCCGCGTCGTGGGAGCTCGACATCTGGGGTCGCGTCCGTCGCTCGAACGAGGCGGCGCTGGCTTCGCTGCTCGCCACCGAGGACGCCCGGCGCGGCGTGTGGCTGACGCTGGTCAGCGACCTCGCGCAGGCGTACTTCGAGTTGCTGGCGCTCGACGTGCGGCTGCAGATCGCGCGGGACAGCGCGCACGTCTACCAGCGCACCTTCAACCTGTTCCTCGATCGCTTCGAGCAGGGTGTCGCCTCGAAGCTCGAGACGTCGCGGGCCCAAGGTGCCCTCGGCGAAGCCCAGGCCAACGTCCCGCAGCTCGAGGCCGACATCGTCGCGAAGGAGAATCAGCTCTGCGTTCTCCTCGGCAAGCCGCCCGCACCGGTCCCCCGCGGAACGTCGATGTCCGACCAGCCCGTGGTGCCGACGGTGCCGGCCGGGTTGCCCTCGGCGCTCCTGGAGCGGCGGCCCGACCTCCGCGAGGCGGAGCAGCAACTCGTGAGCGCGAACGCGCGCATCGGCGTCGCCAAGGCCGAATTCTTTCCCAAGCTGAGTCTCACCGCGCTGTTTGGCACCGCGAGCCCCGAGCTGTCGGCGCTCACGGGCGGCACCGCCACGATCTGGGCCGTGGCCGGGATGGTCAGCGGGCCGCTGTTCAACGCGGGCCGCACACTCGGCACCTACCGCGCGTCCATCGCGCAGTGGGAGCAGGCGAAGTTCCGCTACGAGCTTGCGGTGCTCGGAGCACTCCGGGAAGTTTCGGATTCGCTCACCGCGCTCGGCAAGCTGAGCGAGGCGGAGACGGGGCAGGACAGCGCGGTGACGGCGCTCGGGGAGGCGGTCGACCACGCGCTGGCTCGCTATCGCAACGGGCTCGGCAGCTACTTCGAGGTGCTCGAGGCGCAGCAGCAGCTCTTCCCCGCGCAGAACACCCTCGCGCAGATCCGGCGCAACCGGCTCCTCACCCACGTCCGCCTGTACAAGGCGCTCGGGGGCGGCTGGAATCTGGCCGACGCGCAGATGACGTCCCATGAATGACGCCGTCCAGGTCCTCGTGCAGTACGGATACGTGGTGCTCTTCGCCTTCGTACTGGCGGAGCAGATCGGTCTGCCGATCCCCGCCGTGCCGGTCCTGCTCGGCGTCGGTGCGCTCGCCGGCGCGGGGAGGATGAGCCTGGTGCTGGCGCTTGGCGCCGTGCTCGCGGCGTCACTCCCACCGGACCTCGTCTGGTACGAGCTGGGCCGACGCCGTGGCGCTCGGGTGCTCGGGCTCTTGTGTCGCATCTCTCTCGAGCCGGACTCATGTGTCCGCCGGACCGAGAACCTGTTCACTCGGAGTGGTCGGAAGGCGTTGCTGGTGGCCAAGTTCGTTCCCGGGCTGAGCACCGTCGCTCCCCCGCTCGCCGGGATGGTCGGCGTCGGTCGAGGGCAGTTCATCGTGCTCGACAGCATGGGCGCGATCCTCTGGTCCGGCGCCTGGATGGGCGCTGGATACGTCTTCAGCGATACGCTGGAGCTCGTCGCCGCGCGAGCCGCGCACCTCGGAAACTACGCACTCCTCATCGTCGGGGCGGCACTCGCGTCGTACATCGCCTTCAAGTTCATCCAGCGACAGCGGTTCCTTCGGAGTCTCAGGATCGCGCGCATCACGCCCGAAGAGCTCAAGCGCCGACTCGATGCCGGCGACGGCAATCTGGTCGTCATCGACACGCGCTCGGCGCTCGAAGTGGACACCGCCCCGTACGCGATCCGGGGCGCGATGTGGATCGCCGCCGAGGAGCTCGACCAGCGGCATCTCGAGGTGCCGCGCGACCGGGAGATCGTCCTGTACTGCACCTGACCCAACGAGGCCACGAGCGCCCGGGTGGCGCTACAGCTCAAGCGAAGAGGCATCACGCGCATCCGGCCTCTTGCCGGAGGCCTGCATCTCTGGATGACTCGCGAGTTCCCGATCGAGGAACTCAAGCCAGCGCACGCAAAGGGGCTCGAGGGCGGGCGGAGCAGGCGAAGCTGATCGCTCCCAACGTGACGGTCGTCCTCCTCTGGTTGCGTGGAACCTTTCACGATCGCGCCGGACCCCGCGTTACCCATGCCCGTCAATAGGGTTGAACGACAGCACTGATACCCGATAGTTCGGCGCCTTCTGCTGGACGAAGACTTCGAAGTAGACATGGGAGCCTGGGGTGACGTCGCCTACCACGTACCCGATGTAGGTTGCGACGACATTGCCGGCGGCGTCGAGAGCCTCGACGCGCAGCCTGACGCGGTTGACGCTGATCCCCCACTGGTTAGTCACGTAGCCGTTCACCAGCGGCTTGCCGCGTCGCTCGTCGGGTTGCCACTCGAGCTTGAAGTAACTGTCAGTCCCGTAGATGCCGTAGCTCTGCGCGCCCGGAGCCCTCGGGGCACTCGACGCGCTCGGGGCGTTCTCCATCATGCCCCCCGCGCACGCCTGGGTCAGCATCGGCAACACCGCACAGATCACCGCCCCCCTCAACGCTCTCCGCATGTCACCCTCCTCGTCCCGCTCAAGTCACGCCCTCCTGAAGCCTCACCGCTTGAGATTCAGCGACCGCGCGAATCGCTTCCGGGTCCCGCCCCCGGCTTCGGGCCCGACTCTCCCAGAAGACAGACGCCGCGACCCCGCGGCAGCCTGAAGGAGACCCGCTATGCCACGTCGCGATGTGGGGCGAGCAAGGCCATGCAGCCGGCGCGATACTGTTGAGCGGAGGAACCGATGAGCGAGCAGCGCGAACTCGAGGGTCTTCGGGCGCTCGTCACGGGCGGGACCAAGGGCATCGGCAAAGCGGTGGCAGCTCGGAGGGAGCGAATGAGAACGATCCTGCGAGCCATCCTGGCTTTCGTGCTCCTCGCTGTCGCCATCGGGGCCGGCGCGGCCAGCGCGGCCGACCTGCCGGCCTTCACGGTGGAGCGCTGGGTGAACTCGACACCGCTCACGGCCGACATGCTGCGCGGCAAGGTCGTCCTGGTCGACTTCTGGGAGTACACCTGCGTCAACTGGATCCGCACCTCGCCCTACGTCAAGGCGTGGCACCGCGATTACGCCGACCGCGGCCTGGTCGTGGTCGGCGTGCACGCGCCCGAGTTCGAGTTCGGCAAGCGCGCCGAGCACATCGATCGTGGGATTCGCGATCACGGGCTCACCTATCCGATCGCGCTCGACAACCGTTTTGCAACGTGGCAGGCATTCGGCAACGACGCCTGGCCGACGAAGTATCTCTTCGATGCCCGCGGAAGACTGGTGAAGCGGTGGGTCGGCGAGGGCAGCTACGGCGAGATCGAGGCGGAGATCCGGCGCCTCCTGGTCGCGGCCGGCCCGGGGACCACACTGCCGCCGATCAGCCCCGAGGCGATGGCGTTTGCGAAGACGGGCCAGCCCTCGTACGCCGGCATCACGGCCGAGACCTACGTCGGCGCCGCACGGCGCGAGCCGGGCACGGTCACCCTGGAGGGTCCTTGGCAGAGTTCGCCCCAGTACCTCGAACTCCAGAACGGCTCTGGCAGGATCGTCCTTCCCTTCACCGCCGGTGAGGTGAACGTGGTCATGCGACCGGGGGCGTCGGGGAAAGCGGCAGTCGCGGTGCTGCTCGACGGGAAACCTATCGGCGAGGCCCGCGGCGCCGACGTCGGTCCCGACGGAGTGGCGCGTTTCGATCGATCGGGAATGATTCGCCTGGTGGCCCGCGCGCCCCGTGGAAAGCACGCCCTGACCCTCGTGGCCAGCGATCCCGGCCTGCAAGTGTATGTGTTCACCTTCGGCCCCTGACGAAACGCGGGACCGACGACGTCACGGGACGCTCATCCTGAGGGCCTGAGGGACGCGGCCCGCCTCTGGCCCCTTCCGGGCTGTCGCCGCTTGACGGCCAGCGCGCGCTTCTCGACGGCGAGGCGGAGCAAGTGGGTCAATCGCCGTCGCGAATCGGCCCAGCCTGTCGTTCCCAGCTCGCGCAGGACCTTCTTCTGGGTCTGGGCCCACAGCGGCCGCGCGACCGCCAGCGCGCGTCGGCCCGCCGGGGTCAGCCGCATCGCCTTGACTCGCCCGTCCGGATGCGGCGCGCGCTCGAGCAGACCGTCGCGCTCCAGGAGGCCCAGGTTCCGGGTCAGCGTCGTCTGGTCGATGGCCAGCATCTCCTCGAGTTGCTTGAGGTTCGCCTCGCCCCGGCCCGCGATGGTCGCGAGAATGCTGAACTGGGATGCCCGCAGGCCGCTCGGGCGCAGGGCGTCGTCGTAGAGCTGCGTCACCGCCCGCGTGGCCATCCGGAGCATGTTGCAGACACAGGGCGTCATGGACGTCATCCTAGCAGCCGCGATCCCGGCCGGCAAGCCGTTTACATGTAGATACATCTTTATGGCCTGGCCCGCGAATCCCTGGAGCCCCGCCCACCATCCTAGTGGGCAGGAGGACCCTGGAAATGACCCAGAAGCGGGAGCCGGACGTGGCAGGTTACCTGACCGAGCAGAACTTCGACGAGGCGCTGGCCGCGACCGAGGGTCTGGCCATAGTCGACTTCTGGGCCGAGTGGTGCGGCCCGTGCCGGGCGATCGCGCCTGTTCTGGAGGACATCGTCGAGGCCTCGGAAGGCCAGGTGACGCTGCTCAAGGTCAACGTCGACGAGAACCCAGGGCTGGCAGGCCGGTACGGGATCCGTTCGATCCCGACGATCCTGTTCGTGAAGGACGGGACGGTCGTCGATCGGGTCGTCGGTGCTCAGCCCAAGGCCGCGTTGCAGGACATCGTGAACCGGCACGCGTCCTAGCCATGTCGACCCCGCTCGACGCGCCGGCAGCCGACTCCTTGCGTGAGATGTCCCGAAACGGCGCCGGCGGTCCGGCGCTCGATCCGCGGACGCGGATGCTGCTCGAAGGGCCGATCGTGAGCACGCTGCTGCGCCTGGCCACGCCGAACGTGCTGGTCATGTTCGTGCAGGCGTCGGTCGGCCTCATCGAGACGTACTTCGTCGCCAAGCTCGGCACCGATGCCCTGGCCGGCGTGGCGCTGGTCTTCCCCGTGTTGATGCTGATGCAGATGATGTCGGCGGGAGCGATGGGCGGCGGCATCTCCTCGGCGATCGCCCGCGCGCTGGGGGCGGGACGGCGGGCCGACGCCGACGCGCTGGTGGTCCATGCGCTCGCCATCGCCGTCGGTTTCGGGCTCCTCTTCACGGTGACCGTGCTCGGAGGCGGGCGATGGCTCTACAGCGCGATGGGCGGCAGCGGCGCGTCGCTCGCCGCGGCGCTGACCTACTCGAACGTGATCTTCTCCGCGGCGGTCCTGATCTGGATCTTCAACTCGCTGGCCAACGTGATCCGCGGCACCGGCAACATGTTGGTGCCGGCCGCGATCACGCTGCTCGGCGCCGCCGCGCTGATTCCCCTCTCCCCGTGCCTGATCTTCGGCTGGGGACCCTTCCCGCGTCTCGGCGTCGCCGGCGGCGCTAGCGCGGTCGTCGTGTTCTACCTCGCGGGCAGCCTCGCCCTGGCCGCCTATCTGCGCGCCGGGCGCAGCGTGGTGCGTCTGTCTCTCGCGAATGTCCGCTTTCGCTGGCCGCTCTTCCGCGACATCCTCCGCGTGGGCGCGGTGGCCGCCCTCATCACCGTCCAGACGAACCTCACGATCGTGATCGCCACCGGCCTCGTCGGCCGCTTCGGGCCCGCCGCCATCGCGGGCTACGGCACGGGGTCGCGCCTCGAGTACCTTCTGGTGCCGCTCGTGTTCGGGCTCGGCGGCCCGCTCGTCGCCATGGTCGGCACCAACATCGGCGCGGGCCGGCGTGACCGTGCGCTGCGCGCCGCCTGGATCGGCGCCGGGATCGCCGTCGGCCTCACCGAGATCATCGGGCTCGGCGCCGCCATCGTTCCCCAGGCGTGGCTGTCGCTGTTCGACACCGATCCGGCGATGCTCGACGTCGGCTCGCGCTATCTGCGCATCGTCGGTCCGTTCTATGGTTTCTTCGGGCTCGGCCTGGCGCTCTACTTCGCCTCGCAGGGCGCCGGCCGCCTCGCCTGGCCTCTCTGCGCGAACCTGGCGCGACTGGCAATCGCGGCCGGCGGGGGCTGGCTGGCCCTGCGCTGGAGCGGCGACGTCTCCTACGTGTTCCTCGCCCTCAGCGTGGCAGTGACCACCTTCGGGCTGGCGAACGCCGGCGCGGTCGCGGGCGGGGCGTGGTTCGGCCCCGTGGCGTGGCGACGGCTTCCCGGTCTCGCGCGCAACGGAGCTCGGCGGACATGACCAGCCGCCAGACGCCTCGTCCGCGCCGCCTCACGCAGGACGAACGCCGAGTTCATGGCTTCCCGAAGTCCGCCGTGTGCCATCGCTCGGGGCGCATGCGCACGAGCACGTTGTCACCGCCCGCCGATCGTAGCTCTTCGACGTACCGATCGCCGCCCTCGCGGCCCAGATAGCGGCGCGCGATGGAGCGGAAGTCCCGCTCCAGGTCCGCCGGCTCGATGGCGACGATGGGGCCCTCGACGCTGACGTACTTGTACGGCGCCGTTTCCGTTTGCGCGCACAGGGTGAACCGGCCGGCGCGGGCGAGCAGCCGCTCCTTGCGTGAGCCTCGGCCCGTCACGAATCGCAGCTCTCCGCCGGGGTCGTAGGCGTACCAGATCGGTATCGTGAGCGGCCCGCGGCCGGGTTCCGGAACGCTCAATACGCCGACGTGGACGTCGGCCAGGAAGGCTTCGCGCTCCCGTGTCGTCATCGCGGACATGGTTCCTCCCGTTCAGATTCACCGGGCCTCACGGGGCCTCGGTCGGCACCAGCGTGACCTCGCGCACTGCGCCCTCCCGCAGGAGGGTGATCGTCAGCGGAGCGCCGATCGAGTGGGCGACCAGCTCACGATGAACGGTGTCGACGTTCTCGACGCTAGTGCCGTCGAGGGCGATCAGCAAGTCGCCGACACGTAGCTCGGTCGCGGCCGGCGTCGACGGCTCGACGCTCAGCACCTCGATGGCCCGCCGATTCGTAATTCCCAAGGCGCGGGCGATCCGCCGGTCGAGCGGCCGCGACTGACCTCCGAAGCCGAGATACGGTCGTCGCACGCGGCCGTGCGCGAGCAGCTGCGGGATGACCCACGTCGCGGTATCGATGGGGATGGCGAAGCCGATCCCCCGCGCCATCGCGAAGATCGCGGTGTTGACGCCGACCACCAGGCCGCGCGAGTCCACGAGCGGTCCGCCGGAGTTCCCCGGGTTCAGAGCGACGTCGGTCTGGATGACGCTGTCGATGAGCCGTCCGGTCGTGCTCCGCAGCGATCGTCCCAGCGCGCTGACCACGCCCGCCGACACCGTCGATTGAAAGCCGAACGGGTTGCCGATCGCGATCACCAGCTGCCCCGCAAGCAGACGGGCCGACTCGCCGAACCGCGCCGACGGCAGCCCCTGCCCCGCCGCGCGGATGACGGCCAGATCGCTCGCTGGGTCGTCGCCGGTCAGCGAGGCCGGCAGACGCCGCCCATCGGTGAGCGACACCTCGAGCTCACCGGCGCCGTGCACCACGTGGCTGTTGGTCAGGATGTACCCGTCCGACGCGAGGATGATCCCCGACCCCGCGCCCTCACCGCGCCGCCCATCCGCACGCTTCGTCCGCACGCCGACGACCGTCGGACCGACCGCGTCGACGACCGAGACGACGGCCTGTGAATAGGCATCCAGCAGCGCGGCATCGGCGATCGGCATGGAACCTCCTTCCCTTCGGGATGCGCCGAGATGGACTCGAGATTCGACCACGCGTCGACACGGGGATACGGGCGAAGCGTCGCGGCGACGTCGCGCGCGTAGCACGTTCGAGGCGAATCGCCCGCACCTCAGGCGAATTGCCCGAATCCATTCGCGGAATCCGACCTCGTGCGCACCGCATCGTACGGGGTGGAGGCGAACGACGATGATCGAAGGGACTGTCGTATTCGCGTTCGTGTGTGCGCTGGTGCTCGGTCCTCTCGCGTGGCGCGCGGTCCACGATCGGAGGCAGGCGAGGGCGGTCGCCGTGGGCGCCGACATTCGTCACGTCGTCGATGGTGAGCTGGGTGGCGAATCGCTGATCTCGGTCCACGTGGAGCCCGGCACGATGTGGCGCTCGGGCCGTGTGGTGCTCTCGATGCCGGCCGACTGGCGCTGGCTGATGAAGCCCACGTGGGAACGGGTGCTGGCGTCGATGCCGGACGGCTATGAACTGGTCGTCCAGCAGCGGGAGACCCTGCGAGCGCCGTCTCGCCTGGAAGACCAGAGGGTGGCGGCGTAGCCGGATCGATCACGCGCCTCGGCGACAAGGAGGACAAGGAGGTCACGACGATGGACATGGGTGAGTACGGTTTCGAACTTCTGATGCGAAGCAGGGCCGCCGAAATGCGGGCGGAGGCCGAGGGCTGGCGTCGATTGCGGGAGAGCGGTATCGAGCCCGATCGACGACCACTGGCGCTGGGCGACACGCTCGCCCGGATCGGAGATCGGCTGCTTGGCGCCGCAAGATCGCTGACGTCGCGCGGGACGTCCCCGCGCGTCACGATGCGAGACGAGAAACTGACCCATCGACAGCGCGCCTGATCGGCGCGGGAGACCGACGCGAGCCAGAACGTTCGCGTCAGTCTCCCAGCACGCGCTTGCGCAGCAGGCGCATGTCGAGCGGGACGAGCACCCCCAGCATCAGCGTCACCAGGACGGCGAGGCCGGCGAGGTGAGCGCCGGGGCCGGGGCCGAGCAGGAGATCGCGGAGACCCTCCGCCAGGTGATACAGCGGGTTCACCGTCGAGATCGTCGCCACCACGGGATGCGTGAGTGGAAAGTAGGTGGACGAGACGAAGCCCATGGGCAGGACGACCAGGAACAGCGGCAGGTTGATGTGGTCGATGGTCGGGGACACGGCCGTGAAGTACAACCCGAGGGCGGCGAACGCGCAGGCGCTGACGAAGACGATGGGGATCGCGATCGGCAGGCGCGCGAGCTCGAGGTGGATCAGGCCGAGGACCTGGCAGCCCGACAGCACGAGGGCGACGATCACGACGTAGCTCGTGGTCAGCACCGCGGACCAGAGAATCTCCCCCCAGACGACGTGCCGCAGCTCGATCTGCGTCGTGAGCTGGCCATCCCACGTGCGCTGATAGCGCATCCGCACGAACGCGCCGAAGAGCGACTGGAGAATGGACGTGATGAACGTGGCGTACGCGAGCATGCCCGGCGCCACGAAGTCCATGTAGCCCAGCCGCCGCCCGTTCCACTCGATGCCGCCGGACATGTAGGCGCCGAGCCCGAGGCCGAAGGCCAGGAGCAGCGTGATCGGCTCCATCACGGGCGGCAAGAACGACGTGTGCCAGTTCTTCAGGTAGACCCGCAGGTGACGGCCGACGACGGCCCGGCTCTGCCACTCGAACGCCGCGGTCATCAGCTTCATGATGGCAGCGCCAGCTTGAGGAACAGATCGTCGAGGTTCGGAGGCCGGACCTCGTAGCGAAGCGCGGGAAACGCGCGCGCGAAGTCGGCGAGCTGCTCGCCGCTCAGGGGCAGGTGCCACGTGTCGAGCACGGTCAGCGGATCGCCTGACCCGCGCGACCGGAGCCACGCGGCGACGGCGGGCGCCGTGGCCGGCTCGGCGGCCATCACGACGACGTGCTCGCCGAGCATGTCGCCGAGCACCGACTTCGGGGTTCCCTGCGCCACCACCTTGCCTCTGGCCAGCACCGTGAGCGCGTCGCTCAGGCGCTCGGCCTCGTCCATGTAGTGCGTGGTCAGGACGATGCCGAGCCCCTCGGCGCGCAGGCCGTTGACGAGATCCCAGACCGACACACGAGCCTGCGGGTCGAGTCCGGTCGTGGGCTCGTCCAGGAAGAGCAGGCGCGGGCGATGCACCAGCGCGCGGGCAATCATGAGCCGCCGTCGGAAACCGCCGGAGAGCGCATCCGGCTTGATGCCGGCGTACGGCGCGAGCGCGAATCGCTCCAGGAGCTCGTCGACGCGCCGCCGCACCTCCGTCGGCCGCGGCCGGAAGTAGGTGGCCGCGATCGTGAGGTTCTCGCGCACCGTGAAGTCTCCGTCGAACGTGTCCTCCTGCGTGCAGACTCCCAGCTGTCGCTTGAAGCGCGTCATGTCGCGCGACACGTCGCTGCCTTCGAATCGGATCACGCCGGCGTCCGCGGTCAGGAAGCCGTAGAGCATCCGCAGGGTCGTGGTCTTGCCGGCGCCGTTCGGTCCGAGGAGTCCCAGCACCTGCCCGGCGTGACACTGGAGGTCGACACCGTTCACCACGAGCGCGCCGCCCAGGCGCTTGACCAGACCGTGCGCATCGATGAGCGGTGGCATGCCCGCCATTGTAACGTCGCGAGCCGGAGCCCCCGCGCCCGCCGGCGCTTCACGCAAACTTCGTCGGTCGGCGCTAGCCGGCCGCGACCCAACACTCCCGCGGCGCCGCCCGCCGCACGTTCATCCGACGTAGAATCCGGCTGAAGCAGCGATGCCGTCCCGACACCAAGGGGGAATATCCATGGCGAGACTCTATCTGACCGTGCTCGTCCTGTTCCTCCTGCCGGCCGTCGTCTTCAAGGGTGGCGCGCGCCTCATGTCGATGGTGAGCGGCCCGCATACCGTCGCCGGCCAGAAGCCCTTGAACCAGCGCTGGCTCGGCTACAACGCCGAGGCCGTCGCCGGATACTGGAAGGCGCTCGGCGAGGCTGGCCGCCTCGCCGCCGAGCCGCGATTCCTCGAGCTGGATCTGGTGTTCCCCACGCTGTACGGCACCGCGTTCGCAGTGAGCCTGCTGACCGCCTCGGCGAAGCTGGGGTGTCCCCTCCACGTCGCGTGGGTCATCGCGCCGGTGGTGGTGACGGTGATCGCAGACTGGGTGGAGAACCTCGTCCAGCTGGACCAGCTTCGCGACTACATCAAGTCGGACAAGAAGGACGTGACGGCCCTGGATCCCAAGTGGATTCGCCTGGCCAGCACGGCCACGAGCGTGAAGCTGATCTTCTTCGTGATCTCCTCGCTGGCCCTCATCGTTCTCCTGTATATGCTGCTCCGATCGCCCGGAGCCGTCGTCGCATGACGATTTCCCGCGCGGTCCTCGTGTTCCACATCGCCGTGGGGACGATCGGGCTCGTGCTCGGGCCGATCGCGATGATCGCGTGGAAGGGGTCGGGGCTGCACGCGTGGGCGGGCGAGCTGTACCACTGGGTGATGCTGACGGTGTGCGCGTCGGCGGCGGGGCTGGCGTGGCTCGACTGGGAGCGAAACTGGTGGTTCCTGCCGATCGCGGTGGGCTCCTACGCGTTCGCCTTCGTGGGCTACCTCGCGGCCAAGCGGCGATGGCCGGGCTGGCTCGCCGCCCACATCAGCGGCCAGGCCGGCTCCTACATCGCGATGGTGACCGCGATCCTCGTCGTCAACTGGCAGCTGCTCACGGGCACGAGCGGGCGCTCGTCGCCGTGGGCGTGGATCCTTCCGACCGTGGTCGGCAGCCCGATCATCGCCTGGGTCAACGCCCAGGTCAGGCGCGGCCGCCGCCCGAAGCTCAGGCACTCGGCCGCGACGCCGCGCTAGAGGTCAAGCCATTGCGTCATGGCGTGGTCGAAAGGAGGGAGCGGGAATGGCCGTGAATCAGGCCTCGGCCGACAAGGAGATCCGGAGTCAACTCGTGTCGACCCTCGAGAGTGGGCACAACCACCTGGCGCTGGCCGAGGCGACCAAAGCGTTTCCCACGTCGGCGATCAATTCGCGTCTGCCCAGGGTCCCCTACACCTTTTGGCATCTGGTCGAGCACCTACGCCTAGCGCAAAGGGACATGCTCGACTACATGACCAGCACGTCGTACGAGGAGCCGCCCTTTCCGCAAGGCTACTGGCCGGAGAAGAACGCTCGAGCGACGTCAGCCCAGTGGCGGCGGTCCCTCCAGCAGTTCCACACGGACCTGGAAGCGGTCATCGCGCTCGTCCGGGATCCGACCCGCGACCTCTTCGCGACGGTGCCCAACAGTGCCGGCAAGCACACCCTCTTTCGGTGTTGCCTGGTCACCGCCGATCACAACTCCTACCACATCGGGGAATTGGCGATCGCACGCCAGGTCGCCGGACTGTGGCCGAAAGGCCGGAAGGACTAGTCTAGCCGGCGCCGAGCGCTTTGGCCGCGCGCCTGACGTCGCGCAGGGCGACCCACAGCATCGCGCCGAAGCGGCCGGCGCCGGCGCAGATCGCCTGGCTGGAGACGATGCTGATCTTGGCGGCGGCCAACCGCTCCATCGCCTCGGCCATCACGCCCACCCGGTCTTCGCCGTCGATCAGAAACACTTTCTTCGGCCCGGTGACCTTCCACCCGGCCTTCTTCGCGGCGGCCCGAAAGGCGGCAGGATTCTCCGGCACGAAGTCGATCTGAGCACGGCGCCCGGCCGGAAAGCCCGAGACCGCCAGCAGGTTCACCCCGGCATCCCGCAATTGGCCAAGCACGTGCGCCCCCTCACCGCTCCGCTCGGGCACGTCGATGTAGAAGTAGTCGGCGATCCGAACGCTGGTAGCCATTGGCGCTCTCCTCGGACGGGCGAATGCGATCGCGCGGATTGTATCAGTCGATCGCCCGCTGACGCGATCGAGCCCCAGCTCGATCGCCACGCGATCCGGGGGGGGTTGGGGGGTACGCCCCGTACCCCCCAATTCAATCCATCCGCCGCGTACCCCCCCAACTCAATCTATCCGCCGCGTACCCCCCAATCGGTTATCGGCACCACCACGCGCACGGTCGTTCCGCGGCCGGGCTCGCTCTCGAGCGTCAGGGTTCCGCCGTGGGCGATGACGAGATGCTTGACGATGGCGAGTCCCAGACCGGTGCCACCCAGCTCGCGTGAGCGCGCCTTGTCGACGCGGTAGAAACGCTCGGTGATACGCGGGAGATCGGCCGGCGGAATGCCGACGCCGGTGTCGGCGACCGCGATCTCGACGGCCGCGTCGACCGGGCGCGCGGAGACCGTCACCCGGCCGCCCGCCTCGGTGTACTTCACCGCGTTGTCGACGAGGTTGATGAGGACCTGCTCGAGCCGGTCGTGATCGGCCATCACGTCGGGCGTGTCGGACGGCAGCGCGGACGTGAGCGTCACCCCGCGCGACTCGGCGCGCGGACGCATGATCGCGACGACCGACTCGACCACGTCCTCGACGGCGACGGGCCCGAGCTGAAGATGGACCCGCCCCAGCTCGATGTCGGAGAGCTCTCTGAGATCGTCGAGCAACCGTCCCAGGCGCTCGGTGTGGCGGAACACGATCTCGAGGAACCGGCGGGCGTGCTCGGGCTCGTCGAGGGCGCCGCCGAGCAGCGTTTCCAGGTACCCATGGATCGCGGTCAGCGGCGTGCGCAGCTCGTGGGAGACGTTGGCCACGAACTCCGTCCGCACGCTCTCCAGACGGCGCAGCTCGCTCACGTCGTGCAGGACCATCACCACGCCGACCTCTCCGCCGCCGAGGTCGACGGGCACGGCGTTGGCCTGCACCGTGCGCGGCGGCACGCCCGGCACTCGAAATTCGCGGCGGGCCACCACGTGGGCGTCCGCGCCCACCACGTGGGCATCCGCGCCCACCGCGTGAGCGTCCGCACGCCGTACCTCACCCAGCAGCGCGTGGAGGTCCGCGTTGCGGATGGCCTCGAGCAACGGCTTGCCCTCGGCCCGGACGGCGCCGAACAGCACGCGGGCCGGCTCGTTCATGGCCACGATCTGATCGTGGGCGTCGACCGCGACCACGCCCTCGACCATGCCGTCGAGCATCGCCGAGATCCGTGCCCGCTCGTGCTCGAGATTCTCGATCTGGGCGCGCAGGCTCGCCGACATCACGTTGAGCGCGCGCCCCAGCCTGCCGATCTCGTCGGGCGAGCGCGTGGGCGCGCGCGCCGTGAAGTCGCCCTCGCTCATGCGCCGCGCGATCGCCTCCATCTCCACCACCGGACGCGTGACCCGCGAGGCCACGAAGAGCCCGATGCCGAGCGCGACCACCAGGGCCAGCGCCGCACCCAGCAGCAGCACGTGCTGCACCTCCGCGTGAGAGGCGGTCACCGCCGACAGCGGCAAGGCCAGCCGCAACACCCCGCGCACGGCGCCGCGCACCGCGGCGCCGGCCTCAGCGCCGCGCCCCGTGGCGCCGATCTCGGCGCGAGACTCAGTCACGGGAACGGCGACGTAGAACAGCGGCGCGTCGATGGTGGCGCTCCGTCGCAGATGGTGGCCGGTCCGGCCCGCCAGCGCCGCCGCGACCTCGGGACGGCTCGCGTGGTTCTCCAGCCGCCCGAGATCGGCGACGGGGACCTCCGAATCGGCGACGACGCGACCATCGGTCGTGATCAGCGTCACCCGCGAGCCCGTCGACCGCGCCGCCCGCACGGCGAAGTTGTGGAGCTCCGGCGGCGCCTCGGCGGCGAGTCGCGCGCGCGTGTCGTCGTGGAGCAGCGCCGCCGCCGTGGCCAGCCGCGATTCCAGCGACTCGACGGCGAGCCGCTCCAGCGCGTGGTTCAGATAGAGGCCGGTCACGAGCACGGTGACGGCCACGAAGCCGAGCAGGGTCAGCGTGAGCTTGACCGCGATCCGCCGGCGCAGCGCGCGAATCAGCCCGTCGGCCACGCCGCCCTCAGCCGTCTTCCAGCCGATAGCCGACGCCGGTGACGGTGGCGATGCGACGCCCCTCGTCGCCGAGCTTGGCCCGCAGCCGTCGCACGTGGACGTCGACCGTGCGCGATTCGATCTCCTCGGCGTGGGCGAAGCCCCACACGCGGCTCAGGAGCTGCTCGCGCGAGAGCACGCGTCCGGCCGACTCCAGCAGCGCCTGCAACAGGTCGAACTCCTTGGGAGTGAGCGTGAGGGGCCGCTCGTCGATGGTCACCCGGTGGCGCGAGGGATCGAGGGTGAGAGCGCCGGACCTCAGGATCGGGGCGTCGGCGGACGCCGGGCTGCGGGAGCGACGCAGCACCGCGCGCACGCGCGCCACCAGCTCCTTCGGCGAGAACGGCTTGACCACGTAGTCGTCGGCGCCCAGCTCGAGCCCGACCACGCGGTCGACCTCGTCGGCCTTGGCGGTGAGCATGATGATCGGCAGCGACGCGGTCGCGGGCTCGGCGCGCAGGCGACGGCACACCTCGAGCCCGCCGAGCCCGGGCAGCATGAGATCCAGCACCACGAGATCGGGATGCGCGGACCGCACGTCGGCGAGCGCGTCGAACCCGTTGCCCGCCGTCCGACACCGAAACCCCTCCCGCGCCAGATGCAGCACGATCAGATCCCGGATGTCCGCCTCGTCCTCTACGACCAACACATGGGGGGCCCCGACATGGCCCCCCAAACCCCCCAGTGCGCGTAGCGCCCCGGCTCTGCCGGGGCGGTCCTCGAAATCCTGGCTATCCAAGGCCGATGACGAGTCCGCGCAGGAGCCACCAGGTGGCGGCGGCAATGGCGGCGGAGGCGGGGATCGTGAACACCCACGCCCAGATGATGCGGCCGGCCACACCCCAGCGCACCGCCGAGAAGCGCTGGAGGGAGCCCACGCCCATGATGGCGCCGGTGATCGTGTGGGTGGTGCTGACCGGGATGCCGGCCACCGCGGTGCCGATCAGCATCACGGCGCCCGCGGTCTCGGCGCAGAAGCCGCCGATCGGGCGCAGCTTGGTGATGCGCATCCCCATGGTCTTGACGATGCGCCAGCCGCCCGACAGCGTGCCCAGCCCGATCGCCGCGTGGGCCGCCATGATCACCCAAAAGGGTACGTAGAACTCCGGCCCGAGCTGGCCGGTCGAGAACAGCAGGACCGCGATGATGCCCATCGTCTTCTGGGCGTCGTTGGTGCCGTGGCCGAGGCTGTAAGCCGCGGCCGACACCAGCTGCATGCGCCGGAACAGCCAGTCGATCTTGCCGGGCGTCGCCTTCCGGAACGTCAACACGGTCAGCAGCATCATCAAGAACCCGATGACGAACCCGAGCAGCGGAGCCACGATCATGAAGACGCCGATCTTGATGAGCCCGGCGGCGATCAGCGAGCCGAAGCCGGCCTTGGCCACCGCGGCGCCGGCGAAGCCGCCGATGAGCGCGTGCGACGAGCTGGTGGGCAGCCCCCAGTACCACGTCACGAGGTCCCAGGCGATGGCGCCGACGAGCGCGGCCAGGATCACCCACTGGTCGACCACGCGGGCCTCCACCACGCCCTTGCCCACCGTGCGCGCGACCTGGACGCCGAACCCGAAGGCCGCCACGAAGTTGAAGAAGGCCGCCCACACCACGGCCTGGAGCGGGGTGAGCACGCGGGTGGACACCACGGTGGCGATGGAGTTGGCGGCGTCGTGGAAGCCGTTGATGAAGTCGAAGACGAGGGCGACGAGGACGATGAAGACGACGAGGGTCAGCACGTCAGGCCATTTTCAGAATAATTCCCTCGATGACGTTGGCCACGTCCTCGCAGCGGTCGGTGACGATCTCCATCGTCTCGTAGATCTCCTTCCACTTGATGACCTCGATGGGATCGCCCTGCTCGTCGAACAGCGCGGCCAGGCTGTCGCGCAGGAGGCTGTCGGCGCTGTTCTCGAGGCGGTTCACCTCGACGGTGTGCTCGTGGAAGCCGGGATCCATGGTGCGCAGGCAGCGAATGGTCCGGTCGGTGGCGGCCACGATGTCCACGACGACCACGGACAGGGCGCGGCACGCCGAGGTCGGCTCCTTGATCCGGTAGACGACCAGGCGCTCGGCGGCGGCTTCGATGTAGTCCAGCACGTCGTCCAGGCGCGTGGCCAGCGCGTGGATGTCCTCGCGGTCGATGGGCGTGATGAACGTGGTGTTGAGCTTCTTGACGATCTCGTGGGTCACCAGGTCGGCCTGGTGCTCGACCTCCTTGATCGCGTGGGCCTTGGCCCGGGCGTCCTGGAAGTTGTGCACCATGTCGTGGAGCAGCGCCGCGCCCTTGATCGCGTACTCGGACTGCTGCTCGAAGTACTCGAAGAACCGGACTTCCTTCGGGATCAGGTTGAACATGGCGTGCGGGTCAGAGTCTATCGGAAACCAGCACGGACCGCCACCGCGGACCGCACATGGGTCTCTGCCGTCACCCGCGCCGCAGACGCTCCGCCGTTTCGAGCGCGGCCTGCACGCGGGACCAGTTCATGAACGAGTCGCGGAGCGACGGCTCGGGCGCGCGGATCGCGACCGACTGGATCGTGTCCACGATCGTCCGGGCGGTCGCGCTCGCCTCGTCGAGACGACCGGTCTCCCGCTGCGCCCGAGCCAGAGCGTGCGCGGCCTGCCACATGAGCGTCGGGTGAGCGATGTCGCGCCCGATGCGGACGGCGTCGGCCGCGTCGCGCTCGGCATCACTCCACCGCCCCGCGCCCGCCGCGATCTGCGCCCGCAGCGCGTGGGCCTTGCCGACGTACTTCAGGCAGCCGGTGGCCCGCGCCTGGACGAGCGCTTCCTCCAGCGGGATCAGCGCCTCCTCGCCGCGCCCGGCGGCCAGCAGCGCCTCCGCGAGGTAGACGCGCAGGTGGATGGACCATCGCCATCGGTGCGCGCCGAACGCGAACTTCTCGATGCGGACGCGGGAGTCTTCGAGCAGCTCGAGCGCGGAGGTGACGTCGTCGAGGTTCAGGTGGTCGTAGGCCAGGTTGATGAGCGCGCTGATCTCGACGTTCGGGTTGTTGATGCGCTGGCCGATGTCGGCGCTCTCGCGGTCCAGCTCCTGGGACGCCCGGAAATCGCCCAGCTCCTGCCGGAGCCAGCCCAGACTGTTCGTCAACCGGCCCTGGATGAAGCTGTTGTTACGGTCCTTGGCCCGGGCGAGCCCGGCGTTGATGGTCGCCAGCCCGTCCGAGTAATCGCCGACCCCGATCTCGGACAGGCAGCGGAAGGCCAGGGCCAGGAGCTCGGTGACGCTGTCGTGGACGTCGACCGAGGCGTGCTCGGCCTCCCGGGACATCCGGATCGCGCGCCGGAACTCGGCGCGCCAGTTCGCGTGGGCCCCGAGGAACATGCGGCTCTGGAGCGCCACCTCCGGGAATCCGCCCGCCTCGCCGAGGCGCACCGCCTCGAGGAACTTTCGGTCGCCCTCCTCGAGGTCGCCGTCGGACTGATCCATCGAGCCGAGCGACCCGAGGCTGGCCGCGAGGAGACGGCCGTCGCCGATGTCCGCGCCGATCGCCCGCGCCTCTTCGGCGCAGCGCCGCGCCTCGTCGGCGAACTCCGAGCGAAAGGAGAAGAAATACGACCGGGAGATGTCGACGAGGGCCTGCCCCTCGTTCGCCCGGTCGCCGGCGGCGCGGGCCAACGCGAGCATCTGCTTGAACTCCCCGGCCGCGTCGAGGTACCGCGCCAGGACCATGAAGACCTGGCCGCGCCGCTGGTGGATCGCCGCCACGCGCGAGTCGGGAACGGTGGGCCGCGCCCGCTCGGCCGCCTCCAGGGCGCCCTGGTAGTACTCGAGGGCGGCCTGGTTGGCGTACGCGTACTTCGCCTTGTCCCCCGACTGGACCAGGTAGTCGAGGGCCTGTGACCAGTCCTCGCCGGCCACGAAATGATGGGCGAGCTCCTCGGCGTGGTCGACCAGCCGATCGGGGTACAACTCTTCGATGGCGTGCCCCACGGCCCGGTGAAGCTCCCGGCGGCGCTCCTTCAGCAAGCTGTTGTAGGCGACGTCCTGGATGACCGCGTGCTTGAAGATGTAGGCCGGCTCGGGAAGCAGGCCTTGCTCGTAGACGATCTCGAGCGCCTTCAGTTCCCGCAAGAGCCCGTCGAGCTCGCCCGTGAACCCGGCGATGCGCTCGAGCAGGCGCACGAGAAACTGGCGCCCGATCACGGAGGCGAGCTGCACCATGCGCTTGCCGTCCTCGCCGAGCTGGTCCAGCCGCGCCATGATGATGTCCTGGATGGTGTCGGGGACGCGGACGTCGGCGGCGTCCTTGACGAACCGCAAGCCGCCGTTCTCGCGCCGGAGGAGTCCCAGATCGAGGAGCGTCTTGCTCACCTCCTCCACGAACAACGGCACGCCCTCGGCCTTGTCCATGAGCTCCGCCCTCAGCTGCTCGGGAAAGTCGGCCGTCCCGAGCACCTGCGTGGCCATGTCGAGGCTCTCGGCCTCCGAAAGGCTGCGCAGGTTCAGCGTGGTCAGGAACGACCGGGTGCTGAAGGTGGGCGCGTAGCCCCCCCGATAGGTCAGGATCAGCATGATCCGAAGACCGGCCAGCGAGTCGATGAAGGAGCCGAAGTAGTCCTCGCTGTTCGCGTCGATCCAGTGCAGGTCCTCGACCACGAACACGATGGGCCGAAGGGCGGAGCCGCGGGCGCTGAGCGCGCGCACGCCCTCGAAGACCCTCCGCCGGCGCGCCGGCGGCTCCATGGCGGCCACCGCCGGATCGCCGGAGTCGACGCCGAGCAGGGTCCGCACGTAGGGGATGTGTGCGTCGAGCTGGCCCATGCTCCGCATGCCGTGCTCGATCTTCGCGATGATCTCGGGCTCGCCGTCGAACTCCTCGATCGAGAAGTTCTCGCGCAGCTGGTCGATGAGGGGAAGGAACGGGATGGATTGCCCGAACGAGACGCAGCGGCCCTCGAGCCACGTCACGTCCTCGCCCCGCCGGACCAGGGCGCGGCGGAACTCCAGCGTGAGCCGCGATTTCCCGATGCCCGCTTCGCCCACGACGCTCACGACCTGGCCTCGGCCCGCCTTGACGTCCTCGAACCGCTCGAGGAGCGTGACCAGCTCGCTCTCGCGTCCGACCAGCGGCGTGAGGCCGCGCTCGACCGCGACGTCGAGGCGGGCCCGGCGACCGCGGGCTCGGAGCACCTCGAACGCGCGGACCGGCGCGTGCCCCTTCACCGGCGTCTCGCCCAGGGCCACGGTCTCGAAGTACCCGGCCACGAGGTTGTGGGTCGCCTCGCTCACCAGCACGCTGCCCGGCCGGGCGACCTGCTGCATGCGCGCGGCGAGATTGGTGGTGTCGCCGACCGCGGTGTAGTCCATGCGCAGGTCGTCGCCGATACGGCCGACCACGACGGGGCCGGTGTGGAGCCCGACGCGCATGCGCAGGGTCAGCCCGCGCTCGGATTCGAGCTGCGCTCCGTAGTCGCTCAGCGCGCGCTGGATGCCGAGCGCGGCGTGGACGGCGCGCCGGGGACTGTCCTCGTGCGCGATGGGCGCGCCGAAGAGCGCCATGATGCCGTCGCCCGTGTACTGATTGATGGTGCCCTCGAAACGATGGACCTCGGCCGTGATCAGCTCGAAGCAGCGGTTGATGATCCGGTGCACTTCCTCCGGATCGAGGTGCTCGGCCAGCGTGGTGAACCCGGCCACGTCCCCGAACAGCACGGTGACCTGACGCCGCTCGCCCTCGAGCGCCGAGCGCGATTTCAGGATCTTGTCGGCGAGATGCTTGGGCGTGTAGCCGCCGACCTTCGGCCCTCCGGCCGCGGCGTCCGCGGGGGGCACCGAAATCGTGCCCGCGCTCGCGGCCGTGAGGCTCGCGCCGCACTGGCCGCAGAACTTGAACTGGGGCGGAGCCTCGACCCCGCACTGCGGACAGCGCAGAGCGAGCGCCGCGCCGCACTGGCCGCAAAACCGCATGCCCGGGGGATTCTCGAACCGGCAGTGCTGGCAGGTCATGGCTTGAACGATCGCACGAGTTCACGGCGATGCCAAAGCGCCGGC
>DATHGT010000010.1:0-11525 GCA_035317605.1 Candidatus Acidiferrum sp. | reverse complement strand
CGCCAGCGTGGTCGCGACCATCGTGGGCGGCGACAACTACATGAACGACGAGCGCGAGCGGGCGCGGGCGGCGGTGGGCGACGCGTTGCGCGAGCTGGCGCCCGACGTGGTGATCGCGGGGCCCGCGTTCGAGGCGGGGCGTTACAGCCTGGCCTGCGCGGAGGTGTGTCGCGTGGCGGCGGGGCAGGGGATCGCCGCGGTCACCGCGATGCACCCGGCGGCGCCGGCGGCGACGATGTATCGCCGCGAGCTGCTGATCGTGCCCACCGGGCCGACCGCGGCGGACATGCCGCGCGTGCTGCCGCCGCTGGCGCGGCTCGCCCTCAAGGTCGCGCGCGGCGAGGCGCTGGGATCGGCCGAGGTCGAGGGCTATTTGCCGCGCGGCGTGCGCAAGTCGGGGATGCGCGAGGCGCCCGGATTCGTGCGCGCGCTCGAGATGCTCGAAGCCAAGCTGGCCGGGCGCCCGTGGGTGAGTGAGATCCCGTATCAGGCGCCCGAGGCCGTCGCGCCCGCGCCGCCCATTCTCGATCTCCGGCGCGCCGAGATCGCGCTGGTCACGACGGGCGGGCTCGTGCCCAAGGGCAATCCCGACGGACAGACCTCGGGCAACGCGCAGAAGTACTTCCGCTACCCGATCGATCAGCTCCAGGCGCTGCGGTCGGGCGAGTGGGAGGCGTATCACGTCGGCTACTTCACGCACCTCGTCGACAAGAACCCGAACTACGTGCTGCCGCTCGGCTACATGCGCGAGCTGGAGAAGGAAGGCCTGGTCGGCGCCGTGCACCGCTACGCGTACACGCTGCCCGGCGTGAGTACGCCCGTGGCGACCGCGCGGCGGCTCGGCGAGGGCATCGCCGCGCAGCTGCGCGAGGGCCACGTCGGCGGCTGCCTGATGGTGTCTACCTGAGGGACCTGCAATCGTTGCGGCGCAACGATCGCCAAGGAGATCGAGCGGGTCGGCATCCCGGTCGCGCTGGTCTCGGCCATCTACGATCTCGCGCTGACCACCGGCGCCAACCGCGTGGTCCGCGGCTGCCGGATCGAGCACGTCTGCGGTAACCCCGCGCTCGGTCCCGACAAGGATCGCGAGTACGGGCTCTCGATCATCCGCACCGCGCTCAAGGCGCTGACCACGGGGGTCACGGGGCCGACGCTCTTCGAGCCGACCCGTGACGAGGAGGCGCGTCATGCGTCTTGAAATGGGGACGTTTCCCGTTCGTGACGCGCGGTTCGGCGCCCGCACGCGATGGAGCGACGGCGTGCTCGAGATCGATCGCGAGGCCGCGCTCGCCGCCGTTCGCGAGGACGGGCTGGTGGCGTCGGCCCGGCTCGAGATCGCGCGGCCCGGCGAATCCGTCCGCATCTTTCCGGTGCGCGACGTGGTGGAGCCGCGGGTAAAGGTCGACGGTCCCGGGATCACGTACCCGGGCTGGTTCGGGCGCTCGATCGAGACGGTCGGCCGCGGACGCACCCATCGGTTGAGCGGCCTCGGCGTGCTGGAAGTCTCCTCGGTGAACTGGCACGACGCCGGCGGCGATTTCGTCGATCAGTACATCGACATGTCCGGTCCGTGGGCCGAGCTGATCCCCGAATCGAAGCTCGTCAACGTGTGCCTGGTCGTCGAGCCCGATCCCGCCATCGACGTCCACTCGAAGAACGAGGTCGTCCATCGCGCGACGCTGGCGGTTGCCGATCACCTCGCGGGGGCGGTGCGCGATCTCACGCCACCGGAATCGCAAACGTACGAGCTTCCGCCGGCGCCGGGGCTGCCGGGAGTGGTCTACATCCAGTGCGTGCACTCGCCGCAGGCCATGTCGCACTCCGAGCACACGTTCTGCACGGGCACGTACGGGATGACCCGGCTGACGCCACCATGGCTGCTCCATCCCAACGAGATCCTCGACGGCGCGCTCTCCGGCCCGTATCGCACGATGTTCGCCACGTCGTGGACGGTCATGAACAACCCGCTGCTGCTCGACCTCTACCGCCGCCACGGCAAATCACTCGCGTTCCTCGGCGTGATCGCCTTCCGCACGGAATGGACGACCCAGCACGAGAAGGACCTGATGGCCGAGCAGGCCGCAAAGCTTGCCAAGATGCTGGGTGCCGAGGGCGCGCTGGTCACCTGGGACGCGGGCGGCAACGAGTACATCGAGGTCGTCCACACCGTCCGCGCCTGCGAGCGCCTCGGCATCAAGACCGTGTTCCTCACCAGCGAGGACAATCCCGAGGGCGGCGCCCCGTCGCTGCTCAAGCCGCTGCCCGAGGCCGACGCCATCGTCACCACCGGCTTCTTCAACGCGAGCCTCCTCGACCTCGGCTCGATGCCGCCGGTCGAGCGCGTGATCGGCTACGGCACCAAGGGCGCCGGCTCCGCGGAGGACGCGACCATCCTCATGCAGGGCGACGTCGACGCCCAGGGCGCGATCCCCCCGCCCTGGCGCTACGACGATCACTACGGATTTAATCGGCTCTCTTCGTTCGCCTACTGATTGATTGCAGTTGGGGGGTACGAGACGCACCCCCCAAGTAGGCCTCTCGCGGGTGCTAGAATCTCTGCGATCATGAGCGATCTGGAATCCCTTCGTCACAATCTCGACGCGGTCCGGGAGCGCGTGGCGCGTGCGGCCGAGCGCGCGGGGCGGCGGGCCCAGGACGTCTTGCTCATCGGTGTCTCGAAGACCGTGACGGCCGAGGGTATTCGTCTCGGGGTCGACGCCGGCCTCACCGCGCTCGGCGAGAACCGGGTCCAGGAAGCGCGGGAGAAGATCAAGATCCTGGGACGGCCGGTCCCGTGGCATCTCATCGGGCACCTGCAGACCAACAAGGTGCGGGACGCCCTCGAGCTGTTCGACCTCATCCACTCGCTCGACCGGCTGGAGCTGGCCCGCGAGCTCGAGCGGCGGGTGGGCGATCCGGGACGCGTGGTGGACACCCTGCTCGAAGTCAACGTGGTCGAGGAGCCATCGAAGAGCGGGTTCGCGCCCGACGCCGTCGGCGCCGCGCTGGAAGCGATCGGCGGCATGACGCACCTGAGGGTGCGTGGCCTCATGGCCATCCCGCCGATCGTCGAGCGCGCGGAGGATTCGCGCCCCTCGTTCCAGGCGCTGCGCCGTCTCGCCGAGCGCCACGGGCTCAAGGAGCTGTCGATGGGGATGAGCGCCGATTTCGAGGTGGCCATCGAGGAGGGCGCCACGATGGTGCGGGTGGGCACGGCGATCTTCGGCGTCCGTCCGACCCGGCCGGCGCGGGCCACGTCACCGGCCCGACAGAAAGGCGACGCGTGAGCATCAAGGGACAGAAGGTCGGCTTCATCGGCGGCGGCAACATGGGTGAAGCGCTCATCAAGGGGCTGATCGCCGCGAACCTGGTTCCCGCCGCGGCGGTGTACGCCAGCGACGTGCGCATCGAGCGCCTGCGCGCGCTCGATCAGCAGTATGGCGTGCAGCTCTGCGAGGACAACGCCGAGCTGGTGCGCCAGGTCGACATCGTCATCCTCGCCGTGAAACCGCAGATCATGGCGCCGGTCGTGCGCCATATCGCGTCGGCGGTGACCCGGAAGAAGCTGCTGATCTCGATCGCCGCCGGCGTGTCCACCGCGACGATCCGCGCCGCGCTCGGCAAGGACGCGCGGTTGATCCGCGTGATGCCGAACACGCCCGCGCTCGTCCTCGAGGGCGCGACCGCGATCGCCAAGGCCGATGGCCTGGAGCCCGGCGACCTCGACACCGCGGGCGAGATCTTCAGCGCGGTGGGCCGCGTGGTCACGCTGGACGAAGAGCTGATGGACGCGGTGACCGGGCTCAGCGGCTCCGGTCCCGCGTACGTCGCGCTGGTGGTCGAGTCGCTGGCCGATGGTGGCGTCAAGATGGGCCTCGACCGGCTCACCGCGATGACGCTGGCCACCCAGACCGTGCTGGGCGCGGCGCGGCTCATGCTCGAGACCGGCATGCATCCCGGCGCGCTGAAGGACATGGTCAGCTCGCCCGGCGGGACGACCATCGCCGGCATCGCCGCCCTCGAGGAGGGCGGCCTCCGTCACAACCTGATCCGGGCGGTGGAGCGGGCCACCCAGCGCTCGCGAGAGCTGGGGCGGGGCCCCGCCTGATGTTCGTCGCCAGCAACTTCATCCTCGCGATCGCGCGGCTGCTCGAGATCGTCCTGTGGGCGTACTTCTGGATCCTCATCGCTCGCGCCGTGCTGTCGTGGGTGAATCCCGATCCCTACAACCCGATCGTGCGCTTCCTGATCCGGGTCACCGAGCCCGTGCTGCGACCCATCCGCGACCGGCTGCCCACGATGGCCATGGGCCTCGACCTCTCGCCGATGATCGTCATGCTGGCCATCTACTTCCTCGAATCGTTCCTCGTCGGCTCACTCCGTGACCTGGCCTTGAGCCTGAGGTAGCGCTCGGAGGTCCCGATGCGTCTGAGCCCCATCGACATCCGCCAACAACAATTCACCACGAAGCTCCTGCGGGGATTCGACCGCCAGGAGGTCGATACGTTCCTCGACGACGTCGCCGACGACTACGAGGGCGTGCTGCGCGACAACGCCACCCTCCGGGAGCAGCTCGCCAGCTACGAAGAGCGCGTGCGGGGGCTCGGCGAGACCGAGAAGACGCTCAAGGACACGCTGGTGACGACCCAGCGCGTGGCCGAGGAGATTAAGGAAGGCGCCAAGCGCGACGCCCAGCTCATCGTGCGCGAGGCCGCCCTGAGCGCCGACAAGCTGCTGGAGGAGTCGCGGGCGGAGGAGGCGAAGCTGCGGGTGGAGATCCAGACGCTCAAGCGCGTGCGCCGCCAGCTCATCGAGGAACTGCGGGCGACCGTGGAGCGCTACGACCGCACGCTCGCCGCCGACCTCAACGATGCCTCGGACTCCTCGCACTGAGCGCGCGCGCGCGTCGGCCACGCTCCGCGTGCGCGTGCAGGCGCGTGCCTCACGGGAGGCCATCGTCGGCTGGCGCGAGGACGCGCTGCGGGTGGCGGTGACGGCGCCGCCCGTCGAAGGCGAAGCCAACCAGGCCGTGCGGCGGCTGCTCGCGCGGGCGCTCGGAGTCGCGCCCTCCGCGGTCAGCCTCGTGGGTGGCGAGCACGGCCGCGACAAGGTCGTCCGCATCGAGGGCATGACCGGCGTGGAGCTGCACTCCCGTCTCGCCGACCGAGGACACGACAAGTGATCGCTCCTCTCCGCTGGTCCGGTGACCATCTCGTCCTCCTCGATCAGACGCGTCTGCCCCTCGACGAGGTGTCGCGGGAGTACCGGCGGTGGGAGGACGTGGCCGAGGCGATTCGCACGCTGGTCGTGCGGGGGGCCCCGGCCATCGGGGTGGCCGCCGCGTTCGGAGTGGCGCTGGCCGCGCGCGAGAGCCGCGCCGAGACCGTCGACGATCTCCTCGCCGATCTCGAGACCGCCTCGAAAGGGCTAGCCGCCACCCGGCCGACAGCCGTCAATCTCTTCTGGGCCCTCGATCGCATGCGGCGGGTGGCCAACGGGCTGCGCGCCCAGACGGTCGCCGCCGTGAGGGCGCGGCTGCTCTACGAGGCGCAGGCCATCCTCGAGGAAGACGTGGCGGCCAACCGGGCGCTCGGCGACCACGGCGCGGCGCTGGTGGCCCCGCGCGCGCGCATCCTCACGCACTGCAACGCGGGCGCGCTGGCGACGGCCGGCTACGGCACCGCGCTCGGAGTCATCCGCTCGGCGCACGCGCAGGGCAAGGTCGCGCTGGTGTGGGTGGACGAGACCCGTCCGGTCATGCAGGGATCGCGGCTCACCGCGTGGGAGTGCGACCGCGAGGGGATTCCCCACCGGCTGATCGCGGACGTGGCGGCGGCGTCGGTGATGGCGCGCGGCGAGGTCGACCTCGTGGTCACCGGGGCCGACCGCATCGCCGCCAACGGCGACACCGCCAACAAGATCGGCACCTATGGGGTCGCCGTGCTGGCCCGCCATCACGGGGTGCCGTTCTACGTGGCCGCGCCGTTCTCGACCATCGACCCCGCGCTGGCCTCGGGGGCGGAGATTCCCATCGAGGAGCGCGACGGCGACGAAGTCCGCCGGGTCGGCGCCCAGCAGACCGCGCCCTCGGGCACGCCCGTCTACAACCCCGCGTTCGACGTGACCCCGGCCGCGCTGATCAGCGCGATCATCACCGAGCGAGGCGTTTTCCGCCCACCGTATTTTTTCAACATCGGGGGGAGCGACCGCCGCTCCTCCCCGATACCCCCCATCGGTTGTTGATGCTCTCGGCCAGAGGGTTTCACGACGAGACCACGCACACGCCGCAGTCCATTCGGACCGGGACGCACACGCTCGACTGGGACAACAAGCCGTTTCCGTTCAAGGTCTACACGGAGTTGCCGGCGTTGCCGCTGCCGCGAGAGTTCGACCCCCTGGCGACCGACACGCTGGCCGCTCTCGATCCTGAACGCGCGGCGCCCACGCGGCGGCTCGATCTCGACGGGCTGGCCGCGCTGCTCTACTTCAGCGCCGGGGTGACCAAGAAGAAGACCTTCTACGGCGGCGGCGAGATGTTGTTCCGGGCGGCGGCCTCGACCGGCGGTCTCTATCAGACCGAGATCTACGTCGCGGCCGGTGAGGTCGACGGGCTCGAGCCCGGCCTCTATCACTTCGGCCCCGGCGACTTCGCGCTGAGACGCCTGCGTAACGTCGACGTGCGCGCGGCGCTCGCCGAGGCCGCCGCGGATGAGAGCCTGGCCCGCCGCGCGGCGGTGATCGTGCTCTCCGCGATCTACTGGCGCAACACGTGGAAGTACCAGGCCCGCGGGTTCCGGCATCTCTTCTGGGACTCGGGCACGATGCTGGCGAATCTCATCGCCACCGGCAACGCGCTCGGCGCGGCGCCGCGGGTGATCACCGGCTTCGTGGACGACGCGGTCAACCATCTGCTCGGGCTCGACGTCGAGCACGAGTCCGCGCTCGAGCTGGTGGCCGTCGGTTCCGAGGGAGAGCCGGCGCCGTCCGTCGGCGCGCTGCCCGCGATCGATGACCCGACGCTGCCGCTCTCGTCGGAGTCGGTGGATTATCCGGAGCTGCGCGCGATGCTCACGGCCTCGCGACTCGAGACGCCGGAGGCGGTGAGAGCATGGCGCGCGAGCGCGCGACCGGCTCCGCGTCGCCCGCAGGGAGCGCTGACCCCGTTGCCCCAGCCACGCCACGAAGCCGGCCGGGGACTCGGGGAGACCATCCAGCGCCGTGGCTCCACCCGCCAGTTCTCTCACGCGCCGATCACCGCGGACGAGCTGTCCACCGTGCTCTGGTATGCGACCCGGCCGGTGGACGGCGACGCCGCGGGTGGTCTCGTCGATCTGTATCTCGTGCTGAACGCGGTCGACGGGCTGCCGGGCGGCGCCGTCCGCTACTGGCCCGAGCCCCACGCGCTGGAGGCGCTCTCCGAGGGGCAGTATCGTTCCAGGTCCGGCTACCTCTGCCTCGAGCAGGCGCTGGGCGCCGATGCCGCCGCGGTGATCTATTTCATGGCGCCGCTCGACGGCGTGCTTGCCGCGTACGGCGATCGCGGCTATCGGCTGGTCAACCTCGAAGCCGGCCTCGCCGGCGGGCGCGCGTATCTCGTCGCCTACGCGCTCGGGTTCGGGGCCTCCGGGCTGACCTTCTACGACCGTGAGGTCGTGAAGTTCTTCTCGCCCTCGGCGAGCGGAGAGGACGCGATCTTCGTCACCGCGCTCGGCCGCTCCGTCGGCACGCGCGGCGTCGAGGCGAGCGGTCTGCAAATCACGTCGCGGCCCGGGGACTCGTAGCATGGCGACGCCGCGCACGCTCGTGATCAGCATCGACGGGTTCGCCGCCTTCTACTGGCGCGATCCCGCTGCGCGGCTGCCCACGCTGCGCCGGCTGGCCGAGCGCGGCGCGGTGGCGGCGGGCATGGAGACCGTGTTCCCGAGCACCACGTGGCCGACCCACGTGAGCCTGGTCACCGGCGTGCGACCCGACCGGCACGGCGTGGTCGGCAACCACGTGCTCAACCGCGCGACCGGCCGCGCCGAGGACTTCACCGGCGATCCCATCTACGACGCGGCGGATCTCATCCGGGTGCCGACGTTCTACGACCGCGCTCACGCCGCGGGCCTCTCCGTTGCCGCCATCGACTGGCCGGCGACCCGGCACGCGGCCTCGATCGGGTTCAACCTGCCGTTCTTCAAGAGCCAGGCGGTGTTCGAGGCGCACACGGCGCCGTCGGTGTGGCGCGAGCTCGGAGAGCTCGGCTATCCGATGGACCGTCAGGGCGAGTGGGCGCAGCTCCCCAAGCGGTTCCTCAAGGACGCGATGGTGGCCGACGTCGCCTCCCACGTGATCCACCGTCACGCGCCCGACGTGTTGATGCTCCACTTCCTCTGCGTCGACAGCCTCCAGCACCTGCACGGCCCGCGCTCGCCCGAGGCGTACTGGGCGATGCAGTACGTCGATTCAGTGATCGGGCGCGTGCTGGCCACGCTGCCCGCGCCCGACGAGACGAACGTGTTCGTCGTCTCCGACCACGGCTTCCTTCCCGTGAGCCGCGAGCTCCGGCCGAACGTGAGGCTCAGGAAGCTCGGCTTGCTGGAGGCCGACGCCGACGGCCGCATCGCGCGCGCCGAGGCGCGGGTGGTGATGAATCACGGCGCGGCGTACGTCTACGTGCGCGAGGGCGCGCAGCAGGCCAGCATCGCGCGCCAGGTCGCCGACGAGCTGGCCAAGGTTCCCGGCGTATCCGCGGTGTGGACGTCGGATCAGTACGCCGCCCTCGGATTGCCGGCGCCGACGGAGCATCGACAGATCGGCGACGTGTTGGTCGAGGCCGCCGAGGGGTATCTCTTCGTGGACGACGCCATCGGCGACGAGGAGACCGATCGCCCCCACCACCTCGGCACCCACGGCCAGCGCGGCAGCTATCCCGACAACCACGCCTTCTTCCTCGCCGCCGGCCCGCAGATCCGTCGCGGCCTCGAGCTGGCCGTCTTCCCCAACCGCAACGTCGCCCCCACAATCGCGACAACCCTCGGCGTGGACATGGGTGACATCGAAGGCCGCACGCTCGAAATCCTCACGTAGCGCTGTCCGAGCGCGGGCTTCGCCCGCGCAATCCGATCAACCTCAGAGGTCTCAGCGCTGGATGGACTGGCGGACTTCGACGGAGATGACGACGTCGAGCTGGCCGGGCTCGATCGGGGTGGCCGCGTCGGCGCGGACGGCCATCGCGCGCATCGGGATGGGCTGGGAGACCGAGCTCTCGCGGATCGACAGCACCGGGCCGAGCCTGACTCCGGCGGCGGTGGCGAGCTGGCGGGACTTGGCCAGCGCGTCGGCGACCGCGCTGGCGCGCGCCTGGGACTGGGCGGCGGCGGGATCGGCGAGCGTGAAGCGGATGCCGCGGACGGTGTTGGCCCCGGCGACGACGGCGGCATCCAGGATCGGCCCCGCGTCGGCGAGCTTGCGCACGCTGACCTGGACCACGTTGCCCACGTGGTAGCCCACGATGCGCGGCGGCTCGTCGCGGCGCAGGGGATCGATCGGGGCCATCCGAGGATCCACCGAGTAGGCCACGGTCGTGATGTCGGCGTCGGCCACCCCGAACGACTTGATCCGCGCCACCACCGCGCTCATCCGCCGCGCGGCGTCGGCGGTGGCCTCGCCCAGCGTGGCCGCGTTCGAATCGACCCCGAGCGTGAGCAGGGCCACGTCGGGCGCGGCGCTGAACTTGCCGAGCCCGGTCACCGCGATCACGTCGTCCTCGGCGCCCGGCCCGACCATCCTGGTCGCACAGCCGGCCGCCAGCAGCGCGAGTCCCACCACCACGAGTGAGCGCATCAGCCTTGGCATGCACGGAGAGCATACCTCGGGCTCGACGATGGGGCTAGAATAGGCGGGTTGTCATGGAGCTGAGATTGCTCGCTATACGGCATGGCGCCACCGCGTACTCCCAGGAGCGACGCTACGCGGGCTCGCACGACATCCCGCTGAGCCCGGAGGGCCGTCGGCAGTGCGCGGCGCTGGCCCACGCCCTCGGGACGCACCACGTCGCCGCGGTCTACGCGAGCCCGCTGCTGCGCGCCCGCGAGTCCGCCGCACCCATCGCGGCGGCCCAGGGGATCGAGATCACCCTCGAGTCCGATTTCCGCGAGATGTGCTTCGGCGATTGGGAAGGCCTCACGCGCGACGAGGTCGAGCGCCGCTTCCCCGAGGATTTCAAGCGCTGGCTCACGGAGCCCGGGCGCTTCGCGCGTCCGGGCAGCGAGACGCTCGGCGCGGTGGCCGAGCGCGTGGGGCGTGCCGTGGCCGAGCTGCGGGCCACGCACCTGGGCGAGACCGTGATTCTCGTCAGCCACGGCATCGTCACCCGGCTCATCGTGCTGGCCGCGCTCGGGCTCGGACCCGAGCGGCTCTGGTCGGTCGACGCCTCGACGGCCGGCATCTCGGAGATCGAGTACCGCGACGACTGGGCGACCATCCACCGCGTGAATACGGTCGCTCATCTCGAAGCGCTCGGGTCACCCGCATGAAGCCACTGACGCAGCTGCCCAAGGGTGCGCGCATCTACCTGCCCGACGAGGCCCAGCGCAAGCGCTACGTGGAATCGCGCCTGCTCGACGTGTTCGGACGCTGGGGCTACCGCGAGGTGATCACGCCCACCTTCGAGTTCTTCGACGTGCTGTCGGTGGGGACCGACCCCGTCGTGCAGGAAGACATGTTCAAGCTCGTCGACCGCGAGACGGGCCGGCTGCTCGCCCTGCGCGCCGACATCACCCCGCAGATCGCGCGCATCGTGGCCACGCGCTTGCGCGACGAGCCCAAGCCGCTCCGGCTGGGCTACGTGACCAACGTCTTCCGCTACGACGAGCCGCGGATCGCGCACTATCGCGAGTTCTACCAGGCGGGCGTGGAGCTGATCGGGCTGGACAAGCCCGAAGCCGAGGTGGAGATCCTCGCCATGACCGTGGAGGGCCTCTCGGCGCTCGGGCTCAGGCACTTTCAGATCGACGTGGGCCATCCCGATTTCTTCCGCGGGCTGATGGAGGAGACGTCGGCCACCGACGAGCAGGCGCGCGAGGTGCGGGCCGCGCTCGGGCGCAAGGACCTGGCCGAGCTGGAAAAGCGGGTGGGGGAGCTGGGCGCTCCGGCTCGCGTGGTGGACGCGCTGCTGGCCCTGCCCACGCTCTTCGGCCGCGCCGAAGTGCTGGAGCGGGCCGCCGGCTTCGCGCGCACGCCGCGGGCGGCGCGCGCGCTGGAAAACCTGACCGAGGTCTACCGCCTGCTGGGCATCTATGGGTTGGCCGACTCGGTGCTGCTCGACCTCGGCGAGGTCCGCGGCTTCGATTACTATTCCGGCATGTACTTCGAGACCTACGTGTCCGACTTCGGCGCCTCGGTGGCGGCGGGCGGACGCTACGACCAGATGCTCGGCCGCTTCGGCTACCAGTGTCCGGCCGTCGGCTTCGCCTTCGACGTGGCGCGCGCGCTGAGCGTGATGGAGCACCAGGGCGTGGCGGTGCCGCTGCCCGGCCCCG
>DATHGT010000009.1:0-2541 GCA_035317605.1 Candidatus Acidiferrum sp. | reverse complement strand
GCATTCGCCTGGCTCCGGCGGTGGGGGATCTCGCTCGCGTCTCTCGCCGGCGGGCTGCTCACGCTCTTCGTCTTCCGCCGCGAGCTGCCCCACGCGCCCTGGATCGTCGGCTACCTGCTCCTGCTGTGGCTGCTCATCGCGTCGTCCGTCCAGCTGCGCGACGGCTTTCGGGCCACCCGGACCGGGCGTTTCGCGCTGGGCGCCGCCGACTACACGATTCAGACGCTCTACCACGGCGTGCTGCTGTTCCTGCTGCCGGCGTACTGGGCGAGCACGACGGTGGATTCGCCCAACGTCGCCTTCCTGATCGCCCTGGCGATTCTGGTGCTGCTGGCCACGTTCGACCCCTGGTACCGCGCGCTGGCCGAGCGGACGACGGTGATCACCGACGTGTTCTTCTTCGTGTCGGCGTTCGCGGCGCTGAACGTGGCGCTCCCGCTCGTCGGCGTCCCGCCGTTCTGGGCCATGCTGCTGGCCGCCTGGACCGCCGTGGTCGGTCTGGCCCCCGCGCTCCGGCGCAGCCGCCACTGGCCGTGGCGGCGAGCGCTCAAAGCCGGAGCACTCGGCGGGCTCGTGGTCGCGGGTCTCGTCTTCGTCGCGCGCGTCGGAATCCCGCCCGCCCCGCTGTTCGTGGCCCGCTCGGCGCTGGCGCGCGACGTGTCCGCCGGCGAGCCGGTCGACGAGCTGGGAACGTCGCTGAGCGCGGATGACCTGCGCGGCATCGTGGCCTTCACCGCCGTCTACGCGCCGGCCGGCCTGCACCAGCCGATCTCTCACGTGTGGCGCCGTGAGGGCCAGGTCGTGAGCGTGGTCAAGCTCTCGCCCATCCACGGCGGGCGCCGGGACGGGTTCCGGACGTTTTCGCGCAAGAGCGTGGTGCCCGCGGAGGCCGAGGGCCGATGGTCCGTCGACGTGATCACCGATTCCGGCCAGCTCATCGGCCGGCTCCGCTTCCGGGTGGACTCATGACGAAACGCTTCGCGCTGCTGGGACTGCTCGCGCTCGTTCTCGTCGCGCCGGCCACGTGGGGCCAGCCCGCGCGTCACCTCGTCCTGATCTCGATCGACGGGCTCCGTCCCGAGTTCTATCTCGACGACGCGTACGCGGCGCCCGCTCTGCGCGCGCTCGTCGCGGCGGGCGGTCACGCACGCGCGGCGACGCCGCCGTTCCCGAGCGTCACCTATCCCGGCCACGCCACCATCGTCACCGGCGTGCGGCCCGCCCGTCACGGCATCCCGTTCAACGTGACCTGGTCGCCCACGGCCGGCTCGTCGGGGCGCTGGTACGAGGAAGCCGCCGACCTCCGCGCGCCCGCGCTGTGGGACGTCGCGCGCGCCGCCGGTCTCACCACGGCCGCCGTCTCCTGGCCCGTGACGCTGGGGGCGCGGATCGACTGGCTGATTCCCGAGCGCGACTACTACCAGCGGTCGGAGCCCGTCGAGCTCCTGCGCCGGGCGACCACGCCGGGACTGCTGGAGCGGCTCGGCGTCGCGCCCGAGCCCGAGACGTTCAAGAGCGTGGTGCGCTGGGACGAGTTCCTCACCGCGGCGGCGACGGGGATCATCAAGGGCATGCGCCCGAATCTCCTCCTGATCCATCTCGTCCAGGTCGATTACTTCCAGCACCGCGGCGGGCGCGAGGGCGTCGACGTCAAGCCGGCGCTGGCGCGGGTCGACGCTCACGTCGCGGCGATCGTGAGCGCGCTGCGCGAGGCGGGCATCGCCGAGCGCACGGTGCTGATCGTCACCGGAGATCACGGCTTCCAGGACGTCGCCCGGACCGTCCACCCGAACGAGATCCTCTTCCGCGCCGGCCTTCGCCGCTGTCCGTGGTCGGGCACGAGCTGGCTGGCGACGACCCACGACACCGGCGGCTCGTCCGGGGTGTTCGTCAACGACGCCGGCGGCCCCGGTGTCGCGGCGCTGGCCGAGGAGACGCTGCGTCGCCAGGCGCGCGACCGCTACACGATCGTGAGCCGCCGTGAGCTGGATGCGCTCGGCGCCATGCCGGGCGCGGCCTTCGGGCTCGAAGCCGCGCCCGGCTGGGCCTTCGGCGGCGGCTGTTCCGAGAACGAGACGGCAGGCGTGCGAGGGACTCACGGCTTCCTGCCCTCGCGGCCGAGCATGGGCACGGGTTTCATCGCCGCCGGCGCCGGCGTGAAATCGGGCGTGTCGCTCGAGCGGATCGGGCTCGTGGACGTCGGACCGACGGCGGCGCGTCTGCTCGGGCTCACGATGACGAACGTGGAAGGACGCGTGCTCACGGAGATCCTGCCGTGACGCCCGACCTCTTCGACACCCACGCGCACCTGCACTTCCCGGACTTCGACCCGGACCGCGAGGCCATGCTCGCCCGCGCCCGCGAGAGCGGGGTGAGTCGGATGCTGACGATCGGGACCGACGTCGAGACGTCGCGGGCGTCGATCGCGCTGGCCGCGCGCGAGGCCGACGTGTGGGCCACCGTCGGCATCCATCCCCACGACGCCGCGGAGGCGGACGTCGCGGTCCTCGAGGAGATCGAGCGGCTGGCCGCCGAGCCGCG
>DATHGT010000008.1:0-9618 GCA_035317605.1 Candidatus Acidiferrum sp. | reverse complement strand
CGCGAATGCGTTCGAGATCCCCGACAACTATCACTACGCGTTCATGCGCGCGAAGTTCGTGTCCCTGCTGTGGCCGCTGGTGACGTTCGCGCTGGTGGCGCCGCTCGCCCTGGTCGGCCTCGCGCTGCCGTTCTGGCGCCGCCGGGACGTGACCGCGCTATACATCGCCGTCGGGGTCTATCTCGCCACCGTCCTCGTGTTCTACGTTCGCGGACGCTATCGGATTCCCGCGGTGCCGTTCCTGATGGTGTTCGCCGCCCTGGCCATCGATCGCGTGCTCGGCGCGATCGCGGCCCGCCGCCGGCCCGCCCTCGCCGCGCTCGGCGCCGGGCTGGTCGTGGCCGGAGTCGTCACCAACCACGAGCGCTGCGAAGCGGCCCACGATGGAATTCCCGCCGTGTGCCTGGGCGGCGACTCGTGGTTCGATTCGGAGTGGCTGAAGCTCTCGCAGTGGTACCTGGACAAGGGCCAGTTCGATCAAGCCGTGCGCTACGCCGAGCGGGCCTACGAGTGTACGCGTCCCCGGCGCGCAGGCATGATCCCGGCGTGGATCGCCGGCGTGGAAGCGCGCCGGACTCAGGAGCTGGTGCGCGGCGGTCAGCGCGACGCGGCCAGGCCGCACTTCGCGCGCGCCGAGAAAGACTACCGGACCGCCCTCGGCCTCGGCTTCGAGCCGGCCCCGATGCAGAGCGAGCTGGGCACGCTCTACGCGATCGTCGGCAAGCCCGCCGAGGCCGTGGCCGCGTTCGAAGCGGCGGAGAAGGCCGACTATCTCGACGCCGCCACTGCGGCCCACTTCGCCCGCGCCTACGTCGCGCTGGGCCGCTGCGCGGAGGTCGACCGCATCGCCACCAAGGTCGAGCGCACCTTCGGCGCCGACGGCCCGTCCAAAGAACTGCGCGCGATCCAGACCACGTGCGCCGCCCGTCAGGCGCCGACCTCGCGCTGACCGCAGGTGAGGCGCGCGCGACGGATGACGCGGGGGCCGTGTGAACGGCCGCCGAGGACCCGTCACCGCCATTCGCCGCGAAGCTTCTGCAACGCCCCCGTTCGATAGACACCGGTCAGACAACGGGTATAGCTAAGCTGGCCAGCGCCTCCGCGACGCGTGTCAGGACAATGCGTCCTGGACCGGCGGCTTCGATCTGGAGCTCGTCTCCGGGCTTGAGCCCCGCGCGCCGGAGATCCGCCACCGGGATCGTCACTTGGTTCTTGGCGCTCAGCCGCGTTCTGCCCGGTCGGCGCTCTCGCCTCAGTTTGGCCATCGCAACTAAAGCTATCGGCTACGGGATTCCAGCGTCAAGCCGGCCGGACGCGCGGCGCACGAACTCAGGGCAGCGTGATCTTGAAGACCTCGTAGGGGCGGTTGATCCGCGGGGCTTGGGAGTTGGGGAAGTAGTAGTAGCCGTCGTGGCCGATGCTGCCCTCGTTGGGACCGCTGATCCGGTCGTCGCGGATCACCGTCTCGAGCGTGCCACTCGGTCCGAGCATGAGCACGCCATCCTCGGTGAGGGCGGAGAAATAGAGCGTTCCCTTCGCGTCCGACGTGATTCCCGTCACCGGTGGGATGCGCACGACCTCTTCGACGTGGGCGGCGATGGCGTCGGTGGTCAGACTTGGATCCTGGAGGTACTTCGTCTCCACCCGCCACAGCACGGGGCCGAAGAGCGGGGTGAAGTACATCCACGTCCCGTCCGGACTCAGCTCGAGATGCGAGAGGTGGATCACGGGCACCTTGCCGTCGGGGTGCCGCATGGGCTGGCCGTGAATGACCGGGACGATGCTGGTGTCGGCGCGGGAGCAGCGCGCGCCCTGGAGCGCACGGTGCCCGCGGCCGGTCTCGCGATCGATCACCACGATAGTGCCGAAGCCGGAGTCGGTGACGTAGAGGAAGCGCGCGTCGACCCGCATGTGGCTGAGCACGGCCCCCGGCGGAGCCAGGTCCGGGCCCAGCGCGTAGACGCGGCTCACGCGGTCGGTCGCGAGGTCGATCTTCACGATCTTGGCGCCGCCTTCGATCATCGGCCCGTGGTGTGGCGAGGCGTCGTCGATGGCCCAGAGATTGTTCTCGCGGTCGGCGTGCAGGCCGTGCGTGCAGACGAATCGGCCGTGCGGCGACCGGCCTGGCTGCCACTCGTTCCACTCGCCACCAGGGAAGGGCGTGAAGTTTCTGTCGGCCGTGGCTTCGCCGACCGAGGGCGTGGGCACCGCGGTCCATCGCGGAAAGTTACCGAAGAGCCGGCCGCTCGGGGAGACGGCCGCGTTGGTGATCATGACGTTGCCCGAGGACACGACCGTGATCAGCTCCATGGCGCAGGCGATTCTCGCAGAGGCTCCGAAGGGGTTCCCGCCACCTCAGATGGCGTTCATGAAGGCGGTCAGCGTTCGTTCGATCGGAGCGATATCGGACCGGTCGGCGAGCGCCGCATAGATGTCGCCTCCCAGGTCGGCCGGCATCTTCGAGCCGGATTCGCGGATGATCAGGACGTTGCGCTTGCCCTTGACCCCGATGAAATAGCCGGCCTCGAACACCACGTTGTCACGAGGCACCGCCTTGTCCTGCCGGCCCTGATCGGCGAGATCGTCGTCCTGGGTGAAGAGGAAGATGCCGCCGATGGAGCGGTTGGCCGCCCCCTCGATCTGCTCGAGGATCGTGCGCCCGGGAATGAAATCAGTCTGCCAGTCCAGGATCTTCGCGCCCAGGCTCTGAAGAAAGCGCTTGACCGCGCTCGCCGTCGCTGTCGAGCCACTCGAGTAGCCCAGGAACACGTCCGCGCGCTCCTCGAGCAGCTGCTTCCAGTAGTGAAACGGAACGCGAAACTCGTCCGTGTGGAGCCAATCCAGCTGCGCGTTGGCATCGAACTCGCCCACGTAGCCGCCGAAGCTCATGTCGAAGACGACGCGGCGGCGGACGTTCTTCTGCACGAGGACGAGAGTCGGGAGTCCGAGCGTGCGGGCGAGCGCGCCTTCGTAGTGGTTGAACTCCGTGGGCAGGAGCGCGGGCTCGCCGTTGGCGTCCTGGAACGTCCATCGGGGCATCCCGAGCAGGGCCGCCCCCACGCAGCGCCGGGCGATGTCGTCGGCGTCTCGGGGATTCCACGCCTTGGCCGATGCCAAACCCGGCCGGCCCCTGGGGTTCGTGAAGATTTCCGGCGTGTAACCCAGCTTCTCGATCTCCTCGACGATGCCCCACTTGAGGTCGTTGATGTTCTTCGGCAACCAGGGATCGGCGGGAAGACTGACGTAGATGCGTCGCGTGATACCCACGTGAGTCACCTCGCGTTCAACCGCCGACGAGGGGGAGGCCCTCCTCGCGGCGGACGTCGTTGATGACTTCCAGCACGCGCGTGTGCAGGCCGGGGTACTCGACGCCGAACTCGCTGGCCAGCCGGCTCCAGTCGACGAGATAGTTTCCGGACTCCTCGCGGCCGCCGTCCTGGGCGAAGGTGATCTGGGCGTTGGGGAGGAAGCCGCGCACGATGTCGGCCAGCTCGCCGAGGCTCGCGGGAATCCCGCCGGAGTTGTAGACGTCGTGACGGGGCTTGTCGGCCAGCAGCACGCGGGTGAAGACCTCCGCGATGTCCTCCACGTGGATGAGCAGGCGCATGAACCCCTTCTTCGGGAGGTGCACGGGCTTGCCGCGGGCGGCGTCGACCATGAGCTGGACGTGGTCGACCGAACCGCGCACCTTGTCGGGGCCGGTCACGTTGGCGGGGCGGACGCCCGTGATCGACATTCCATAGTTCTTGATGTACTTCTTGGCCTGGAACTCGTTGATGATCTTGTGCATCGCGTACTGGCTGGTCCCGTGGACCGGATCGTCCTCGGTCACCGGGCGCTCGCCGAAGTGGCTCTGCTGGCCGCTCACCGCGATCGAGCTGGCGTAGACCACGCGCGCGACGCCGGCCAGGCGCGCGGCCTCGAACACGTTGTCCATGCCGAGGACGTCGAGCAGGAACACCTGGTGCGGGTTGCCCTCGCCCGCGCCGAGGCCGTAGGCGAGGTTGATCACGCGCTCGGGCTTGACCTCCACGATCGTCCGCATCACGTCGTCGAAGCGGGTGACGTCCCCGCGGATCACCGGCGCCCCGATGGGAACGTTGCCGAACGCCGCCGCGCCGGGGTTCACGTCCATGCCGACCACGGTCTCGCCCCGCGCGACCAGACGCTTGATCAACCGTGGCCCGATGAAGCCGGTCGCTCCGATCACCAGGATCGACATGCCTCTACACTCCCGCGGGAACGGCCTTGGCCCGCGACTCAGCCCGGCACGCCGGGATCACGTGCTTGCCGAACATCTCGATGGAGCTCATCGCCCGCTCGTGCGGGATGATCTCCGTCTGCATGATCGAGATGACCTGGTCGACCCCGGCTTCCTCGTAGAGACGCACGCCCCGGATGCAGCTCTCGGGATCGCCCGCGATGATGATGCCGCGGTCGCACAGGGTGTCGGGATCCATCTGGCCGAACGCCGCCCGCGCCGCGCCGGGGCCGGAGTCGAGCGAGATGCCGACCTGCGCGGCCTGCTCCTTGTGCGCCTCGTCCGACTGTCGCAGCCATCGGCCGAAGTCGGCCTTCAGGTGATCGGGCACGCCGCCCCACTCCTCCAGGAGCTGCTCGTAGGCGTTGACCCGATCGCGGATGTACGGCTTGTCCGGACCGAAGAACGTCTTGAGCGACAGCGCCGCGGTTTTCCGCGCCTCGTCGTTGTCCTGGCCGCAGAAGGTGTGGACGTTGTTGCCCCAGTATTCATTGATGAACGCTCCCGCGGGCTTGGCGTCCTTCACCCGCTCGCGGTAGCGCTTGACGTGCCCGGCCAGGATGGTCGTCGCGTAGGTGGCCGACGACAGCACGCCGATCCCGTTCGCGGCCGCGACGTCGTAGCTCTCGGTCTGCGTGCACGCGAGATAGAAGGGCGGGTGAGGCTTCTGGTAGGGCTTGGGCAGCACGTTCCGCGACGGCACCTTCCAGAACGTTCCCTCGTGGGAGAACTCGGCGTCCGCCCAGATGCGGGGGAGCATCCGCAGCGATTCTTCCCACATCGCCCGCGTGTTGCGGGGATCGATGCCCTGGCCGACCTGCTCGTAGGCGTTGGAGCGTCCCGTCCCGAATTCGAGACGCCCGTCGGTCAGCTGATCGAGCATGGCCGCGCGCTCGGCGATGTGGATCGGATGGTGCGCGGGAAGGATGCTCACGCCGAAGCCGATGCGGATGCGCTTGGTCAGCTGGCTCAGCGCGCCCAGCAGCACCTCCGGGCACGGCGACCCCGAGAAGCCCGTCAGGAAGTGGTGCTCGACGAACCAGAGATTGTCGAAGCCCATCTTGTCGGCGAGTACGCACTGCTCGAGCGTCTCCTTGTAGAGCTTGTTCCAGTCGACGTCGGTACCCGAAAACGGTCGCTGCGCCTCGTAGAGCAGGCCGAATCGCATGGTCGATCTCCCCTCGCGTGATGGCGAACCCGGGCGCGATCCTACCACGCGCCTGCGGCCGCGGTGCGCCGCCGGGCGCGTTCTTGACCGGACCCAGTCGCCGTAGTAGCTTCCGCGCGAGATGGCTCACGGACTGGCGCAAGGACTCACCAACTACGGCGATCCCGACTTCGCGCTGTATCTGCGGCGGTCGTTCGCGAAGTCGATGGGGTATTCGAGTGCGGCGCTCGAGCGGCCGATCGTGGGCATCGCGGATTCGGGGAGCGGGTTCAACAACTGCCACCGTCACCTGCCGGAGCTGATCGACGCGGTCAAGCGCGGCGTGCTCGCGGCCGGCGCGCTGCCCGTTCCGTTCCCCACGATCTCGCTCGGCGAGGTCTTCCTCGAGCCCACCAGCATGCTCTATCGCAACCTCATGTCGATGGACGTCGAGGAGATGATCCGCGCCCAGCCCATGGACGCTGTCGTGCTCGTGGGCGGCTGCGACAAGACCGTTCCCGCTCAGCTCATGGGCGCGGCGTCTGCCAACGTTCCCGCGATCCAGCTCGTCGCCGGGCCGATGATGACCGGACGCCATGAGGGCGAGCGCCTTGGCGCCTGCACGGATTGTCGCCGCTTCTGGGCCAAATATCGGGCGGGGGAAGTTTCCGCCGAAGCCATCGCGACCGTCGAAGGCCGTCTCGCGACGACGACCGGCACCTGCGCGGTGATGGGCACCGCGAGCACAATGGCGTGCGTGGCCGAGGCGCTGGGCATGACGCTGCCCGGAACCGCGGCCATACCCGCCGTGCACTCCGATCGGCTGCGTGCCGCCGAGGCGACGGGCGAAGTGGCGGTGGCGCTGATCCGCTCCGGGCTCACGCCCGACCGCATCCTCACGCCCCACGCCTTCGAGAACGCGCTCCGCGTGCTGCTGGCCATCGGCGGCTCCACCAACGCGCTCATCCATCTCACCGCGATCGCCGGCCGGACCGGGGTGGCGATCTCGCTCGACGAGCTGAATCGTCTGAGCGAAGAGACGCCTGTCCTGGTCGACCTCAAGCCGTCGGGCGAGCACTACATGGAAGACCTCTTCGCGGCCGGCGGTCTCGGCGTGGTGCTGCGCGAGCTGTCGCCGCAGCTTCACCTCGACTGCCTCACCGTGACCGGGCGGACCCTCGGCGAGCGGCTGGCCGCGGAGGGGAGCGGCTTCGTCGATCGGTCGGTGATCCGCAGCGCCCGCGATCCCTTCCAGTCCGTCGGCGGGCTCGTCGCGCTCTTCGGCTCGCTGGCCCCCGGCGGCGCCATCCTCAAGCGCTCGGCCGCCGACTCGCGGCTGTTCGAGACCGAGGCGCGCGCGGTCGTGTTCGAATCGCTGGACGATCTCGCCGCGCGCATCGACGATCCCGCGCTGGACGTCACCGCCGCCGACGCGCTCGTGCTGAAGAACGCGGGGCCGCTGGGCGCGCCGGGCATGCCCGAGGCCGGCTACCTGCCGATCCCGCGCAAGCTGAGCCGCGCGGGCGTGAAGGACATGCTGAGGATCTCCGACGCGCGCATGAGCGGCACCGCCTACGGCACCGTCGTGCTCCACGTCACGCCGGAGTCGGCGGCCGGCGGCCCCCTCGGTGTCGTGCGTCACGGCGATCGGATCCGGGTCAGCGTGAAGGAGCGGCGGCTCGACCTCCTCGTCGACGCCGCCGAGCTGGCTCGGCGGCGCGCCGCGCTGGGTGACGCCAAGCCGCCGCCGCTTCGCGGCTACCGCAAGCTCTTCTTCGACCACGTGCTCCAGGCCGACGAGGGCTGCGACTTCGACTTCCTTCGCCATCCGGACCTCGTCGCTCGCGCGAAACGGTGAAGCCGCGCACACCGCCGTCCTGACGCGTGCCGCCCCGCGCTGAGCCCGTCCCCCTCTATCGCGATATCTGCGGTAATCCCGCCGGGCCGCCGATCGTCCTCCTTCACGGCCTCGGGTCGTCGTCCTCGGACTGGCGATTTCAACTTCCCGCGCTGAGCGCGGCGTACCGGGTCATCGCTCCCGATCTTCGCGGTCACGGCCGATCTCCGCGCGGCGCCGGGCGCCTGACCGTCGCGACGCTGGCGGCCGACGTCGCTGCGCTGCTTCAGTCACTCGCCGCGCCGCCCGCTCACGTGGTCGGGCTCTCGCTCGGCGGGTGCGTGGCCCTGGCCCTCGCGCTCGATCACCCCGCGCGCGTGCGCTCGCTGACCCTGGTCAACACGTTCGCGCGGCCGGTGACCGCGGGCCCGCGGGGCACGCTTCGCCTGCTGGCGCGGCTCGGACTGCTGGCGTGCGCGCCGATGCGGACGGTGGCGGCGCACGTGGCGCGCGGATTGTTTCCACGCCCCGATCAGCGCGAGCTGTACCTCGCCGCGGTCGCGAGTCTCGCGAGCAACCCACGACGGACGTACTTCGCTGCTCTCCGCGGACTTGCACGCTTCGACGTTAGCCGGCGGCTCGCCGAGCTTCGTTGCCCGACGCTCGTGATGGCCGGCGACCGCGACGCCACGGTTCCACTGGCCGCCAAACGTCTGCTCCAGCAATCGATCCCCGGAGCGGAGCTGATCGTCGTCGAGGACTCGGGCCACGTCACCCCGTGCGACCAGGCCGAACGCTTCAACGCGCTGCTGCTGGGCTTCATCGACGTACACTGATGCTTTCGGGTCGGGCCGCGCGCGAGCGCGCGGCCCGACGAGAGACAGGAGGTTCCACGATGCGCCACGGCGTCCGCGCTCTCACCCTCGGCCTCGTGCTCGCGGCGGTTCCGCTGGTGCACGCCGGCGGATCGAACTACGGGATCGCCCCCGGCGCCCGGCCCCAGTTCGAGGGCAAGATCTCGGAGTGGCCGGTGCCCACGCCGAAGTTCGCGCGCGACCCGGCGCCGGGACCGGACGGCAACATCTACGTGGCCGTGATGTTCGGCAACAAGATCGCCCGCTTCGACACGAAGACCAAGAAGTTCACGGAGTGGGACATGCCCGAGGGCGCGCGTCCGCACGGCCTGCTCGTCGACCGCGAGGGCCAGGTCTGGTACACGGGCAACGGGAACGGCACGATCGGTCATCTCGATCCCGCGACCGGCAAAGTGATTGAGCACAAGGCGCCCTCGGGCGGCGATCCTCACACGCTGGTCATCGACGACAAGGGCACGATCTGGTTCACGGTCCAGGGCGGCCACCGCATCGGCCGTCTCGATCGCGCGAGCGGCAAGATCACCGAGTACAAGACCCGCGGCAACCCGTACGGTCTGGCCATCGACAAGGCCGGCCAGGTCTGGTTCTGCCAGCTCGGCGGTGATCGCCTGGGGCGGGTCGATCCGGCGACCGGCAAGATCACCGAGATGGCGATGGAGCCGGGCTCTCGCCCGCGGCGCATGGCCGTCGCGCCCGACGGATCTCTATGGGTGACGCTCTACGGCAACGGCAAGCTGCTGCAGGTCGATCCCGCGACCCAGAAGATCGTGAAGGAGTACGCGCTGCCCCACGGCCCGACCGGCGGACCCTACGCGGTCACGGTCGACGGCGGAGGGATCGTGTGGGCCAACGAGATCCAGACCGACACCGTCGTCCGCCTCGATCCCCGGACCGGCGTCACCCGCGTCTTTCAGCTCCCGTCGAAGGACGTCGGGATCCGCAAGATGATCGTCGACGCCGAGGGCCGCCTCTGGTACATGGGCAGCCACAACGGCCGCCTGGGCGTCATCGAGTGAGTCAGCCGATCACGCCCTTGCCGCGCAGCGCTGAGATCTCGTCGGCGCCGAGCCCGAGGTCCTTGAGGACCGCGTCGGTGTGCTGGCCGGAGGTCGGCGCCGCGCTGCGGATGCTGCCCGGAGTCTCCGACAGCTTGATCGCGATCCCCACCTGGCGGACGTTGCCGAGGGTCGGGTGCTGGATGTCGACGACCATCCGCCGGTGGAGCACCTGGGGGTCGGCCACCATCTCCTCGACGTCGTACACCTTGCCCACGCAGACATCGGCTTTCGTCAGCCGCTCGTACCACTCGTCGCGGTCGCGGGTGCGGATGATCGCCTCGATCTCCCGGCGCGCGCCCTCTTCCTCGGCGTTGGCGGCGCGCACGAACTGGTCGGGCTTGCGGGCGAAGCGCGCGTAGTCCGGGCGGTCGATGGCCCGGCAGAAGTTTTCCCACAGCCACGGTTCCGTACAGCCAATGGTCAGGAGCTTTCCGTCCCGC
>DATHGT010000007.1:0-13949 GCA_035317605.1 Candidatus Acidiferrum sp. | reverse complement strand
GCCGATTCGCACGTCAACGAGCCCGGCGACCTCTGGGTGGAGCGCATCGACAAGGCGTTCCGCGACCGCGCGCCGCACGTGGTGGAGAATCTCCCGGGCCAGAAGCCGGGCGCCTACTTCGTGCTGGAGGGGATTCCGCCGATCCACCTCGCGCAGGGCACGGGTGCCGGCAAGAAGCCCGAGGAGCTGCCGAAGTTCTTCCAGAACTCCACCTATGAAGACCGCCGCGCCGGCGGCTGGGACCCGGCCGAGCGGTTGAAAGACATGGACCTCGACGGGGTCGAGGCCGACGTGATCTACACGACGCTCGGATTCCGCCAGTTCTGGTTCACCGACGGCGCGCTCCAGCGCGCCTGCTTCCGCGTCTACAACGACTGGCTGGCGGACTATTGCGCCTACGCGCCCAAGCGCCTGGCCGGGCTCGCGCTGATCTCGCTGCACGACATCGACGAGGGCGTGAAGGAGCTGCGGCGCTGCGCCGCGCGCGGTCTCAAGGGCGCGCTCATCTGGGCCTCGCCGCCCGAAGACAAGCCGTACAGCTCGACGATCTACGACCCGTTCTGGGCGGCCGCGCAGGACGTCGGGTTGCCGATCAGCCTGCACAGCATCACGGGCATGGGCGCGGAGAGCCGCCTGGCCATCAGGCAGCCGGTCGACCGCTACGTCCGCACCGCGGCGCTCTGTCACGAGGTTCAGCGCACGCTGGTCGTGCTGATCTTCTCGGGCGTGCTCGAGCGCTTCCCGAACCTCAAGCTCGTCTCCGCCGAGAACGAGGTCGGCTGGATCCCGTTCTTCCTCCAGAAGCTCGACCAGGCCCAGGAGGAGTACCGGTACCTCTATCCGGCGCCGCTGAAGCTGAAGCCCACCGAGTACTTCCGGCGCCAGGTCTACGCCACGTTCATCGACGACGCGGTGGGCGTGATCAACCGCGAGTTCATCGGCGTCGAGAACATCATGTGGTCCTCGGACTATCCGCACACGGTCTCGACGTGGCCCCACTCGCGCGAGGTCGTCGAGCGCGATTTCAAGGGCGTGCCCGAGGGCGAGAAGCGTCTGATCGTCCGCGACAACGTGGCGCGCCTGTACGGGCTCGCCGTTTAGCCGCGTCGACGCGGGGAGGCTCGCGATGGTGACACGGCTGGCGCTGATCGGAGCTGCTGCGGTGCTGTTGTTTTCCGGAACGGTGCCGGCGGCGGAGACGCCGACGTTCAGCAACGAAGTCGTGCGGATCCTCCAGTCACGCTGTCAGACGTGTCATCGGACAGGCGAGCACGCCCCGTTTCCGTTGCTGACCTATCGCGACGCCTACGACAAGCGGGACGACATCAAGGACGCGGTGAGGGGGCGCGCGATGCCGCCGTGGAAGCCGGTGCCGGGGTTCGGCGATTTCACCGAATCGCGCCGCCTCACCGACGCCGAGCAGGCGACCATCGTGAGCTGGATCGAGGCGGGCGCGCCGGAGGGGGACCGCGCGAAGCTTCCGTCGCCGCGCGTGTTCCCCGAGGGTTGGAGGCTGGGGCCGCCGGATCACGTGCTCGAGATGGCCGAGGCGTTCACGGTGCCGGCGAAAGCCAGCGACATCTATCGGTGCTTCCTGATCCCCACCAACTTTCCCGAGGATCGCTGGGTCACCAAGGTCGAGTTCGCGCCGGGCGACCGCAAGCTCGTCCATCACATCCTCTCGTACATCGACACCGGTACGACGGCCGCGGATCTCGACAAGGCAGATCCCGGTCCCGGCTACACATGCTTCGGCGGTCCGGGGTTCTTGCCGGTCGGCGGGCTCAGCGGATGGGCACCTGGCACCCAGCCACGAGTGATGGACCCCGGCATCGGCATGCTGCTGCCGAAGGGCGCGACCGTCGTGCTCCAGATGCACTACAACAACAACGCGACCGAGAGCCGCAACGATCGCACGCGCATGGCCCTGCACTTCGCCAAGACCCCGATCGAAAAGCGGCAGCGCGGCTTGGCGGTCCTGGACCGCACGTTCACGATCCCGGCCGGCGAGCGCCGGTACGAGGTGCACGGGTCGTTGACGATCCCGGCCGGCCGGGACATGCACGCGAACTCGATCGCGCCCCACATGCACCTGCTCGGTCGCGAGATGAAGGTGACCGCGACGTACCCCGACGGCACCGTGCGTCCGCTGATTCACATCGACGACTGGGATTTCAACTGGCAGGGAAGCTACACGTTCACGAAGCCGGTTCCGCTGCCGGCGGGCACGCGCATCGACATGGTCGCCCTCTTCGACAACTCCGCCGAGAACCTCCGCCAGCCCACCCGCCCCCCGCGCCCGGTGAGCTGGGGCGAGGGCACCACCGACGAGATGGCCATCGTCTTCATCGGCTTCACCCTCGACGACGAACGCATCGGCTGGCGCCCCCGATAGAATCTCCCAGTTGTAAGGAAGTGGTGCCCCCCATAGCGTAGTACTGCACTATGCTTCCTGCCGCACAAGGAACTTTCGCCGCCTTCTCGGCTTTCCGCTTCGCTTGGGCAGGTAGCTGCCGCAGAACTCAGTGGAGTACCATTCGTATTGTTATGGCCGTCCGCCGCCCGAGCCTTGAAGGTGCACGAGCCAAGAGAGTGCGGGCCCAGCGGCATTTCGAAGAGCTCGAGACAGCGATCCAGAGCTTCTTTGAGGACTACCCGTACGACGTGTGCGTCGAGCCCGATCCCAATCGCAACCGCTATGTTGTGCGTCTGCACGATCCCCTTCCTATCCCGGAGATAGAATGGGCAACGGTCATCGGCGACTGCGTCCACAATCTCAGATCGATCTTTGACTACATCGCCTGGGAGCTTGCTGGAGGAGACCCGACTGACCACCGGACCTTGTTTCCCGTCTACGACACTCAGGCGGAGTTCGAAGATCTCGGTCGACGCCGGATGCGACGTCTTCCTCCCGCTGTTCAGACGGCGATCGAACGAATGCAGCCGTTTCGGGCACAGGAGCAGCAACGGGATAGGCACTTCCTACGAAGGCTGCATCTGCTCGATATCGCGGACAAACACAAGCTGCTCACACTTACCGTCGCGCAGCCGACGGCAGCTGGAGTCTCTGTGTCGCCCGAAGACCACGGTGGAGATTTTTGGCTGAATCCCGACGCCACACTAGCCGAGGGCGAGGAGAGTTTTTCCCGCATTCAGCCCGAACGTACAGATTGAGGTCCATCCATTCTTCGACGTGGCATTTGCAAACAGCGTGGGCCTCGGGGCGCGAGTATTCGTCCTGAGAGGCCTCTCAGAAATAATGGGGCAAGTCGACCTCGCAGTTGATCAATTCGGCGCAAGCTTCTTCCAATAATCAGACCTCTTCCGTTCGGAGCGCGCGCGCGCTGACGACGGGAGAACCGGTTGGCGCGATGGTCAGCCTTGTTGCCGCTCGCGAATCGCCCGGAGCTGGAGGGCCGCTTCGCGGTCGCGTTGGCGTCCCATCGCTTCCTTTGCGCGAATGAGGGCATCGATCGTGAGGATCCGGCAGCGACCGCCCGACAGCTCCACAGAAATGCTATGGGCGGCGACGTCCTCGTACGCGCCGAGACCCAGAATTTCGCCCAGGCAGTCGAGCTGGCCCCAGTCGGTGTCCAGGTAGAGGTTGCGCAGGCCGGCGCACGTCTCCACCGTTAGCTGGAGCGGCGGGCGCGAGGGAACCATTCGGTGGACGGGATGGAGGTCGGCGATGGCCTCCTGTAGCTTCAGGAGATTCTCGGGAGTGAACCGGCAGCAGACGTCGATGTCCTGCGTCGGCAGGGACACGCCGTGAGCTACGGCGGCAAAGCCTCCGACAATGACGAACTCAACGCTGCCTTGGATGAGGCGGTTGAGGAGCGACTCAAGATCCGGCACGACGGGTCTTCATCTGCTGCCGGAGAGCGAGGGCGAGGGTGAGGGTGCGGGCGTGCATCCGGATCCGCTCGGCCGGCGTCCGGCGGAGGTTGGCTTCGATCAGGGACATGTCGAAGCCGTACGCCTCCGCGGCCGCCCACGCAGACGATTCGACGTCCTTGCGCTCGGGTGCGGCATCGCCCACGTCAGGCATCCATGCGCCGAGCCAATCGAATTCTGTGAGCTCGCGTCTAGTGCCCCGCGGCCGGCGTTGGGCGCCACGCGCGCTTGGACATCGCGTCGACGTCGCTGAGGACTTCGACCACGGCGGGGGCGTTCGAGGAGAGCGCCTTGTCCAGCGCGGGGCGGATGTCGTCGGGGCGGTCGACGCGGATGCCGACGCAGCCCATGGCCTCGGCGACGCGGGCGAAGTTGACGTCGTGGCTGAAGTGCCACATCTCCGTCGCGCGCCCGCGCTGCTCGCCCTTGTAGGCGGCGTCGAAGAGGTGCTTCTCCTGGTTGAGGGCGTAGTTGTTGTTGACCAGCATGATCGCGTTGATCCCGAAGCGCGCGGCGGTCTCCAGCTCGGCGAGGTGATAGTAGAAGCCGCCGTCGCCGCAGAAGCCGATCACCGCGCGGTCGGGCAGCGCGCACTTGGCGCCGAGCGTGGCCGGGAAGCCCCAGCCCAGCGATCCCGCGCAGCGCAGATAGCGCTGGCCGGGTCTCGTGAGCCGTAGCATCTGCCCCGTCCACATGCCGGAGTGACCGGTGTCCGAGAGCACGACTCCGCCTTCGGGCAGCCAGTCCGAGATCTCCTTGCAGATCCGCTCTGGGCGGATCGGGACCGCCCCCGAGTCGCGCATCTGATCCGATTCTTCGCGGTACTCGCTGACGAGTTGACGCACGCGGGCGAGCCACGGCTGGCGCCCGGACGTGGCCGGCGCGCTCGCGATCAACTTCTGGAGCGTGACCTTCGCGTCGCCGAGCAGGGCGGCCTTCAGCGGATAGTTCCGCCCCAGCTCCTCGGGATCGATGTCGAGCTGGATCGCCGCGACCCCGGTCTTGGGAACCTGCCAGTTGGTAGTGACCTGACCCCCCGCGTGGCTGCCGATGAAGAAGACCAGATCCGCCTCGGAGATCACACGGTTGGCACACCAGCGCGAATACGTTCCTGGAACCCCGACGTTCAGCGGGTGATCGTCGGACAGCGCGGCTTTGGCGTTCAACGACGTCGCGACCGGGATCTGCAGCCGCTCTGCGAGCGCGGCCAGCTCCGCTTCGGCGCCCGACCAGGTCACGCCGCCGCCCGCGAGGATGACCGGCCGCTCGGCGCGCGCCAGCACGTCGAGGGCGGCCCGCACCGCGTCCGGCTCGGGCTCGGGGCGGAACGCGGGGACCGTCATGAAGCGCTGCTCCCACACCGGCGTGAGATCGCCCTCGTGCTCGAGCACCTGGGCGTGCGTGCCCGACATCTCCAGGTGCACGGGCCCGGGCGCGCCTGACGTGGCGACGCGGAAGGCCTGGCGCAGCAGATCGGGGAATCGCTCGAGCGCGTCGACCTGGAAGTTGGCCTTGGTGACCGACTCCCACATCGGGAAGTCCTCGATCTCCTGGTAGACGTGCTTGTAGCGCGAGCTGGCGTCGTTGCCGCCGGTCAGCGCGATGACCGGCGAGCCCGCCATGTACGCGTCGCGCAGCCCCGCCGCGAGGTTGGCCGAGCCGATGGTCTGGGCCAGGCAGAGGCCGGGACGATGCGAGGCGCGCGCATAGGCGTCGGCCATGTAGGCCGCGGCCTTCTCGCCGTGGGTCACCACCCGGCGGACGTTCATGTCCTCCATCTCGGCCATCGCCGGGATCATGATCGTGGGGACGAAGAAGACGTGGGTGATGCCGTGGGCCTGCACCGCTTCGGCGAAGTATCGGTTGCCGGTCATCTTCGGCATCGCTGATCTCCTCTCACTTGCTGTCCCAGACGACCCGGCCCTTGGGGTCGATGTACATTCCGCGCGAGCCCTGCGGGCCGACCATCGCCAGGCCTTGATTGAACGGGCGGACCCACATGAACCGGGGCGAGATCACGAACGTTCCCGCGCGGTCGAGATAGCCGTAGAACTTGTCGAGCTTGGCCGCGGCCAGCCCCTCGGAGAACTTCATCGCGCGGTCGAAGGTGGCGGGGATGACGAGCGTGCCGGTCTTGTCGATGTAGCCGTGCTTGTCGCCCACCTTGACGACGGCGCGGCCGTCGGCGAAGTCCTCGGCCACGTCCCACTGGGGCTTGATGACCATCGTGCCGGAGCGGTCGATGTAGCCGTACTTGCCGGCCACCCACACCTGGGCGAGACCGTCGTGAAACTCCCGCGCGTTGTCGAACTGCGGCGCGATCACCACGCGGCCGGCGCTGTCCATGTAGCCTTGCTTGCGGCCGTTCCACACGCGATAGAGACCTTCGCTGGCCACGCCGATGAAGTCGACGCCCGGCGGCGTCACGTCGGCGCCGGTCTTGTCGACCACGCGGGGCCCCGCGCCGGCCTCGACGCGCCCGAGCCCCGCGCTGAAGGGCATCGTCTTGGCGTACTTGGCGAGCACGACCAGCCGCCCGGTCCGGTCCGCGTAGCCGTACTTCACGTCGCCCCACTGGTCGGCCACGGCCACCTGGGCGAGACCTTCGGAGAACGGCTTGGCGTCGGCAAAGCGGGGAGTGATCACGAAGCGTCCGGTGCGGTCGATGTAACCCCAGCCGAACTTGCCGGCGTCGTCACGGCCGCGCGCCGGCGTGAGGCCCTCGGAGAACGGCTCGGTCGCGGCTTCCTGGGGCTGGATGACGAAGCTGCCGGTCGCGTCGAGGTACGCGACCTTGCTTCCGCGGGCCACGCGAGCCAGCCCGTCGCGGAAGACGATGGCCTCGTTGTACTCGGGCGGGATGACGACTTTGCCGTCGCGGTCGATCATCCCGTGCTTGTCGTTCACGGTGATCGGGAACAGTGCGGGAGCCGGCTGAGCCCCGGCGCCCCCCACGAGGGCGCCGGCGATCAGCACGACGATGAGCGAGACGTCGAAACGCATGACGCGCCGGACATGTTGCGCGACCATGCGCTCGATTACAAGCCGGCCGTCAGTGAGCGGCGGCGACCGGCGCGGGCTCCCCCAGCTTCTCGCGGACCGCGTCCCGGATCTTGTGGATCTCGCGGAGCGCGGGCAGGAAGTCGACCGCGTCGGGCTCCTTGCGGTCGTACATCTTCTTGCCGTCCACGTACACCTCGAAGATGCCTTTGTCGGCGGGCGTGAAGGTGATGCCGGTTTCGCGGTAGTTGGTCGAGGCTAGTTCGGCCGCCACACTGACGGCCACGGGGAAGTAGCCTCAAGACACGCAGTAAACGATCTCGACCTGGACCTTGCCTTGGCTCATGAAAGGCCTCCTTTGAGGTAGTCTGCCAGCGACATGTTACTCCAGTCCGCGATTTCTGACTCAAGGAGGCATCACTGACCATGCCGTCACTCAGCCGTCAGCTCGCGCAGTGGGTGGCCGGGCTCCGCTACGAGGACCTGCCCCCCGCGGTGGTCGATCGCGCCAAGGGTTTGACGCTCCACGGGCTCACCTCGGTGCTGCTGGGTTCGCAGACCGACGGCGGCCGTCAGGCCGTGAAGCTCATGAAGGACGAGGAGGCCGGGGTGCGCAACGGCGCCACCATCATGGTGGACGGCACGCGGGTCACGCGAGGCGGGGCCGGGTTCGCCAACGCGGAGATGGCGATGGCCGGCGGCAAGTGGGACACGTTCAGGATGCTCACCCACCCGGGCACCAGCATCCTTCCCGGCGCCTTCGTGGCCGCGGAGACGGCGGGCGCGTCGGGCCGGGATTTCATCGTCGGTCTCGCCGCGGGCTACGAGGTCATGGAGCGCATGGCCGCCGACTTCATTCCGACCGTCATGTCGCGCGGCTTCCACGCCGGCGTGGTGTTCGGGATCTTCGGACCGGCGGTGGCCGCGGCGAAGATCCTCGGGTTCAACGCCGAGCAGGTGAACAGCACGATCGCGCTGTGCGCGAGCCTGGCCAGCGGTAATCTCGAGGCCGCGCGCAGCGGTGGGCGGCCCCTGCGCGAGGGCGCGGCGGTACGCAACGCCATGCTGGCCGTCGCGCTGGCCAGGCAGGGACACCCCGGTGGCGAGACCGTGCTCGAAGGCGACGCCGGCTTCTATCACGCCTACGCCGGCAACAACCGCGGCCAGCTGACCTACAGCTTCGTGGGCGACGTCAAGACGAGCCTCGACAAGATCACCGCTGACCTCGGCAAGGAGTGGATCTTCCTGGAGACGCTGTATCGCATCTACTACACCGCGGGCTACAACATCGCCCACGTCGACGTGACGGCCAAGCTCTGCGAGGAGCACGGCATCCGGCACCAGGACGTCGACCGCGTCGAGGCGGTCGTCAACTGGCTGGAGACCCAGTATCCGAGCCCGGCGTTCCCGAGCCGCCGCGAAGACCTCGCGTCCGAGCCGGCCAGCACCGCGTACTTCACCGCCTACGGCGTGGTGGAGCGCGGCTTCCCCGTGCTCAAGCGGGCCGAGGCCTCGGGCGCCGGCGATCCGCCCGCCGTTCTCGATCTCATGAAGCGGGTGACCCTCATCCCGTCGCCCACCATGACCCTGTTCGGCCCACGCATCACGGTCATCACGAAGGACGGCAAGAGCTACACGCGGCAGGGGACCGGGCGCGAGTTCATCTGGGACTTCGACGAGGAGGTCAGGCGGCTCGGCGACGTCGCGTCAGGCCTGCCGATCCCCGCGGCGCAGTTCCAGCAAATCGTCGCGACCTGCCGAGACCTCGACCGCGCCGACCGAGCCGACGCGCTCATCGGGCTCACGCTCCAGAAGGCGTGAGGAGGGAGGACGACCATGCCGGGCAACGTGCGCCGGATCGTGACCGGAGTGAACGCCGCCGGACGCTCCTGCATCGTTTCGGATACACGGTTTCCGACGGGAGACGTCGCGCCCGGTCAGCCCGTGCGCGTCGGCCTCTGGACGACGGACGCCGCCCCCGCGTCGAACGTCGGCGGCGATCCCGTGCCCGACGGCGTCATCTCGAGAACGCCACCGGATCACCGGGGAGGCTCGGTGGTCAGGATCACCGACATCGTTCCCGACACGCAGCACGTCTACGACCCCGAGGATCTCAAGAAGCGGCGGTGCAAGACCACGCCCGATCGGTCGGCGAAGCACCCGGGCTTCCATTGCACCGACACCGTCGACTACGCGGTCTGTCTGGAAGGCGAGATCTGGGCCGTCCTGGACGAGGGTGAGACCTTGATGCGAGCGGGCGACGTGCTGATCCAGCGCGGGACCTATCACGCCTGGTCGAACCGCAGCGACCGCATCGCGCGGATGCTGTTCGTGCTGATCGACGCCGAGCCGCTCCCGAATCATTGAGCCCGGTGTCAACGTCTCGATGCCGGCCCTCGTCTCTCTGTCGATCCGGAGGAAACGTGAGATGAGGCCTTGGCGAGTCGGTTTGGCCCTCGTGGCGGTCGCGCTCGTTGTGAGCGGCTGCGGGACGGCCCCCGTGGCCAGTTCCGTCGCTTCTCCCGCGATCGCGCCGGAATCCGACGAACACATCCTGCACGTCCTCAACCGTCTCGCTTACGGTCCCCGGCCGGGGGACGTCGAGCGCGTGCGGGCGATGGGGATTGGCGCGTGGATCGAGCGTCAGCTTCATCCCGATCTGATCGCCGATGAGGCGATCGAGCGTCGGCTTGCGGCCTATCCGACGATCGCGATGACGACCGATGATCTGTTCCGGGAATATCCCCGGCCGGATCCCGCGGCGGTCGCGCGGCGCCGGGAGGAGATGCTGCGCGGTGACGGCGCGGCGGACGGGATGGCGCGCGAGGCGGCGCCCGGAGAGCCGCGGAGGATCATGATCGCCGCCGAGCTGGCGGCGGCCCGCATGGAGCGGGCGGTGTGGAGCGAGCGTCAGCTCCAGGAAATCCTCGTCGACTTCTGGTTCAACCACTTCAACGTGTACGCGCAGAAGGACGCCGTGCGCTGGTTGATCTCGCCCTACGAGCGCGAGGCCATCCGTCCCCACGTGCTGGGACGGTTCCGCGATCTGGTGCTCGCCACGGCCCGCCACCCGGCGATGCTCTTCTATCTGGACAACTGGCTGTCCACCCGCGCCGGTCTCGTCGCCCAGGCCGGTCCCAACCGCGGCCGGCGGCTGGGACTCAACGAGAACTACGCGCGCGAGCTGCTCGAGCTTCACACCCTCGGCGTCGACGGCGGCTACACGCAGGGGGACGTCGTCGAGGTGGCGCGCGCGTTCACGGGCTGGAGCTTCGCGTATCCCCAGGGCGACAGGCAGTTCGTCTTCCGCCCGCGTGCCCACGACGACGGCGACAAGCGCGTGCTCGGCCACGTGATCGCGGCGGGCGGCGGCGAGGCCGACGGGATCGCGGTGATCGACATCGTGACCCGCCATCCGTCCACCGCCCGCACGATCGCCACGAAGCTGGCCCGGCGCTTCGTGAGTGACGACCCCCCTCCGTCGCTCGTCGATCGGGTGGCGCGGACGTATCAGGACACCGACGGCGACATCCGGGCGATGATGCTGACCATCGTCAGGGCACGCGAGTTCTGGTCGGAGGCAGCCTACCGCGCCAAGATCAAGAAGCCGATCGAGCTGGTCGCGAGCGCGGCGCGCGCTCTCGACGCGAGCGTGGGCTCCGAGCCCGGTCTCCGATCCGCGGGCTTTCAGCTGGCCCGCGCCGCGAGCACGCTGGGCGAGCGTCTCTTCAACGCTCAGCCTCCCACCGGCTATCCCGATACGGCCGACGCGTGGGTCAATACCGGTGCGCTGCTGGGGCGCATGAACTTCGCGCTGTCGCTCGCCCAGAACCGCGTGCCCGGCGTTCGCGTCGACGTCGAGCGGCTCGTCGCCGGCGCCGACCGCCGGAAGCCGGAAGAAGTCCTGGATCGACTGCTCGCGGTCACCGTTCACGGCCAGGTGAGCGCGCGGACGCGCGAGATCCTGTCCGCTCAGCTCCGCGATCCCGCGATCGTTCGTCTGACCGCCGACGATCGTGGGCCGGCCAACACGGACGTCGAGAAGCTGGCGGCGCTGGTCCTGGGCTCGCCCGAGTTCCAGCGGAAGTGATGGGCATGGAGACGTGCGTGCGGCGAAGCTTCCTCAAGGGCGGGGCGCTCGCGTTGTGCGGCCTCACCGCGGAGGCCGCGGGGATTCCGCGTTTTCTCGTCCGCACGGCCCATGCCGGCCCCGCGGGTCGGCGCAAGGCTCTGGTCGCCGTCTTCCAGCGCGGGGCGGTGGATGGACTCAGCATGGTGGTGCCGCACGGCGACCCCGCGTACTACGCGGCCCGCGCGAGCATCGCCATCGGCGCGCCGGCGTCCGGGAAGTCCGAGACCGCCATCGACCTCGACGGCTTCTTCGCGTTTCATCCGGCGCTGGAGCCGATCAAACCCCTCTGGGACGCGCGGCGGCTCGCGGTCGTCCACGCCTGCGGCTCGCCCGTCTCGACGCGCTCGCACTTCGACGCTCAGGACTACATGGAGACCGGCACGCCCGGGGTGAAGACGACTCCGGACGGCTGGCTCTCGCGCGGACTCGTGGCGCGAGCGCGGACGTCACCGTCGCCGTTCCGTGCCGTCGCCCTTGGCCCGCAGCTGCCGCGCGCGCTCCGGGGTGAGGTCGGCGCCGTCGCGATGCCGAGCGTGAACGACTTCGACGTGCGCTCGGACGTCTCGGCAATGGCGAGCGGGGTGAATGCCCGCCGCGGCTTCGAGGCGCTCTACGAGCAAGGCGTGCGTGACGTGATCCACGGAACCGGGCGAGAGACGTTCGAGGCCGTGAAGATGCTGAAGGCCGCCGACCCGCGGAAGTTCGAGCCGGCCAACGGCGCCCGCTATCCCCGGACCGACTTCGGGGAAAAGTTGCAGCAGGTCGCCCAGCTCGTCAAGGCCGACGTCGGCCTCGAGGTCGCCTTCGTGGACATCGCGGGCTGGGACACCCACGCGGGGCAGGGGAACGAGCGCGGCCAGCTCGCCTACCGTCTCGCCGATCTCTCTCACGGACTCGCCGCGTTCGCCCGCGACCTCGGCGACGTAATGGAAGACACGCTCGTCCTGACCATGTCCGAATTCGGACGCACCGTCCGCGAGAACGGTAACCGTGGGACTGACCACGGCCACGCCACCGCCATGCTGGTGCTGGGCGGGAGCGTGCGCGGCGGTCGTGTCTACGGCCGGTGGCCCGGACTCGCTCCCGAGCAGCTCTTCGAGGAACGTGACCTGGCGGTCACGACCGACTTCCGCCAGCTCTTCGCCGAGGTCGCCTTCGAGCATCTCGGCGTTCCCCGCGAGGCGAAGATCTTCCCGGGCTTCGCCCCGCCCCGCGGCACGCCGCTCGGCGTGCTCGCTTAGCTCACGCCAGGGGAAGCTGCTCAGCGCCGGCGGCGGGAGCGACCTCGAACGCGTTGAGCACGCCTGACACGATGCCGTAGTGGCCGACGAGGCAGGTCAGCTCGACCAGCCACGTCACCCCGTGCGCCGCGCTCAGCCGATCGAACACGGGCTGAGTGACCCGGGAGTCTCTTAGAAGCTGTCGGACGTAGTCGACGACGTCGCGCTCCGCCGACGGCAGGCCGGCCGCGTCTCCGCGGTCGCGCACCGCCGTGACGGCGGCGTCGCTCACTCCGGCCTTTCTCGCGGCGGGCGCGTGGGCGGCCCACACGTACGGGCAGTCCTTCTCGCGGGCGGTGGCGATGATCGCCAGCTCGCGCGCGCTGGCGCCGACCTGCGACGACGCGCGCAGGAATGTCCCGACGTCGAGATGACGGCCGCAGAGCACCGGACTGTACAGGAGCCACGGAAACGGCCCGCGCACGCCGCCGCGCTCGCCGGTGACCGCGTCGAACACCGCGCGGTGCTCCTCGGCGACCTGGTCTCTTCGCGTGATCGGCGCCACGCGAGGCGCGGGCAGCGGCGCTCGCACGGCCGCTGGCTGACGCGTCTGCGCGGGCACCGATGGCAACGTCTCGGCGGGGGAGGCGTGGGTGACCTCGAACGCGTTCAGGATACCCGACAGCGCGGCGTAGCGGCCGATCCACACCGTCAGTTCCACGAGCCACCGCGGATCGTGCGCGCTCAGGAGCCGGCCGAACACGTCGTCGTCGACGCGATTGCGCTGGAGCAGCTGCCTCACGTACAGCACGACGGTCCGCGCCGGCTCCGGCAGCTCGTCGGCCGACCGTCGCTCGGCGACCGCCGCGATGGTCTGCCGCGCGATGCCCGCCTTGAGCGCGAGCGGCACGTGAGCGTTCCACACGTAGCCGCAGTCGCGCTCGCGCGCGGTCGCGGACACGGCCAGCTCGGCGTGCTCGGGCTCCACGATGCTGTCGCGGTGGAGATACTCGCTGACCTGGTTCCACGGACGGGCCAGCCCGGGGCTGTGCAGCACGATCGTGGAGGGTCCGCTGATGCGGCCGCGGAGCGCGGCCAGCTCGTCGAACAGCGGATGGTGCTCGGGAGCGACGTCTGTCTTGTCAACGATGAGCTTCACGCGTGCCATGGCCAAGCATCCTACAATGGCGCTGCGCTTCGCGCAGGGGGGGGGTCGATGCCGGAAGACGTCGTCAAGCGATTGGTCGCTACACACTGGGACCGGCGGGCCGCGCACTTCGACGAGGACTTCGGTCACAGCATCCGCACGCCGGCCGAGCGCGCCGCCTGGGACCGCATCCTCGATCTCGTCGTGCCCCGGCGGTCCGGGCTCGACGCGCTCGACGCCGGCTGCGGCACCGGGTTCCTCAGCTTCGAGCTGGCCGGGCGCGGCCATCGCGTCACCGGCGTCGACTTCGCGCCCGCCATGATCGCCGAGGCCCGGCGCAAGTCGACGGAGCGCGCGCGGCCCGTGCGATTCGAAGAAGGCGACGCCGAGCAGCTGCCGTTCTCGCCGGCCAGCTTCGATCTGGTCATCAGCCGTCACGTGTTGTGGACGCTTCCGCATCCCGAAGCCGCGATCGACGAGTGGAAGCGCGTCCTCCGCGCGGGCGGCCGCCTCGTGGTCGTGGACAGCCAGCTCGACGGCGGATCCACGCCGCCCG
>DATHGT010000006.1:0-3648 GCA_035317605.1 Candidatus Acidiferrum sp. | reverse complement strand
ACATCAGATGCAGCCGGTCAACTCGACGGGCGGACGACCGAGTAGACCTCTACGGCCTGGCTCTTGGTCTTGAGCTGGGCGGGGCCGTGGGACTCCACGCGGATCGTGTCGCCGAGTCCGTTGCGCGTGGTCTCGTCGATCAGAATCGGGCGGCCGAGGACCTTGGTGTGGGTCTCCAGGTGAGCGGCCACGTTCACGGTGTCGCCGACACACGTGTAGGTCACGCGCTGCTGGGTGCCGGTGAAGCCCGCGATCAGCGGGCCGGAGGCGATGCCGATCCCGATGCGGATCTCCGCCCCCCCGCGCAGCGCCTGCTCGCGATTGAAGCCGTCGACGAGATCGAGCATGTCGAGGGCGGCGTGGACCGCGCGCTCGCGGTGGTCGTCGCGGGGCAAGGGCGCGCCGAAGATGGCCATGAGCCCGTCGCCGACGATCTGGTTGACGACGCCGCCGTGGCCGCCGATGGCGTCGAACATCAGCGTGTAGTAGCTGTTCAGCAGCTCGATCGTCTCGGCCGGCGAGCGGGACTCGGTGAGACTGCTGAACGAGCGGATGTCCGAGAACATCACGGTGGCCTCGACGTGCTTGCCACCCAGCGTCAGGCCGGTGGTCAGCAGCTCTTCAGCGACCTCGGCGGTGGCGAACTTGCCGAGCAGCTCGCGCTGCTGATCGCGCAGGCGCTTCTTCTCGAGGCTGGCGCCGACGCGCGCTTTCAACAGCACCGCGTTCACCGGCTTGAACAGATAGTCCTCCGCGCCCATCTCGATGCAGCGGGCGACGCTGTCGACTTCTTCCACCGACGACATCATCACCACCGGCAGGTCGCGCAGGCGCGGGTCGGCGGCGACGGCCTCCAGCACCTGGTAGCCGTCCATCTCCGGCATCTCGATGTCGAGCAGGACCAGGTCGACGGGGCGCTGGCGCAGGATGTCGAGGGCCGCGCGCCCGTGCTCGGCGAAGGTGACGGTGTGGCCGAGCTGCTCGAGCGCACGTCCGAGGAGCAGGCGGTTCACCCGGTTGTCGTCGACGACCAGCAGGTTGCCCGTCTGAGCGCTAGGCGAGGCCACGTCGCATCTCCTCGAGCGCGCGAACCGCCGCGTCGTAGCCGGCGGCGAGCGGTGCGAGCCGCTCCCACGCCCCCTCCAGGCTGCCTCCCCGCGCTATCGCTTCCAGCTCCCGAGCCTGCGCCGCCACCGCTTTGGCCCCGAGCGTCTCGCCATTGGATTTCAGCGAATGCGCTGCGCGACGGAACGCGTCGAGCTCCTCGTCGGCCAGACTCTTTCGCAGGGCGGCGATGAGCTGGCGGCCGTCCTCGACGAACGTGTCGATCAGCTCGGCGACGAACCCGCCGCCCATGGTGGCCGTGAGCTGCTCGACCGCGCTTCGATCGACGACGGGGCCGCCGTCCGTGGCGACGGGGGACGGCGACGAAGCGCTGGTGACGGCCTCCGCGCGCGAGCCACAGCGCTCGAGCGCGGCGACCAGCTCCTCGACCCGCACCGGCTTGGCCACGTAGTCGTCCATCCCGGCCGCCTCGCACAGCTCGCGGTCGCCCTGCATCGCGTTGGCGGTCATGGCCACGATGCGCGGACGGCGCCCCGGCCAGCGCCTGACGATCTCGCGCGAGGCCTCGAAGCCGTCCAGCTCCGGCATCTGCACGTCCATCAGGATCACGTCGTACGTCTGGCGCTCGACGGCCTCGATGGCCTCGAGCCCGTTGGCCGCGAGATCGGCGCGGTAGCCCATCTGGGCCAGCAGGCGGAGCGCGAGCTTCTGGTTCACCACGTTGTCCTCGGCCAGCAGGATCCGCAGCGGATGGCGGCGCGCCATCTCCGGGTCGAACTCGCTGCGTGCCACGTCCCGCCGCGTGACCGCCGGCTGATCGGCCAGCACGGAGACCAGCGCGTCGAAGAGCTGCGAGGGCTTGATCGGCTTATTCAGATAGGCGGCGAAGCCCTCGCTCTCGGCACGCGCTTCGCGACGGCCGAGCGAGGTGAACAGGATCAGCGGCGGCGTCGCGTCCTCCAGGTGGGCGCGGATCGCGTGCGCGAGGTCGATGCCATCCATCTCGGGCATGTGCATGTCGAGGATGCCGGCGTCGAAGCGCTCACCGGCGCGGATCCAGCCGAGCGCCTCGACGGGCAGGCCGGCGGCGCGCGCCTGCATGCCCCAGGCGTCGAGATGCGCCGCGAGAATGCGGCGGTTGGTGGCGTTGTCGTCGACGACCAGCACGCGCTTGCCCCGCAGCGAGGGCTGGACGCCGCTGAGGTCGCGTCGCGTCGTCAGGGGCGCGTCCGCGGCGACGGCGGGGATCGTGACGCTGAACTCACTGCCCACTCCCGCTTCGCTGGTGACGTCGATCCGTCCGCCCATCAGCTCGGTCAGCCGCCGGCTGATCGCGAGTCCGAGGCCCGTGCCGCCGTAACGGCGCGTGGTCGAGGCGTCGACCTGGCTGAAGGACTGGAAGAGCCGGCCGAGACGGTCGGCCGGAATCCCGATGCCGGTATCCCGGACGGCGAACGTCAGCTCATGCGAGGCGTCGGCGGCATCGAGACGGCGCGCGCTCACCGACACCACGACCTCGCCGCGCTCGGTGAACTTGACCGCGTTCGAGAGCAGGTTCAGCAGCACCTGGCGCAAGCGCGTCACGTCGCCCACGATGCCGGGCGGCGTGCCGTCTCCGATCACGTACGCGAGGTCGAGCCCCTTCTCGGCCGCGCGGGTCGCCACCAGGTCGAGCGCCCCCTCGACGCACTCGCGCAGGTCGAAGGGCTGCGATTCCAGCTCCAACCGGCCCGCCTCGATCTTCGAGAAGTCGAGGATGTCGTTGATGACGGTCAAGAGCGCGTCGCCGCTCTGCCGGATGACCTCCGCGTACTCGCGCTGGTCGTCGTTCAGCGACGTGTTCAGCAGGAGCCCGCTCATCCCGATCACCGCGTTCATCGGCGTGCGGATCTCGTGGCTCATCGTGGCCAGGAACGCGCTCTTGGCCTCGTTGGCAGTCTCCGCCTCGCGGCGCGCGCTTTCCAGCTCGTGGAAGAGACGGGCGTTGTGGATGGCCAGCACCGACTGGGTCGCGAAGGTCTGGAGCAGCTCGATCGCTTCCCCCGCGAACGCACCCGTGGCCTTGCGAAGGACGGTGAGAGCGCCGAGCAGACGATCCTCGCGGACGAGCGGGACCGCGAGCAGGGCCCGGTATCCGGCGCGCACGAGGGCGCTGCGCACCCGGCTCTCGGCGGGAGCTTCGAGGATGTTCGGCAACTGGATCGGCTCCGGGCTCTCGGCGAGCTGCCCGGTCGCTCCCTCGCCTTTTCGGACCGGCGTCGAGAGCATCGTCTCGACGATCTCGGCCTCGAGCTGGGCGGTGGCGCGTGGCATGAAAATCTCGCGCGGCTCGTCGTACTCATAGACGACGCCGGCGTCGCTGCCGGACAGCTGCACCGCGCGGCTGACGATGGTGGCGAGCACGGTCTCGAGGTCGAGGGTGGAGGTGACGGCCTGGCTGACTTCGCCGAGCGCCTGCAGCTCGTCGACCGAGCGCGTCAGCTCGCGCGTCCGCGCCTGCAGCTCCGTGAACAGCCGCACGTTTTCGACGGCGATGACCGCCTGGTCGGCGAAGATCCTCAGCACATCGATCTGGCGCTCCGA
>DATHGT010000005.1:0-15365 GCA_035317605.1 Candidatus Acidiferrum sp. | reverse complement strand
CCCATACCTCCCCAACGCGTGTGCGCATCCCATCTGGTTCCCCCCCTACCTCGCCAACGCGTGTGCGCATCCCGCCGATCACCCAGTCGACGGCGTCCAGGAGGTCGGCGGCCACGTGATCGGGAGTCACCGAAAAGTGTTCTCGCTGATACTCCCACTCGCCCTGGCCGTAGCCGGTGAGCACGAGCACGGCGTGGGCCCCCACCGCGGGCGCGACCAGGAGGTCCGAGGCCTTGTCGCCGACCATCGTCGACGCGCCGAGATCGAGGTCGAGGTCACGGGCGGCGCGCAGGAGCAGTCCCGGCTTGGGCTTGCGACAGTCGCAGTCGGCCCGGAACGGGGGCATGCCCTCGGTGGGATGGTGGGGGCAGACGTAGAGGCCGTCGAGATGAGCGCCGGCGTCCTTGAGCGTCTCGACGAGCCGTTCATGAACGGCGTGCATGAGTTCTTCGGTGAAGTAGCCGCGCGCGATCCCCGCCTGGTTGGTCGCCACGACCGCCGCGATCCCGGCCTCGTTGAGCCGACGGACGGCTTCCGCGGACCGCGGGAGCAGCCGGAGCCGGCTCGGATGATTCACGTAACCGACTTCTTCGGTGAGGGTTCCGTCGCGATCGATGAAGACGGCCGGTCGCCGCGCCACGCCGGAAGTCTACGGTGAACCCTTGGATTTCTCAAGGAAATTCCCGGTAGAGACGCTCGAATGCCTCCGCTTGCTTCTGGTGAGTGTAGGGCTCGGCGGCGCGCCGCGCCGCCTCGGCGAGGGCGCCCCGGTTCTCGCCCAGGAGCGTCGAGACCGCGTTGGCCAGCGCGCGCGCGTCGCCCGGCGCGATCACCGCCCCGTTCTTGCCCTCCTCGACCACTTCCGCTCCGCCCGCCGCCGTGGTCGTCACCACGGCCAGACCGGAGGCGAGCGCTTCGAGGTGGACGTTGCCGAACGGCTCGTAGCGCGTGGGCAGCACGAGCAGGTCCGCCGCGCCGTACCAGCGCTCGAGGTCACGACGAAGCCCGAGCCAGGCGACGCGATCGGACACGCCGAGGGCGGTCGCCAACCGTCGGTAGCGGGTCTCGTCGCCACGGCCGACGACGATCAATCGCGCGTGGTCCAGTCGCGGCAACGCCTCGATCGCCGTGGCCAATCCCTTGCGCTCGTACCCGCTGCCCGCGAACAGCAGCACGGGCTCGTCGCCGTCGATTCCCGCCTCGCCGCGGGCCGGCGCGCGCTGGGCGGCCGCGCGATCGGGATGGAAGCGCTCGAGATCGACGCCGTTGTAGATCACGCGTACCCGCGGCTCGCCGATGCCGAAGAGTCTCTCGATCTCGCGCTGGCCCTGGCGGGCGATGGCCACGAGGCGCGGCGTGGCGGCGAACACGCGCGCCTCCAGGGCCTGCACGACGCGATCGTAGATCATGCGCGGGCGCGAGGACGCGCCGCTGGCGAGATAGGCCCGGTGGCAGCCCTCGCCGGCGCGGTAGACGTGCTGGCGCAGCGTCCGCTCGTGACTCTGCACCACGTCCCATCGTCCGGCCGCCACCGCGCGCCCCGCGAGAGCGGCCAGGGCGAGCACGCGGGCGGTGGCGGGCAGCCGCGGCAGCCGCAGGCGATGCAGCGTCACGCCGGCGGGGGCGATCGTTGCGCCGGGACTCAAGAGGTGCACGTCATGGCCTCGCGCCACCAGCGCCTCGACGAGGCCGGCCGTCGCGCGCTCGACGCCGCCGTGAAACGCCAGCGGCCGCGCGATCAGCGCGATCTTCATGGCCGCCGCGCCGATGTCATCCGACGCGCGATCACGCCGTCGACGAGGGGGAAGAGCACGCCGCGCGCGGCGGCGAAGCTGTACTGCGCGATGCAGCGCTCGCGCGCGCGCCGCCCGAGCGCGTCGGCCTCGGCCGGGTCGGCGAGCAGCTGGGCGATGCCCTTGGCCAGCGCCGGCGGGTCACCAGGAGGGACGACGACTCCGCACCCGTCGAGGATCGCGGGAATCATCGAGACTCCGGTGGCGACGATGGGGCGCGCCATCGCCATCGCGTCGACGAGCTTGGCGGGGACCTGGCCGACCGTGTCGGTGGTCGCCCGCTGGGGCACGGCGACGACGTCGGCGGCCACGAGCATGCGCGGCACCTCGTCGAAGGGAATCTCGCCGACGATCCGGAGCCGCGACGAATCGGGCCAGCGCGAATGCCACCCACTGGCCGGATCGACGCCGACCAGGACCACGACCACGTCGTCGTCCAGCGAGCGCGCCGCCTCCACGAGGTCGTCGACGCCCTTGTAGCCGCGCGGGGTGCCGAGGAACATCACCACCCGGCGGTCGCCGACGCCGAGGGCGGCTCGCGCGGCGGCGCGATCGTGACGCGCGGGGTCCCAGCGCTCGGTGTCGCGCGCGTGGGGCAGCAGCGCGCCGCCGAAGCGCTGCTGGAGAAAGGTGGACGCCACGGTGAGCGCGTCGGCCGTCGGAATCAACCGTTCGGTGAGCCAGGTCCACGTGAGCCCGTTGGGGTCGCCGAGGTTGAGGGCGCGTCCCACGCCACCCCAGAAGCCGGAGCGATAGAAGAAGCCCAGCTCCCAGTCGTCGACGTCGACGATCAGCGGACGCCGGCGGCGCGCGCGGGCGAGCAGGCCGAGACCGAAGCTCGTGGGCCGGGGCTTCGAGGCATAGATCACGTCGCCGTCGATGAGTCCGAGCAGGTCCGGAAGCGCTCGCGCGAAGCCGGGGTAGCGCCGGCCCCGCACGCCTCGATGCCGGATCGGGCTCGCGGCGACGGGACGCCACACCGTGTCGCCGAACTGCGGTCCCACCACCTCGACCTCGTAGCGCGGGGCGAGCAAGCGGGCGAGCAGCTCCGCCCGCCCGAGCGCGTTGTCGGCGAGGTCGAAGCAGACGATCGAGATTTTCACGCTCGCGCCAGGTCCGCGTAGTGACGCTCGAGCGCCGCGGCCACCCGCGCTCCCGAGTAGCGCTCGAGCACGAGCCGCCGGCCCGCCGCGCCGAGACGCGCTCGCAGCGCGGGATCGCTCAGGGCACGCTCGATCGCCGCGGCCAGCGCGCCGGCGTCGCCGGCCGGAACGAGGAGCGCGTGCTCGCCGTCGGTGAGGATCTCGGGCACGATGCCGACCCGCGTCGCGATGAGCGCGCGGCCGGCGGCCAGGTATTCGAAGACCACCCGCGACATGCCCTCGGACTCCACGGGGACGTACAGCGCGACGTCGAGGGCGGACATGACGTCAGGCAGATCGTCCACGTGTCCGGCGAGGGTGAAGCGCTCGGTCAGGCCCCGGCGCGCGATCGCTTCGCGGAGCAGCCTCTCCTGGCTTCCCTGCCCGACGAACGCGAAGTGCCCTCGAATGCCGCGCGCCGCCAGCTCGGCGACCGCGTCGACCACGAGGCGATGTCCCTTCATCACGCGCAGGCCCGACACCAGGCCGACGAGTGGCGCGCCGTCGACGGCGCCGAGCCGCGCGCGAGCCTCGGGCGCGGGGGCCTGGGGCCGATACGTCTCGGCATCGGCGCCGCCGGCCAGCGTGACCACGCGCTCGGCCTCGACGAGCCCGGCCGCCAGGTACTGGCGACGAATGGCCTCGGTCACGGCGACGGTGAGCGCGGTCGCGCGGCGATAGAGCCACCGGTTCGCCGCGTGGGGCCGCACGGCCTGGGTGATGTGGCGCGTCCTCACCAGCGGAGCGGGCCGAGAGGCCAGCCGGCTGGCCACGGCGGCCAGCCAGTGCTCCTTGCCGCGGTGCACGTGGACGACGTCGGCCTCGACGAGCCAGCGCGAGAGCCGGCGGACGTCGGCGGCGTCGGCCACGGGATGGACCCCGCTCGCGAACGCGAAGGTGGCGATGCGCTCCACGCCCATGGCCCGCGCGCGATCGATCACCCGCGCCTCGGTCCCCGACCGGCACCCGAGGGTGACCGTGTGGCCCCGCCGCGTCAGCTCCTGGGTGGCGCGGGCGGCCCAGTACGCGTCGGAAGACCACCCGCGACAGGAGAGCAGCTGGAGGATCTTCACGGGATGATCGACCGATAGGTGTCCTCGGCGATCGTCACCGAGCGGTCGGGGCCGAACTCGCGGGCCGCGCGTTCGCGCCCGGCCCGGCCCATGGCCCGCCCGCGCTCGCGGTCGCCGAGGACGGCGGCCAGGGCCGCCGCGACGGCCTCGGGCCGATCCTCGCGGACGACGAGGCCGGTCTCCCCGTGGGCGATCGTCTCCGGCAGCGCGCCGACGTGCCGCGCGACCACCGGACGCGCGGCGGCCATCGCCTCGAGGGCCGCGCGACACGAATCGTCGGAGCCGGCAGCCATCAGCGCGAAGCAGTCGGCGGCGGCGAGCACCTCGGGGAGATCGCGGTCGCGGTAGCCGGTGAAGATGACCTGACCGCCGAGCCCCATCTCGACCACGGTTTGCTCGAGCCGCTCTCGCGTCTCGCCCTTGCCCACGAGCAGCAGGCGCGCCCGCGGCAGCGTGGCGAGCAGGATGCGGAACGCGTCGAGCAGCAGCTCGTGGCCGCGGTTGGCGGCCAGCCGCGACACCGTGACCACGACCGGCGCGTCGCCGAGCTTGAATTCCTCGCGGATCAGCGCCCCGTCGGCGTCGGCGGCGAAGCGCGGCAGATCCGCGGCGCCCGGGGTCCACACCACGCGCGCCGGCATCGCGATCTCGCGGCACCGCGCTTCGATCTGGCGCGAGACCGCGAAGACCGCCGCCGTTCGCCGGTAGAGCCAGCGGTCGAGCCGGCCGTTCCGCACCGATCTCAGGTTGTGGAACGTGCGCACGAGCGGGACCCCGCGCCGGCGCGCCAGCAGCGCCAGCCAGTGGTCGTGCGAATGATGCGCGTGGATCAGGTCGACCCGCTCGCTGCGGATCACCCGCCGGAGCCGTCCGACATCGCGAGCCAGCGCGAGCGGGGCCGGACGCCGGGTGAGCCGCAGGCCCGGCAGCGGTGGGAACCCGGCCTCGCGCGCCTTGACCTCGAAGCGGTCGCCCGGGATCACGCCGAGCAACGGGCGATGGCCGCGCCGGCGCAGTCCCTCGAGCAGGCGCAGCACCGGATCCGCGCTGCCGGTCCACCATCGGTTGGCGACGAGGTGAAGGATGGTGAGCGCGGGGTCGGCCGCGGGCCGCGTCGCCATCAGCCGACCTCGAGGGTCTCGAGGGCGTCATCCACCTGGACAGCGGTGATGCCGCGCAGGCAGGGATGCTCGATCGGACAGGCGCGGTAGAAGCACGGGGCGCAGGCGACCGGGTGCGTGATTACGCGCACGGCCCCGCGCGGCGCGCTCGAGCGGGGATCGGTCGGGCCGAACAGCGTCACGACCGGCGTGCCGAGGGCGGCCGCCAGGTGTCCCACGCCGGTGTCGCCGCACACGAGGGCGTCGAGCTCGGACAGGAGCGCCGGCAACAGGTCGGGGCTGTCGCGGCCGACCACGCTCGCCACCGAGGTCTCGCGCGTGATCCGCCCGGCGGCGTCGAGGCCGTCGCGGGCGCCGATCAGGAGCGGGATTTCGTCGCGCGCGGACAGGGCCCGGCACAGTTCGGCGATGCGCTCGGCAGGCCAGAGCTTCGAGGGACCGTAGGCGGCGCCGAGGTGAATGCCGACGACGGCACGCCCGCTGGCGGTCGCTCCGGCGTCGTCCAGCAGTCGCCGGGCCGTCGCGCGCGCGGGCGAGTCGTCCGCCGGCGGCGTCAAACGCGGGACGCGATCGTCGACTTCGACGTCGAGGCGCGCGACGATCCGCGCGTACTCGTCGATCTGATGCTCGCGCGTCGCCGGCATCGGGATCGCGTCGGTGAGGAGCATTCGGCGAGCGCCCGTGTCGAAGCCGACGCGGCGGGGCGCCTTCCAGTACCACGCGGCCAGGGCCGCCTCGAACGAGTTCGGCAACAGGATCGCCGCCGCCGCGCCGAGGGCGCGAACTTCGTCCCACCTCGCCAGCCGCGCGCCCCACGCCCGCGCGTACGGCACCAGCACGTCGGCCAGACCCTGGCCCACCAGCACCGTCGCCCACGGCCCGACCAGCGCCACCCGCGCCTCCGGGCGCGCGGCCCGGAGCGCGCGCAGGGCCGGCACCGCCATGACCGTGTCGCCCAGCCAGTTGGGCAGGCGGACGATCAGCGTGTCGCGCATGCTTTCTCGAACACCCGTTGCCAGGCCGCGGCGCCGTCGGAGAGCTGAAGACGTACGCTGACCACGTAGATCGGCCGGCGCGGATGCCGCACGTCGCGCAGCCGCACCCAGTCCTTCTCGGTCGTCACCAGTCCCTCGGCGCCGAGCGCCTCCGCCCGCGCATCGAGGGCGGCGAGGTCAGCCGCCGAATACCAGTGGTGATCGACGAAGGTCTGGAAGTGGGCGACGTCCACCGCCAACGCTCGCAGTGTCACCGAGAAGCCCTCCGGCGAGGCGAGCCCTGCGAACGCCACCAGGCGGCGACCCGCGAGATCCTCGGGCTGGCGCGGACGCATCCGCGACGCCTCCCAGCACTCGACCGGCACGTAGCGCGCGGCCACCACCGGGACCCCGGGGGCGTAGCGCGCCACCGCCTGACGGACGTCGTCGAGGTCGTCGGCGTGCTCGGCGCCCGCCGCGACCACGAGCGCCGCGCGGGCGAGCGCGCCGAGCGACTCGCGCAGCGGTCCGTGAGGCAAGAGCTGACCGTTGCCCCAGGGATGGCGCGCGCGGACCATCACGATCTCGACGTCCTTTTCGAGCGTCCGATGCTGAAAGCCGTCGTCCAGCACGATCGCGGTGACCCCGAACCGCTCGACGGCTAGCCGGGCGGCGTCGTAGCGGTTGGCCCCGACCACCACGGCCACGCCGGGCAGCCGCCGCGCGAGGAGAAACGGCTCATCGCCGGCGTCGGAGGGATCGAGGCGCACCGAGGCCGTGTCGGCCACGACCTGAATCCCGCTGGACCGGCGGCGGTAGCCGCGACTCACGATGGCCACGCGGCGTCCCAGCTCGGTGAGGGTCTGGGCGGCCAGCTCGACCGCCGGTGTCTTGCCGGTCCCGCCGACCGTGAGGTTGCCGATGGAGACGACCGGACACCCGAGCGCGCGCGACCGCAGCACGCCGTGGCCATAGAGCCACTCGCGCGCGCCGAGCAGGCCGCGATATCCGCCGGCGAGGGCCGAGAGCACGACGCGCGGGCCGGCCGGGAACCCGTGCTCCCAGCCCTGGACCACGCGCGCGGCCCGCGTGGAGTCGCTCACGCGATGTCCGCCGAGGGCAGCAGGAAGCGCTCGATCAGCTCGAGCGTGCGGCGGGTCGCGCCCTCCCGCGACGCCGCCGCCTGGCGGGCCGCCGCGCCGAGCGCGGCGCAGGCGCGGCGATCGTCGAACAGCCGGCCCAGGGCCGACGCCAGCTCCGCGTCGTCGCGAACGAGCAGGCCGCCGCCGCTGGCCTCGAGGAGGGCCGTGGACTCTCGGAAGTTTTCGGTGTGCGGACCGAAGAGCACGGGCTTGCCGCGCAGCGCGGGCTCCAGCACGTTGTGGCCGCCCACGGGCACGAGGCTCCCGCCCACGAAGGCGGCCACGCCGACGGAATAGATCGACGCCAGCTCCCCCACCGTATCGACCACGATCACCGCCCCGTCACGGGCGCCGGGCCGATCGGCCTCCGGCGGCTCGCTGCGAAGCCTCACCGGCAGCCCTCGACGCCGGATCAGCTCCACCAGCTCGGGCACGCGCTCCGGGTGACGCGGAGCCAGGACGAGCCGGACGCCGGGCACGCGCTCGAGGAGACGACCGTGGGCGGCCAGCACGATCTCGTCCTCGCCACGATGGGTGCTGCCCGCGATCCACGCCGTGTCTCCGGTCAGGCCGAGGACGCGGAGCCACCGCTCGACCGTGTCGGCCTCGTCGCCTGTCGCCTCGTGCTTGAGGTTGCCGGTCACGAACACGCGCCCGGCGGGGGCGCCCAGCGCGACGATCCGGCGCGCGTCCTCGTCCGATTGCATGGCGAAGACCGCGACGTGGCCGAGGACCGGACGCAGGAACTTCCGCACCGCGTGGTAGCGCGGGAACGACCGGTCCGACACGCGCCCGTTGGCGATCATGACCGGCACTCCGCGCCGGGCCAGGAGTCCCAGCACGTTCGGCCACAGCTCGGTCTCCATGCACACCACGAAGGCCGGATCGATGGCCGTCACGCTGCGCCGGACCGCACCTGGTAAATCCAGCGGGAAAAACCGATGGGTGACAACCTCGCCGAACCGCTCGGCCACCACGCGGGCGCCGGTCTCGGTGACCGTGGTCATCACGAGCGGCAGCGTGGGGGCCAGCCGGCGCAGCCCGTCGACGATCGGGACCGCGGCGATCGACTCCCCCACCGACACTGCGTGGATCCACCCGCACCGCCGGCCCTTCCGCGCGGGCAGATAGCCCAGCCGCTCGCGAAGACGCAGCGGCACCCGCCGGGTCACCCGGCGGTAGAGGGCCGACGGCGCCGCGGCCAGCAGCGCCGCGCCCAGGGCGACGGTGTAGACGCCGTGAATCACCGGCCGGTCTCTCCCCGGACGGCCGGGCGGCGAGAGGCGCGACCGCGTGAACGGCCGGAGGTCGGCGGGTTCACGGCGTGTCCGCCCGCTCGGTGACGTCGGCCAGCGCCCGCTCCAGCTCTTTGCCGGCGTGCTCGCGATCGGCGTCGGGAGCGATCCGCATGGCCGGCCCGAAGGCCAGCACGCAGCGCGCGAAGGGCCAGGGCACGAGGAACCGGTCCCAGGACGAGAGCCGCCGAGCGGGTCGCGCTCCGACGGCCAGCGGGACGACGGGCGCTCCCGTCAGCGCGGCGAGGGCGACCACGCCCGGCTGAAGCTGTTCCCGCGGTCCCCGAGGCCCGTCCGGAACGATCGCCACGTCGACCCCGTCGCGGATCGCGCGCACCAGCGTCCGCAGCGCGCTCCCGCCCCCGCGCGACGACGAGCCCCGGACCACAGACAACCCAAAGTACCCGACGTATCGCGCCGCCAGCTCCCCGTCCCGAGACCGGCTCACCAGCACCCGCGGCGCCCGCGCTCCCCGCGTCCGGCCCAACCTCGCGGCGAGCCAGGGCACGAGCAGGATCCGCCCATGCCACACCACGTAGATCAAGGGCTCGCGCCGCCGCCACAGGGTCTCGACGTTCACGAGTCCAACGATGGTCACCCGCCAGGTCCCCCCGACCAATCTCACGAGCGTGGCCCCCACGAATGGAGCAATCATCCCAGACAACCGCGCGACCCTCATCCACCACTCCGGGCGCGGGCTTCGCCCGCGCAATCCTCGTTCGAGGGGGAGGCCTCGGAGGGGGCCGTCGCGCCGAAGGCGGGCCTGGATGGCGCCCCCTCCGACGAAGATGGGGGGCGCAGCCCCCCTCCGAGGATTATTTGCGCCGCCCGCATCGCGACGCCCCGCTCGCCGAGCTGACCGTGGAGCTCGGCGAAGGCCTCGCGCTGCGCCTCGCGCGCCTGGGGACTCTCCAGGAGCCGGCTCGCCTCCCGGACCAGCCGGTCGACGGTCAGCTCGTGGCGCAGGCGCAGCTCGGGTACGGCGGCCCGACCCAGCACGAGGTTCACGAGATTGATCCACGGCACCCGAACGAGGAGCCGCGCCAGCAGCTCGCTCACCCGCGACACGCGATAGCAGACGACCATCGGAGTCCCGAGCAGCCCGGCCTCCAGCGTGGCCGTGCCCGACGCCACCAGTAACAGGTCGGCCGCCCGCATCGTCGCGAGAGCGTTGTGGACCACGCGAATCGCCGGCGCCCGGGCCAGCGCCGCGGCGACGAATTCGTCGTCGAGGGTCGGCGCTTGAGCGAGCAGGAACCGCATGCCCGGCCATCGGCGCCCCAGGCGTTTGGCCGCCGCGGTCATCACGGGGATCAGCTCGGAGGCCTCGCGACGACGGCTGCCCGGCAGCAGACCGATCACCCGCGAGGTGTCGTCGAGACCGAGCGCGCGACGGGCCTCGTGGCGCGACGGGGCGGCGGCCAGCGAGTCCAGCACGGGATGTCCCACGAACTCCACGGGCACGCCGGCGTCGGCGTAGAGCGCGCGCTCGAAGGGAAAGACCGCGAGCACGAGCGAGATGCGCCGGCGGATGGTCCGGATGCGCCAGCGCCGCCACACCCACACCTGCGGCGGGACGAAGTAGACGACGGGCACCCCGAGGCGGCACGCGGTGGCGGCGAGCCGCAGGTTGAACTCGGGGAAGTCCACGAGGACGAGCACCGATGGCGGCTCCCGCTCGAGCGCCGCGCGCAGGCGCCGGTACACCCGGTAGAGCTCCGGAATGCTCGAGACGACCTCGGTACTGCCTACGCCGGCCCGGCGACTGACGTCGGCCAGCAGATCGGCGCCGGCCGCGCGCATGCGGTCGCCGCCCATGCCGAAGATGCGGGTCTCGGGAGCCAGGGCGCAGATGGCGGCGCACAGGCGCGCGCCGTGCGCGTCGCCGGACGCCTCGCCGGCCACGATCATGATCGACCGACCGGCGTGTGAACGGCTCGCTGGCTCCCCGCCCCTCCAACCGTCGGCGCGCCACCGCTCCGCCGGGGCGAGCCTCGAGATCGCGCGACGGATCCCCGTCATGACCGGACCGAACCGTCGGCTCATGAGGGGTCGTCGATGCCGATCACGGCGATGCCCGCGGCATCGGCGATGCGCAGGGCTTCGGCGCGATCGAACAGCAGGACGCGGTTGGCCTCGATCGCGATCGCCGCGACGCCGCCGTCGGCGGCCGCGACCAGCGTCTCGGGACCGACGGCGGGAGCGTCGAACCGGTAGTCGTGATCGGGAGCCACGGCCTTCACGACGACCGCGCCCCTGCCCCCGAGCTCGGCGCCGCGGCGGACGGTCTCGGTCGTCCCCTCGACGGCCTCGACGGCCACCACCGCGCCGTGGCGCATCACCACGGTCTGGCCGATCCGGGCGCTGGCGATCGTCCGCGCGATCGTCAGGCCGGACCGGGCGTCGCTCCATTCTTCCTCGCTGGGCGGGCGCGCCGAGCAGCAGCCCGGCCCCACGAGCCAGTCGCCCACGAAGTCGCGCTGATCGAGCACCGCGATGCCGCGCGCGGCGAGGGTGGCGATGATCGCGTCGACGAAGGCCGCCCCGCTGCGCGACTGGGCGCGCGCCTCGAAGCCACGAAAGGTGGCGTCGGCGGCGTTCCCCACGCGCAGCACCGCGGGCATGGAGAATCGCCCGGAGAACAGCACGCTCGCGATGCCCTCGGCGGTCACCCGCTCGAGCACCGCGCCCAGCTCGACGATGCGGGCCGGCACCACGGCGTCCGCGCGGTCCGTCACGCCGGAGGCCTCGTCGAAGGTGAACGCGACCACGCGCCAGCCCCGCCGCCGTGCGTGCTCCGCCATGCGTGCCGGCAGCACGCCGGCGCCGCACATCAGGCCGAGGGAGCGCTCCACGGCGGCTCCTGCGGCCAGGCCTCGGAGGCGACCCCGTCGCGGATCATCCGCTCGATGGCGAGGGCCATGGCGAGCGAGCGGAGATCGTCGGCCTCGGCGAGGGCCAGCGCCTCGCCGGCTCGGCGGGCGCGCGCGGTCCGGATGAGGTGCAGGATCTCGAGCTTCAGGGGATTGTCCTTGCGCACGAACAGGTGCTCCACGAACGAGGCCTGCCGGTAGCGGATCGATTCGCGGTTGACGAGATATTCCTGGGCGGCCCGCCGGTGGATCTGGATGTCCTGGTCGACGTAGTCGAGCACGATGTAGGCGTCGCGCTGGGTGATGGCGAGGGTGCGGATCTTCTCCTCGGTGGCCCGGCTGGCCGCGATGGTCGCGATGGTGCCGGAGGCGAAGGCGATCTGGACGCTGGCCACGTCGGTGACCTCGGAGTGCACGGGGGAGCCGAACGCGGTGACCCGCCGGGGCATCGATCCGGCCAGCGCGAGCACGATGTCGAGGTCGTGGATCATGAGGTCCATCACCACCGTGTCCTTCTGGACGCGGGGCACGAAGGGGCCGAGCCGGCGGGACTCGATGAGCATGGGCCGGTCCACGATGTTGCGCAGCTCCTGCACCGCCCCGTTGAAGCGCTCGACGTGGCCGACGTGGAGCACGGCCCCGGCCCGCCGGGCCACCGCGAACAGCTCGCTCGCCTCCGTCAGCGTCGGGGTCATCGGCTTCTCGACCAGCACGTCGATGCCGGCCTCCAGGAGATCGCGGGCCACGTGGAAGTGCTCCTCCGTGGGCACCGCCACGCTGACCACGTCGGCGCGGCCGATGAGGTCGCGATGGTCGGTGAACGCGCGGGCCTCGTAGTGTCGGGCCACCGTGCGCGCGCGGTCGGGATCGAGGTCGACGACGCCGACGAGGACGATGTCGGCAAGCTCCGCGTAGGCCAGCGCGTGGTAGGCACCCATGTGGCCGGCGCCCACGACGGCGGCCCTCAGCCGCGGCCCGGCGGCGTCCATCAGAGCGCTTCCTCGCCCTCGAGGAGGTCGGCCCCGCGCGGGGGTCCGCAGATGCCCCGGCGCGCCGTCTCCACGAACTCGACGAGCAGGGCGATGCGCGGCGTCGCCGGGATCTCCTGGCGGATTCGATCGAGCGCGGCTTTCGGGGTGAGTCCCTCTCGATAGAGCAGCCGGTGAGCGTCCTGAATCATCCGCCGCTCCGGGGCGCCAATGCCCGCTCGACGGAGCCCGACCACGTTGACGCCGCGCACGGTGGCCGGCCGACCCGCGGCGAGCATGAAGGGCGGCAGGTCCATGGTGAGCCCGCTGACGCCGCCGAGATAGGCGTAGGCGCCGATGCGCATGAACGGCCCCACCCCGACGATCCCGCCCACGGTGGCGCGTTCACCGACCGTGCAATGCCCGGCGAGTCCGGCATTGTTGATGACGATGACGCCATCGGCGAGCCGGCAGTCGTGGGCGATGTGAGCACCGGCCATGATGAGGCAGTCGCGGCCGATCTCCGTCCACCCGTCAGCCGTGGTTGCACGGTGAATGGTGACGTGCTCGCGGATGACCGTGCCGGCGCCGACGCGGACGCCGGACGGGGTGCCGTCCTTGAACTTCACGTCCTGGGGCACGCCGCCGATCACCGCGCCGTGCCCCACCTTGACCGCGGCCTCCAGCACTACCCGGCTCTCCAGCGTGACGTGGTTGCCGATCTCTACTCCGGACCCGAGCACGACCTGAGAGCCGATCACCGAAAACGGACCGATCCGGACGCCCGGGCCGAGCGTCGCACCGGGGTCCACGATGGTCGTCGGGTGGATCGCCGCCGCCGTCATGGTCGCCGGGTCACCCACGGTCACCCGCGCGCCCCTCCAGCGCGGCCAGCCGCCGCTCGAGGGTCTTGACGCTGCGGAGCAAGTCCGGCAGCTGGGATTCGGCGACCCAGATGCGATGGGTCAGCGTGGCCGGACGTGCCCAGCGCCCCGCGAAGCGCTGGCCCGCGGGAACGTCCCGCATCACCGCGGTGCCACCGGCGAGCATCGCTCCGTCCCCGATGCGCACGTGGTCGGCGAGGCCGACCTGCCCGCCCATGATCACGTCGTTACCGATGTGACATGACCCGGAGATCCCGCTCTGAGCGGCCATGAGGCAGCGCTCGCCGACCTCGACGTTGTGGCCGATGTGCACGAGGTTGTCGATCTTGGTGCCGCGCCCGATGACGGTCTCGCCGAGGGTGGCCCGGTCGATGGTGCTGTTGGCCCCGATCTCCACGTCGTCCTCGACGATCACCGTCCCGACCTGCGGGATCTTCAGGGGCCCCTGACGGTCGGGGACGAAGCCGAACCCGTCGGCCCCGATGACCGCGCCCGCGTGGACGATCACGCGCTGTCCCAGATGGCACCCCCCATAGATCACGACGTGAGGGTGCAGGAGGCAGCCGTCGCCGATCGCGACCCCGGAGCCGACGTAGACCAGCGGCCCGACCCACACCCGCGCGCCGATCACCGCGCCGGACTCCACGACGGCCAGGGCCCCGATCGCCGCGGTCGGGTGCACCCGCGCGTCCGCGGCCACGCGGGCCGACTCGTCGATGCCGGGGGCGGGCTCGACGCCGGGATGGAACAAGTGGAGCACCGTGGCCAGGGCCCGCCGCGGCTCGCGGCAGCGCAGCGTGGGGGCCGGGAGTCCGCTGAGGCCGACGGGGGCGATGAAGGCGCCGGCGCGGGAGGCGCGGGCCGATTCGAGGTGCGCGTGATCGGCGATGTACGTGAGGTCGTCGGGACCGGCGCTCGCCAGCGCGGCCACGCCGGTCACCACGCGCTCGGGTTGCCCATCCAGCGTCGCCTCGAGCATCTGGGCCAGCCGGCCGAGGGCGAAGCCCGCCCCGGCGCCCATCGCCCTACTTCTTCCCCTTGGCGGCTGTCTCCTGGTCGTACGCCTTGATGATCTCATCGGTCAGGTCGGCCTCGGGGGCGCTGAAGAGCACACCGGCCCCGCGCCGCTCCAGCACGAGGTAAAACCCCTTCTGCTTGCCCACGCGCTCGATCACGCCGGTGATGTCCTGCAGGACCTTCTGGGCGAGCACCTGCTCCTTGCGCCCCAGCTCGCGCTGGAAGTCGTCGGCCAGGCGCGTGGCGTCCCGCCGCTTGCGCTCCATGGCCTCTTCGCGGTCGCGGCGGGCGTCGGCCGTCATGAGCGAGCCCTTCTTCTCGAGCTCCTCGCGGAGCTTGTCGAGCTCGACACGCTTGCCGTCCATCTCCTTCTGCATGGTCGCCTTCTCGCGCTCGAGCTGCTCGCGGGCGGCCACACCGGCCGCCGAGCGCGCGAGCACCCGCGCGAGGTCGATGTACCCGATCCGCGTCGGCGCCTGCGCCCCGGCGCCCGAGCCGCCGAACAGAACGGCGCCGGCGATCAGCACGAGCGCGAAGAATCGCCGTGGCATGAACATCCTCCTAAAATGCGGATCCGACCGAGAACTGAAACGCGCCCAGATCCTCGGTGGGGTGACGGTCGAGCTTGACGCCGTAGTCGAGCCGGATCGGGCCGAACGGGGACAGCCAGCGCACGCCCGCCCCGACGTCCGAACGGAGCTTGCTCGGATCGAACACCTTCCCTTGCGCGTAGACATTGCCGACGTCGAAGAAGCCGGCGAGTCGGAGGCCGAAGGGCAGCGGGATGTGGTACTCGGCGTTGGCGAGGACCTCCGTGGTGCCGCCCACCGCGAATCCGGTTTCGTCGACCGGAGACACCTGACGGAACTTCCACCCGCGCAGGCTGTTGGGACCACCCAAGTAGAAGCGCTCGAAGATCGGCACCCTCGCGTCCGATCCCCACCCGAACGCGTACCCACCCTCGACGCGGCCGGAAAGGATGTGGCCGAACCAGATCGGCTTGAAGTACGACGCCGACGCGACGGTCTTGATGAACTTGAAGTCGCCGCCCAGTCCCGCGACGTCGACGGTGATGCCCGCCTG
>DATHGT010000004.1:0-4881 GCA_035317605.1 Candidatus Acidiferrum sp. | reverse complement strand
AGCGTGTGCGACGGGTCGAGTTGACCGAAGGCGTGCTCGCCCCAGAAGCCCAGCGCGCGAACCGAGCCGGCGAGGCCGATGAGCACTCCCACGGCGCCGACGATGAGCCCGACTTCGAGCGTGACCCAGCGAAACACCTTGCTCAACCGCGGATCCTCCGGGAGCAACCCTTCGCTGATGGCGAACACCTTGGTGAACACGGCGAACGCGATCGCCTGGAAGCCGACGAGGATCGACATCGCGGCGTAGACCAGGGTGTGGACGTCGAACGTCACGCCGCCGACGGTTCTCGGGCCCGGTTGCAGCCAGGCGCCGACCGCCGCGCCGCCGAGCATCAGCAAGACGCCGGGATAGAGAAACAGCCAGCGCGGACTGTACAGGAGCAGAAACCTGAGGTGACGCCAGCCGTCTCTCCAGGTGTGCAAGTGCGGTGGGCGGCTCCGGCCGGCCGGCGAGAGCGTCGTCGGCACTTCGGTGATCCGGAGCCCGTGCAGGGTCGCCTTGACGACCATTTCGCTGGCGAATTCCATCCCGGTGGTTCGCAAATCCAGCTGGATGACCGCGGCTTTGTTGAAGCCGCGCAGACCACAGTGAAAGTCGCCGCAGGGACTCTGAAAGAACAAGCGCCCGATCGCGGTGAGCAGGGGATTGCCCAGATAGCGATGGGACGCCGGCATGGCGCCGCGTCTGACCCCGCCCGTGAAGCGATTGCCCATGACCAGGTCGTCGCCGGCGCGGAGTCGTACGACGAACGGCATCAGATCGGAGAAGTCATAGCTGTCGTCGGCGTCACCCATGATGACGTACTGACCTCGCGCCGCGGCGATCCCGCCCATCAGCGCGCTCCCATAGCCCGGAGCGCTCACGTGGACGACGCGCGCCCCGGACGCGGTGGCCAGACCCTGGGAGCCGTCGGTGCTGCCGTTGTCGGCGACGATGATCTCTGCGCGGATCTTCGCTTCGTCCAAGGCGCGCCGCGCTTTGGCGATGCAGGTGGCCAGGGTTTCGGCCTCGTTGAGGCAGGGCATGACGACGGAGACTTCCGGGGCGAGCTCCGTCATGGCCCGACCTCGACCGCGAGGCTCACCGGCGGGTCCGACACGAACGCGCCCACGCCTTCGGCCACGAGTCCCGCTTCGAGCACGTAGTGCCCGGGCCGCGTCGGGGGCGTCGGCCATTCGTCGAACTCGTAGCGCTGTCCAGGGTAGACGTCGTAACGGATGCGTGTCCGGTCGGCGCTCTCGGATGCCGGACGCCCGGTCGCGTCGAGCCAGCGCCACTCGAGGGCGACGTCTCCCGTCTTGCCGCGGGGCTTGGTCAGCCACATGGCGTCGCCCGCGTTGACGGCGACGATCCGCAGGTGAAGCGCCGCTCCCGGGGCGAGCCGGCGGGGCGCGTCGCCGTCCTCGAGACGGTAGCGCGCGGTGAGACGAGCGCCGGCATCGGCGCTGGTGGGAAGCTTCGGCGCGTCGCGGATCTCCAGCGTCTGGCGCGCGGTCGCGATCGGCGGGACGTCGAGCTCGACCTCGAGCGTGTACCGGCCCGCCTTGGCCGGTGCGCCGATGCGGAACGGCACCGGCACGCTCTCACCGGAACCGACGACCAGCGGGAGCATGACCGGGACGCGCGTGGCCGTCGGCGTTCCGGTGTCGAGGCTCGTCCACGTCACGGTGCCGTGCGCGACACCGTGGGGCGTGCCCTGGGCCCACGGTCGCGTTCCATCGCTCTCGAGCCGGAGACCGAGCGTGGCAACCGCGCGGGTCGTCAGCGCGGCGGGCGCGGCGAGTCGGACACGGAGCGATGACGCGAGCTCGATCGCCGCGATGCCGTAGACGACGTCGGGACCGAACGCGGCGAGGCGGCGCAGATGACCGGCCCCCTCGGCGGCGGCCCAGCGGCTCCGCGCGTCGTGCGACAGCTCATCACCGTGCACCACGAGGGCCCGGAGACCGAGCGCCGCCGCGTACTGCCGAGCCCGCGGACCGGGAAGCGCGCCGAGCGACGTCTTCATCGCGTCGTAACTGGACGGCGTGAACGAGCTCCGGCCGTTGACCAGGGGCAGCCAGTGCAGGGTGCTCAGATAGAGATACTTCTGGTCGCGACTGGTGAAGTCGACGGGGATCTCCGCGATGGGACCGGGGCGCTCGCGCGCCAGCCACCGATAGACTTCCGGAGCGTCCCGCCCGCTCGGCGCCGCCTGCAGGGGCAGGGGCTTGGCGCCCAGCTCGAGCAGGAAGAGGCCCACGAACGCGAGTCCGGTCGCGGGCCCGGCCAGGCGCCGCCAGGTCGCCCCGGCGCGCAGCGCCGCCACGCGCTCGGCCACGACTTGAGCGCCGAGTGCCGACAGCGGGATGACCGCGACCAGCACCAGGAAGGCGAAGCGCGCGGGCACCCGCATGGCCGACCACGTGGGAACGACGTAGTAGAGCAGCAGGTAGGGCATCGGAATCCGCGTGTTCACGCCCCAGAGCACGAGGTACGGTCCGAGCGACAGCACGAAGGCGACCGCGAGGACGAGCCCGAAGAGTCGCCGGACGCGCCGCACGTCCGCCGTCGCGACCTCGCGAACGCGGGCGAAGAACCCGAGCAGCACGAGCGCGGGCAGGACCAGGCCTGGAAACAGCAAGCGCTCGTGAGCGCCGATCGGGGTGACGGGCCGAAACAGCGAGACGTAGAGATCGTTCACCAGCGGAGGAGCGGAGAGATAGCTCTGCACGTCGGCGGAGAAGCCGGCCAGCGCTCCCGGTGTCCACGCCGCCTCCCACGCCCGGTGGATCTCGAGGTAGGGGAGGTGGAACGGCAGGAGCACGACGAGGCTGGCGACCACGAAGGCCGCCGCGCGCGTCCCCAGCGCGCGCCCGAGCCGTCCTCGATCGACGGCCCACGCGTAGTACCCCACGTACAGCGCCACCGCGACCGTGAGCATGAGGCCCAGGTAGAAGGACGAGAGCACCTGCAGCCAGTACAAGACGGCAAACGCCCACAGATCGACCCACCGGCGAGCGCGCAGGAAGCGATCGAGGAACAGCAGCGCCCACGGCGCCCAGAAGAAGGTCAGCATCTGGAGGTGGCCGATCTGGCTCAGACGCAGGGGCGCCCAGCCGAAGAGCGTGCCGGCCACGATCGACGGCCACCACCGCCGCGTCCACCACCACGCCAGCGCGGAGGCACCGAGCGCGCCGATCAGCCCCGAGAGCAGCACCACCGTGTTGTACGCCGCCACGGCGTTTCCGGTGAACAGGTACACCGGCGCGAAGAGCGGCATGACACCGAGCAGATGATCCGAGTAGGCCAGCGAGCGATCCAGCGGATACGCGACGGTCGCGTCGAAGAGACGGAGCGGATCGGTGGTCAGCGCGTGCGCGTCCCAGGCCAGCACGTAGGCGAGGAAGAAAATGTCGCCGCCCTGGCTTCCGAGGTGGGTCCCGAAGTGCGCGAGCAGTGACCGCGTTTCGAAGGCGGCCAGGACCAGGAAGCCACAGCACACGAGGACCCACTTGACCGCCATCGCCGCCGCAGGGTATCAGATTCGCCCGCCCGCGCCGTGCTCGCGCAGGCTCGCGAGAATGCGGCGGGCTGACCACACCAGACAACCGACCAGCGCGGACGCGATGATCACGGCGGCCACGGTTCCGGCGGAGCCGGCGATCTTTCCCAGTCGCAGCAGGAAGAGGTCCACCGATGTCGTCGTCAGGAATCGCCAGCCCGAGATGAGCGGCGAGGCGGCCGGAGAGAACTGCGCGCTGGCCGTCTGGGGTATTCCCATCACGTGCTCGGTCCAGCCGTAGTAGAGGACGACGTCGAACAGAATTCCGTTCCACGCGACCACGATGCCGAGCGCCGCCAGGGCCGCGAAGAGCCGCGTTCGCCAGGGGGCCGCGCGGTCTCGGCGGTGAGAAGCCCAGAACGTCGCCGCGACGGTCAGCAGAGGCAGGACGGGCACGAGAAAGCGCGGCCCCCAGCTCCACCCGGCCCACCACCACCGAAAGACGGCGTAGAGCAGGAACGAAGCGGCGGCCAGCCCGGACCAGAGCCCGCCCACGGCGTGGCGCTCCCTGACGAGCCGGCGAAGTCCGAGAGGCGCCAGCCAGGCGATCGGATAGAAGACGAAGAGGCCGCGGCCCGGGCTCAACAGCAGGCCGGCCGCGCCCTCGAGAAATTGCGACGGCCGGAACAGCCGCGTCAGGGGCGCGTATCCGGTGCGGGTCCAGTCGCCGAACCGGGCGTGATTGAGCCACAGAGAAAGCGCGAGGGCGCCGATCACCACCGCGGCGAGCGCCGAGAGGCGAACGACGACCGCCCGCGGTCTCGAGCGACGGGCGTCGACAGCCAGCCAGAGGCCGACCCACGCGATCAACGCGCCGAGCTCGGGCCGGGTGAGCAACATGGCGCCGAGCGCGCCCCCGGCGGTCACGAACGGTCGAAGACGGCCAGGAGAGCCGGCATCGATCAACGCATACGCGGCGGCCGTCAGTGCGAGGCCGGCCAGCGGCTGGGAGAAGTCGTAGCGCGCGTAGGCGGCGGCCGGGGAGGCGACCCCATAGACGAGCGCGGACATCACCGCCCAGCCGGGCGTCATCCCCAACCGTCGCGCGATCATGAAGACCAGCGATCCCGTGAGCGCGGTGATGAGAGGGTTGAGCCAGGAGCAGAGCAGGTACGCGAGGTTCCGGTACAGCTCGGGATTGTAGGCGAGGGCAGGATCGTACGGCGTCGCCCGCAACGACGGCACCCAGGAGACGAGGGGACTCACCAGCGCCAGCGCCGGCAGGTAGGCGAGCGTGAAGCCGGCGCTGAACCGGTTGACACGAATCACCTCGTCGCCCCACTTCACCGGAGGATCCAGCCCGAACGAATGACCGAAGGCGAGCTGCCTGGCCG
>DATHGT010000003.1:0-10065 GCA_035317605.1 Candidatus Acidiferrum sp. | reverse complement strand
CGTCGAGACGTCGCGGGCGTCGATCGCGCTGGCCGCGCGCGAGGCCGACGTGTGGGCCACCGTCGGCATCCATCCCCACGACGCCGCGGAGGCGGACGTCGCGGTCCTCGAGGAGATCGAGCGGCTGGCCGCCGAGCCGCGAGTCGTGGCCATCGGCGAGATCGGGCTCGATTACTTTCGCAATCTCTCGCCGCGCGAGGACCAGCACCGCGTGTTCCGCGCGCTGCTCGGGACCGCGCGGCGGGTCGGCAAGCCCGTGGTGATCCACTGCCGCGACGCCCACGAGGACACGCTGGCCATCCTCGCCGAGGAGCGCGTGGCGGAGGTGCGCGGGACCATGCACTGCTTCTCGGGCGACGTGACGATCGCGCGCCGCTGCCTCGATCTCGGCCTGGTGATCTCGCTCGCCGGCCCCGTGACGTACCCGAACGCCCGCGCGCTGCCCGACGTCGCGCGCTTCGTCCCGGGCGATCGGCTCGTGGTCGAAACGGACTGTCCGTTCCTGCCGCCCCAGGGCTATCGCGGCAAGCGCAACGAGCCGGCGTATCTCTCGATCACAACGGCGCGGGTGGCCGAGCTGCGGGGTGAATCCTTCGACGAAATGGGCGCGACGATGACAGCCACCGCCTGCGCGCTGCTCGGCATCCCATGAGCCTCCGCGACCTCGGCTTCTACGTCCGCGGCCGCATCAACAGCGGGCTCACCCGCGTGATGAACCGGCGCCGCCACCCCGCGCCGCTGCCGCCCCCGGTTCCCCTCGCGGACGTGGTCGCGCGCGGCGACGATCCGCTTCCGCTCACCGCGCTGCTCGAAGGCCGCAGCAACGCCGAGCGCGAAGCCGCGGTGCGCTGGTATCTCGAGCGTCGCGGAGCGGCGATCGAGAGCCATCGGTTCGCGACCTTCGAGGGCCGCGGCGAGAACCTGAGCGTCGAGATCGGCGGCGGCGACCGCGTGGTCGTGCTGATCGCCCATCACGACGCGGTGCCCGGCAGCCCCGGCGCCAACGACAACGCGGCGGCCGTCGGCATCCTCCTGCACCTGCTGCCGCGCCTGAAGGTCCCGCCCTCGCTCCGCGTGCGCGTGCTGTTCACCGCGGCCGAGGAGCTGGGCTACCTCGGCGCGCGCGCCTACGTCCGCGACGTGCCGCTCCCGAACATCGCCGGCGTGCTGAGCCTCGAGCTGTGCGGCATCGGCGACAGCCTCGTCGTGTGGGACGTCGGAGCCGAGACCGATTTCTTGCGGCGGACGACGGGCGCGCTCGACGGTTTCGGGTTACGCCGCGACGAGGGCTATCACGCGGTCGGCCGCATCCCTGTCTTCGGCAGCGATCATCGCGCGTTCGCCGCGGCTGGGATTCCGGCCTACGGCCTCAGCGTGGTCCCCTTCGCCCAGGCCGACGCCCTACGTCGATTTGTGCTGAGCCCCGTGCGCAGCGCGCTCCTTCACGCGATGCGCCGCCCCCCTCCGTTCGACACTTACCACACGAGCGGCGACGCCTCCTCCACGCTCGATCCCCGCGCGCTCGACCTCGTCGCCCGCGCGCTGACCGCAATCGTCACCGAAGCCGGCTGAAGCCGCACGCGTCCCACGACCGGTCCGGGTTACAGTAGGTCGGCCATGACCTGTGGGTATGATGCGAGAGCCTTGCCGGCGTGGATTCTCGGCGCGTTCCTCCTCGTGACGACCTGCCTGATCTCCGCCCGCGTCCCCGCTCAGTCGAGTCTCGAGTACCAGAACCGGGGAGATCGGTACGAGGGCGTGCGGCCGCGCCCCGTCTCGGGGGCCGAGATCGAGCTGATCTCCGCGCTCATCGACTACCAGGATCCGGCGCCGGCGCTGCCGGACCAGCTGAAAGTCCGATTCTTTCTCGAGCACGACTCGGACATCCATCTGACCGTCCGGGAGCTGGACGTCAAGCACTACTACTGGCTCGACCGCGCGCGTTCGCCCCGTCCGTGGACGCGGGGGTTCGGCAACGAGTTCGCGTGGCCGACCGACCCCGTGCTTCGCAAGCTCGATCCCCGGCTGCCACTCTCCGAGCTCGGCGTGGTGGCGCGGCTCGGTCGGCCGGATGCTTCTGCCGACGAGCGCGTGGCGCCGGCCCTCCTCTATCACGCCCAGCGTCCGGCGACGGTTCGGGGATACGTGTTCGTTTTCAAGACCAGCGCCGATGCACGGATCGCGTACACCGTTTACCGACAGGGGCGCCCTCAGCCGCTCGTGACCGAAGGGCCATTGAGGGCGCGCGGGAGCCGGCCGTTCTCGGTGCACTGGAGCGCGCTGGGCGCCGAAGGGGGAGTCTACCGCGTGGTTCTGGACGGTTACTGGCTCGATACCAACCTGAAGCTCGATCAGACCGTGCGCTTCGTGCACCAGCCTACGATCCCGTGAGTGACATCTTCCTGAGCTACGCGGCCGAGGACTGGGCCATCGCCGAAGCGTTGGCCAGTGCCCTGGCGGAGCATGGGTGGTCCGTCTGGTGGGACCGAAAGATCACGATCGGTCAGCCGTTCGACGCGGAGATCGAGCGGGAGCTGGCCGAGGCCCGTTGTGTCATCGTTCTGTGGTCCCGGGCTTCGGTGTCGTCCGAGTGGGTCAAGACCGAGGCCAGTGACGCCCGGGATCGGCGAGTGCTGCTGCCGGCGCTCATCGAAGACGTCACGCCTCCTCTGGAGTTCAGACGTCTGCAGACGGTCCGGCTGCTCGGCTGGCCGGAGCTCTCACCGCACGAGGGGTTCGAGCGACTCGTGCAAGAAGTGGCCGGCCGCGACATCAAGCCTCCCCGCTCGGTTCCCCCTCCGCGAACGGGCGCGCGCCACGCGTGGGCCGCCGCCCTTCTCGTGGCCCCCACGATCATCGCGGCGCTCCTCGGGTGGATGCTGATGAGCTGGCGCATCCCCACGGCCGTCCGGCTCGCGCTCACGGTCAAGCGGGCGGAGTTCACGCTCGCTCCCGCCGATCCGCCGCTGGCCAGGATTCTCGACTCGACGCCCTTCACCGCCATCACGGTCGAGCGCTTTGCCGTCGTGTCGATCGAGGCCAACGCGGTCGAGGCGGCGGATCCGGCGAGGTACGATCTCGCGATGGATCGATTCCCCGAATCGGCGTGGCGGAAGGTGGCGGCCGTCGACAATGTCGTCGAGTTCAGAGCCGCGGACGGCTTGCGTCTGCCCGCGCTGACGCTCGAGCCCACGGCGTCCCGGGCCGGAGTGCTGGGAACGCTAAGGCCCATCACGGTGCCGGCGCCGTCCGCCGTCACGCTGGAGACCGCCGGCGCGGCCAGCCGCTCATTTACGCTCACGCTCACGCACCCCCAGCCCCTCCTTCGGCTGCCGATGTCGGATGTGATCAAGGTCATGGCGACCGACACGACCGTGACCGGACTGGCGGAGCCCGCGGGGCCGCCAAGCCAAGCACGGACGTGGCGGATCGAGATGCGCAAGGACGGCGCTCCCGTCGAGGTCAAGGGCAAGACCGGCCTGCTCGTGGTCTCGATCACGCTCCCGCCGGGTCCAGCGAGCGAGCCGGTCACGCTCTTCGCGGACGGCACGGTCCCGATCACCGCGATCGACTTCACGCACCAGGACGATCTCGGCCGGCGCGTGAGCGCGGTCGTCGCCGAGGGGCAGCTCAGTTATCCGGACCGTCCGGGCGCGCCGCCGTGGATGGTCCGCAGCGGCGATATCGTCACGCTGGAACGCCTGCAGCGATTCCACATCCGCCGGATCGCCGTCGATCCGGCGCGTCGCGGGGTGAAGCTCGACCTGGAAGGCATCGCGGGCCGTGTCACCACGCAACAGAAGTATGCGAGCACCGATCACCGGCTGAGCCTGCTGGGAAGTCTCACGCGCAAGCCGGGATGGGTGGGATTCGGCGTGCTCGCCTGGGCGATCCCGACCGTAGCCGGCGTGTACCGACTGCTCGCACGGCGCGCGCTGAAGGAGGCCAAAGCATGAAACGCGCCCTCCTCGTCCTCGTTCTCGCCCTCACGTGGACGCTGCTGCCTCGCGACGGCGGCGCGCAGGATCTGGATCTCGTCCGCCGCGGCGTCGTCAAGGTGGTGTCGAAGAAGCCCGGCCAGATCCCGGCGACAGGCATCGTCGTCCGGACCGAATCGAGGGCGGCGTACGTGGTCACGGCGTCCCACGTGGTAGACGGCTCGGATGAAATCGGCGTCGAATTCTTCAGCTCGCGACGGCTCTACCCCGCTCGCCTGCTGGGACGCGAGGCCGACGATCCCGACGGGCTCGCCGCCCTCATCGTGGAAGGCGACGTGCCGCCCGACACGGTGGTCCTGAGCATCAACCGTGACCTCGACCCGAGGCCGGGAGAGCCGGTGGCCATGATCGGCTTCCCGCGCAGCGTGAGCGTTCCGTGGGCGGTGACGTCGGGCACCATCGTCGGGCGGCGCGGAAAGGCGATCGTCTTTTCGGGAGCGGTGGACCGCGGCAATTCCGGCGGGCCGCTCCTCAAAGGCGATCAGGTGATTGGGGTGATCACGCGGGAACAGAGCCCGTACGCCTTCGCGAGCCCCTCGCTCATCGCTCAGTACGCGCTCGAGAGCTGGGGCGTGAGGTTCGGCGTCAGCCTGCGAAGTACGCCAATGGTGCTGCATGAAAGCGAGCTGCTGCGGCTGATCAAAGCCAAGGGGTTCAATCACCCTGCTCGGACGGTGGAAAACGCTGACTCGAGGTTCATGATTCAGATGGAGAGCGTCTTCGGACACTTTCGGCACGAATACGAGCCGAAGACACTGAACGACGTTCGAATCGTCATCGACCGCGCAACGGGTCTCATGTGGCACGCGGCCGGTGAGAGGTTAACGTCAAAGATCGACCTTCTGGAGGGCGACCTAAACGCCGTGATCGAGGGGTTCAACCGGACCCGGCGCGCGGGATTTGCCGACTGGCGACTGCCAACGCTCGAAGAGCTGGCATCGCTCATCGAGGCGCGAGCGACGAACAGCGGCAATAATCGCCGGTTTCTCGATCCCGTTTTCGATCCCCACAACTCCTGCCAGAGCGCCGACATCGTGTTTACTGGCCAGTATGAACTCCGTGTGTTCGCCACCTTTTCGCAGGGCGGCCTCGGAATTACCCCTGCCCACTACACGAGTTTTGGAGTCTGCCCGGTGCGCTCGCTCGGCCCTGGAGAGCTCCGTCAGTGGGCCCCGCCAGACACAAAATAGAGGAGCCGTGCGTCGTGCCTTCCCTCACGCCCAGCCGAACCTCCTCGAACCCCGCCTCGGACATGGGCTAGCATCGTCGCCGCGGTGCGGATCATCGCGCACGTGGACATGGACGCGTTCTACGCCTCGGTGGAGGCGCGCTACACGCCCGCGCTGCGCGACAAGCCACTGGTCGTCGGCGCCGATCCCAAGGAAGGCCACGGCCGCGGGGTGGTGACCGCGGCGAGCTACGCGGCCCGGCGCTACGGCATCCGCTCGGCCCTGCCGATCTCTCGCGCGTGGCGGCTCGCCGAGGCCGCACGGCGCCGGGGCGAGCCCGAGGTCGTGTTCGTCCGCGGCAACCGCAAGCTCTACGTCGAGGTCTCCGAGCGCATCATGGCCATCCTGGCCACGCGCGCCGACGCCTTCGAGGAGGCGAGCATCGACGAGGCGTATCTCGATCTGTCCTCGCTCGACGACTTCGCCGCGGCCGCGGAACGGGCGCGTGAGATCAAGCGCGAGATCGTCGAGCGCGAGGGGCTCACCTGCTCGGTCGGCCTCGGGCCCAACAAGCTCGTGGCCAAGATCGCCTCCGACGCCAGGAAACCCGACGGCCTGATGCTCGTGGCGCCGGCCGACGTCCAGGCCTTCCTCGATCCCCTGCCCATCCGCGTGATCCCGGGCATCGGCCCCAAGACCGAAGCCGTGCTGCACGAGCGGAGCATTCGCGCTGTCGCCGATCTCCGTGCGCTCGGCCTCGATCAGCTCGTGGAGTGGTTCGGCCGCTGGGGCCAGGATCTGCACGCCAAGGCCCGCGGCGTCTCCGACAGCCCGGTCTCGAACGAGTGGGAGCCGAAGTCCGTGGGCGAGCAGGAGACCTTCGAGGTCGACACGCTGGACGCCGCCTTCGTGCTCGAGCGCGTGCGCGCGCTGGCCGGCGAAGTCTTCGCGCGCTTCGAGGGCCAGGGCTTCCGCGCCTTCCGCACCGTCACCATCACGGTCCGCTTCTCGAACTTCCGCACGCTCACCCGCTCCCACACGCCGCCCGAGGCGATGACCAGCGAGCCGGCGCTCTACACTTGCGCGGTCAGGCTGCTGCTGCCGTTCCTCGATCACCGCGAGAACCCGCGGCAGAGGAAGCTCCGGCTGATCGGCGTGAGGGTGGAGAAGCTCCTGCGGTAACTAGGCCAGGGAGGAGTCGAGGCGGCGTCGCGCGATCAGTCGATACGACCTGAACGAGTCGTCCGACTTCCGGACGAGCAGGTCGCCGGAGCGGACGGCCGTGGCAGGCACGGGCTCGACGAGATCCGACAGCGTCGCGGCCACGACCGCCAGGTCGTGCGCCCGGAGCCGGGCCGCCCAGGACGCGACCATGCGCTGAACCTCGGCCTGCCGCTCAGAAGTCGGCACGCGGGGAGTATACGCGGTCAGCCGACGTCCCGAATAATTTCGGTGGCCCCCTGACACACGCCCCAGGCCGGCATCCACGAGCTGTGGCGTCCGTCGCCTCCCGCGACCACAAGGATGATCCGGTCCGGGCTCTTGACGATGGGAACCATCGCGTCCGGGTCGGACTCGTCGACCAGCCCTTTCCAGGCGTCGGGCGCGTAGTAGCCGCGGTCGCGCAACACCCGCACCGGCATCCGGGCGTGAGCGTAGATGAATTCGCGGACGGCGCGCCGGTCGAAGCCGGCGCGCGCGATCTCCTCGGCATGCTCCGGGCACAGCGCCACGATCAGCGGAATCCCGTTGTGCATCTGGTGATAGATCGGGCTCCCCACGTAGCGCATCGACGCGACCAGCGTCTCCAGCACTCCCTGCCCGCTCGTCTGCACGCCCTCGGTGACGGAATAGATGCCGCGGGTGGCCACCACGGTGACGATGCTGGTGTCGGCGGCGTAGCCGCGCTCGACGTGGAACGGCTCCCACGGGGAGCGCGCCTCGTTCTCGGCGAAGCAGCAGGCGATCTTGCCCGGCCACGCCTGCGTCGACTTCTCCATGCCGTCGGGCTTGGCCCCGCCGATGTTGCGCATGACCAGGCGCAAGGCCCGGCCGATCGTCGCGTTGGCCTTGATGTTGCCGCCGAAGCACGCGGTGCCCCCGCTGATGCCGAGGCGCTGGGCGATGGGGCCGTTGACGATGATGAGCGGCGCCGAGCCGCCGGTCGTGCACGCGGTGGAGCCGACGTTGAACGCGGGCTGGAGCACCGCGCGCACGCTCGCCAGCACCACCGGAAAATACTCGGGACGGCAGCCCGCCATCACCGCGTTGGCCGCGACCTTCTCGACCGTGACCGTCCCCTGGAGCGGCTCCATGCGGCCGAGCACTTCCTCGGGCGCTCGCGTCGCCCCGCTCAGCATCGCGCTCACCAGCGCTTCGGTGGGCGGAATCACCGGGAGCCCGTCGGTCCACCCGAGCTCTTCGAGGACACCGTTCGCGACCACGAAGTCGCCGGCGATGTCACGCCGCTGGGCGCGAGCCGACGTCGTCGACGACGACGCCGCCCGCGCCGATCGGTCCGCGCGCGGCGCGGTCTCGCGCGAGAGGCCGGCCGCGATCCGCGCCACCGCCGCCACCGCGACCTTCTCGACTTCGGACGGCGTGCGGCTGGCCAGCGGATGCTCGACGATCACCCGCGGATGTTCGGGGAGTCCCAGCACCGCGGCGCGAGCGGCGGCCGCGCCCTGAAAGGCCTCGGTCACCACCGTGACCGCCGGCCGCCCCGCTTTCTCGATCTCGATCCCGTCGTGGAGACCCCACGTGACGCACGACCCTCAGTCGGCGACCCCGTGGACGGCGGCGTCGCTGGCGTCGAGCAGACGGCGCAGCGTCTCCGGCGGCGTCGGCACGCTCGCGCTGACCTTGCGATAGCGCTCGATCTTGGCGACGCCGTGATCGCTCACGAGCAAATTCGCGATCACGTCGAGAAATCGATCGGCGTTGTGCTTGGAGTTGTCGATCAGCGCGACCCGCGCCCCGCGCAGCGACGCGATACGCGGCGCCAGCGCGAGCGGCTCGGTGACGTCCTCGGCGGCGGGATTGACGACCGTGATCGTGTCCTGATTCATGGCTTCACCGTTCCTTTGTCGGATTGCTTCGTCGGACCGAGGTGGCGGTCGAAGAACGCGGCGACCTCGCGGATGCTGTCGGCCCACGCGGCGGGATCGCCGCCGGTGGTGGCGCCGCGACCACCAGGCGCGTTCGGGTTGATGCGGGTGGCGACATAGCGCTCGGGGCGCGCACTGTCGAACGAATGGTGCGCGCCGGGATAGATCTTGATCGTCACCGGCTGGCCGGCCGCGCGGGACGCGTCGGCGAGCTTCCGGCACGGCTCCGCTGGCGTCCAGTCGTCCTTCTCGCCGATGAGGATCAGCACGGGCGCGACGGGACGATAGACGTCGGCGACGCACCGGGGATAGAGCGCCACGCCCGCGGCGAAGCCGCCGCGCTTGTCGCCCGCGCCGGCATCGTCCGGCGCCATCATGGCGTTGAGCGTGGTCGTCCCGCCGTGCGAGCCGCCCATGATGCCGACGCGCTTGCCGTCGACGTCGGGCAGCCCGCGCACATACGCGAGCGCTTCGTGAGCATCGCGGGCCCGCTGCGCCGGAGTCACGTCGGTGCGACGCTGCGCCACCGGTGTCGTGCACACGCCGTCGGGGTGACCGCGCGGCGTGAAGCTGTCGGGCATGACCACCACGTAGCCGCGCGCCACCAGCTCCTTCGCCCAGCGTCCGGGCGCGCCGCTGGAGCGCGGGCCGAGACCGCTACAGTCGTGCACGATCACGACGGCGGGAAACGGCCCCGGCCCATCCGGCCGGGACACGGCGATCGGGATCTGCTCCGAGCCGACCGTGATCGTCGGGGACGCCCACGACGTCGCGGTCACGCAACCGTGCAGGACGACCAGGATCGGCAGCGCGAGCAGGCTTCTCAGCATCGACCGCTCACCCGGCCGCCTGCCGGCGCGCGGTCACCTCGATCTCGATCTGGATCCGCGGGTCGATCAGTCGCGCCGAGATCATGGTCGCCGCCGGCCGCACCTCGCCGAAGTACTTCCGGAGGATCGGCCAGCACTGGGGGAAGTCCTCGCCCTTCGGCAGGATGTAGGTGACCCGCACCACGTCGCCGAGACTCGCCCCCGCCTGCTCGAGGGCGGACTGGATGTTGCGCAGGCACTGCTCGGTCTGCTCGGTCAGGCTGTCCGAGATCGTCATCGACCGGTAGTCGAACCCGGTCGTGCCCGAGACGAAGACCCACTCCCCATCCACGACCGCGCGCGAGAACCCGATCTCCCGCTCGAACGACGACCCCGAGCTGATCAACCGACGCGGCATGCCCCCTCCTCCACTTCGCCGGGCCGGTCCATCACGCGGCCATGATAGGTCCGCGTGAGCAGCCTGGCAACGCGTCTGATGATTCGTGGCCCCGCCGAAATGTGGGAGAGTCCTCGTGTGCATGGATGAAGAACAAGAGCGGTACTCCATCCGCCTGGCAGCGGAGAGTCGACACGGGAGCATCCATCGTAGCAGGGCTACGTTGGCCCGATTTTCGCCTCCTCAAGGAGTTCTTGCCCGAGGAGTCGGAGTCGGTCCACGTCCATGTTTTCCTGGGTTTCAAGCCCATGGACTAGCTGATTCCGGATGGGGAGGAGTTCCATCAGCAAATCGAAGTGCTTCCCACTGATCTCGCCGGCTGAGTACATGTCTCGGATGAGAGCCGATGGCGGCAGACTGGAAAGTGGCAAATCGGCGCGCTCGGCAAGGAGGCGAAGCGTGCCTTCGACGGCGCTCCAGAGAAGAAGGAAGGCCGCCTCCTTCTGGTCCGCCTGAAAGAGAGCGTCGGCACTCTTGGCGCGTTCCTGTAGGAGGGATAGGGGCGCAGGTTTCGCTTCGGTGAGC
>DATHGT010000002.1:0-27918 GCA_035317605.1 Candidatus Acidiferrum sp. | reverse complement strand
GAAGACCTGGCTCACCACATCGCGCTCAAGCGCATGATCGATCGTGCCGCCGGTGTCTTCCTCGCCGCAGCCGGTCGCTGATCTTCTCGCCGACCTCGCGCGGGGGCTCGGCGCGCTCGGCGTCCGCTGGTTTCTGTTCGGCGCCCAGGCCGCAATCCTTCACGGCTCTGCCCGCCTCAGCGCGGATGTCGACGTCACCGTCGAGCTCGGCACGAAGTCGAGCCGTGAGCTCGTCGATGCGCTCTCTCGCTCGGGTTTCGAACTGCGCGTCGCCGACGCCGACGGATTCGTCAAGGCCACCAGCGTGATTCCGCTGCTGCACGTGCCCTCGCGAATGCCGCTCGACATCGTGCTGGCCGGGCCGGGACTGGAAGACCTGTTTTTCGCGCGGGCGATCGAGCGTCGAGTCGGTGACGTGGCCGTACCCGTGGTCTCTGCCGAGGATCTGGTTGCGATGAAGATTCTCGCCGGCCGGCCGCGGGACGTTGAGGACGTCGCCAGCATCGTCCGCGCGCAACCCGACCTCGATGTCGACGCGATCCGTGACACCCTGCGACTACTGGAGCGGGCGCTCGATCGGGCCGACCTCGTCCCGGAGCTCGAGCGCGTCATCGCCGGCCGGAGCGGGGCCGGCCCGCGCGCCTGACGCGTCAGTTCTCGAGCGTGGCCACCTGTCGCCGTCGCGGATCAGTCCCGCGCGAGAGATCGTGGCCAAACTCGCGCCTGGTATCATCTGTGCCGGCGATGGGGAGGGCATCATGATCACGATCCTGGATCTCAAGGCGGAGTTCTCCAAGTTGTCGCTGCTGCGCGGGCGCACCCCGGAGACGACCGAGGCGGACCGGAAGGCGAGCGGGGGCTTCGCCACGCTGGCGCCGTTTCGCGACGGCAACATCTACAGCGCCAAGTTTTCCGGCGACGGCGCGTGGGAACGTCATCCCAACGGCGACGAGCTCGTGCAGATCGTCGAGGGCTCGGCGACGCTGCACATCATCACGGAGGACGGTCCGAAGTCCTACCCCGTGAGCGCCGGGACGATGGTCGTCGTGCCGCAAGGCACGTGGCATCGCTTTCACTCGCCCGACGGGGTCGGCCTGGTGACCGCGACGCCCAAGCCGACCGAGCACTTGACCGTCGACGTCGAGGATCCGCGCACGCTCACCTCGGCGCAGCGGTCGAGCGCCACCGAGGAGAAGTGGCGCTGACTACTCGATGCCGATCCAGCCGCTCTCGGTGACGTCGATCTCCTGGGCGTCGGGACCGCGGTACTTGACCTCGTAGTAGGAGCGGGGGCCGGAGCCGCTGAAGTGGTTCTTCGGCTGGTCGGCCCGGGGCGTCATGGGCTTGGCCCCGGCGGCCTCGAGCTTCTCGTAGGTCTCCTCGGCGTTGTCGACCATGAAGCCGAGGTGATGGATGCCCGCGTAGCCGACGGCGTCGCGCGGACTCTCCTCGCCGCCCTCGTCGCGCGACTTGAGGATCGCCAGGTTGATGTGGCCGTCGGACAGGTAGCAGCCCGTCCGGGCCTGGCCGACCTCCTTCAGGCCGAACACGTCCTTGTAGAACGCCGCGGTCTTCTCGGGGTCCGGAGTGCGGATGGCGATGTGCCTGATCCTGGCCATGATGATCCTCCTGTTAACGTGACGCCTTCTTCTTCAGCTCGGGGATGACGTGCTTGCCGAACATCTCGATCGACGACATCACTTTGTCGTGGGGGACGGACTCGGTCGCCATCAGGAACTGTAGCTCGTCGACGCCCGCTTCCTCGTGGATGGCGATGCTGCGCAGGCAGCTCTCGGGGTCGCCGGCCACCAGCACGCCGCGCTCGGTCAGCGTGTCGGCGTCGATCTGGTTCCACAGCGCCGCCGCGATCTGTCCGGACCCTCCGGAGAGATCGACCGCGGGCGCTTCGCCCGTGCCGCCCTCGGTCTTCAGATAGCGGGCGAAGTTCGCGGTCAGGTGCTCCGGCACCCCGCCCCACGACGCGACCAGCTGCTCGTAGAGATGGGTCTGGTCCTTGAGATACGGCCGGTCCGGCCCGAAGAACGTGCGCAGCGACTTGGCGGCCATCTCACGCGCCGCGTGGTTGTCCGCGTCGCACAGACCCATGGTCGCGCTCAGCCACTGATCGTTGATGGTCTTGCCCACCGGCTTCGCCTGGCGCACGCGCTCCTTGTATTCCTTGATGTGCGGGGCGAGATACGAAGGCGCCGCCACGCTGAGCGCCATCACTCCGATGCCGAGCTCGGCGGCGAGGTGATACGTCTGGGGCTGGAGCGCGGCGACCCAGATCGGCGGATGCGGCTTCTGGTAGGGCTTCGGCCGCACCTCGCGCGGCGGGACGTTCCAGAACTGTCCCTCCCACGAGAAGAGCCCGTCCTCCCAGACCTTGGGGATCATGCGCAGCGACTCTTCCCACATCGCGCGGGTGTTGCGCGGGTCGATGCCCATGCCCATCTGCTCGTAGGGCGCGGAGCGGCCGGTGCCGAACTCCACGCGTCCGCCGGACATGTGGTCGACCATGGCCACGCGCTCGGCCACCCGCACGGGATGGTGATAGGGCAGGATCACCACGCCGAACCCCAGCCGGATGCGCTTGGTGAGCCGGCTCAGCGCGCCGAAGATGACCTCCGGGCACGGCGACATCGAGAAGCTCGTGAGGAAGTGGTGCTCGACGAACCAGACGGTATCGAAGCCCATCTCGTCGGCGAGCAGACACTGCTCGAGCGTTTCCTCGATGACCGCGTGATCGTCCACCGTCGGCCGCTGCATCTCGTAGGCGAGGCTGAGTCGCATGCATCCCTCCCGTCGATCTGGACCCCGCGCGTATTGTGGCACGGTTTGCAACGAGCGCGGGCTACGCCACCCCGATGACACCCGCGCGTTGGAGCGCGTCGATGCGGTCGGTGGAGTAGTCGATCTCGGCGAGGACTTTGCGCGTGTGCTCGCCGACTCGATACGGCGCCCCGCTCTGGGGATGCATGGGGGCGCCGTCGAGATGGAAGGGGCTGGCCGTCACCCGCACGTCGCCGCGTGCGGGATGCGACACGGTCGGAAAGAACTGACGCTCGGCCAGATGGGGCGACGCGACGACTTCGGCCGGGCGCAGGACGGGCGCGCAGGGAATGCGCGCCCCCGACAGCGCACGAAGCGCGGCTTCCACGGTCGGATACGTGGCCAGCCACGCGTCCACGATCGTGCGCAGCTCGAGCCAGTTCTTGCGGCGCTTCTCGCTGTCGTCGAAGCGCGGATCCTTCGCCAGGTCGGGGCGGCCCATCAGCTCGAGCATGCGCGGCCAGAGCTGATCGGAGCCCACGAACTGCATGGCCAGGTGGCGGCCGCCCACCGGGGCCACGATCATCCCCGGCCGCGGGCTGCCGTACTCCTCTCCGCCGTTGAGCACGGCGGCGTACGTCACGCTGTCGGCGGCCACGAGCGCCTCCAGCATCGAGACGTCGATGTGGGCGCCCCGGCCGGTGCGCCCCCTGCGCAGCAGCGCGCTGACGATGGCCATCGAGGCGTGCGTTCCCGCCAGCACGTCGGCGGCCTGGAGGTTCGACGAGCTCGGCGCCGCGTGCTCGCCCTGGTCGAGGTGCATCATCCCCGAGAACGCGTTGATGACGTGGGCGAACGCCGGGCGCTCGCGCCACGGACCGGTCTGGCCAAAGCCGGAGATCGAGCAGTAGACGAGATCGGGCTTGATGGCGCGGAGCGTGTCGTAGTCGCAGCGGAGCTTGGCGACGACTCCCGGCATGAAGTTCTCCACGACCACGTCGGCGATCCTCGCCAGGTCGTGGACGATGGCCTGCCCCTCCGGACGCTGGAGGTCGACGCCCACGCTCTCCTTGCCGGCGTTCACGCGGACGAAGTACGTGCTCTGGTCGCGGCGTCCCGGCTCGAGCTGCAGATAGCTCCGCCGCTGGTCGTCGCCCACTCCCGGCCGCTCGATCTTGATCACGCGCGCCCCCAGATCGGCGAGCAAGCGCGTGCAGTACGGCCCCGCGAGCACGCGGGTGAGATCCACGATGGTGAAGCCCGTCAGCGGCAGATCGTCGCGCATAAACCCTCCGGTCCGCGATCATACCCTCGGGCGCGCGAACACGGTGGTCGCGTGTATGATCCTGTCGCGGTGGCGGCCACTTCGGGCCCCATGAGGAGAGCGCATGCGCATCGAGGTGATCTGCACGGGCGACGAGGTGCTGACGGGCAAGATCGTCAACACCAACTTCAGCTACATCAGCCAGAAGCTGGAGGACGTGGGGCTCTCGGTCCAGTGGGAGACCACGGTCGGCGACGATCGCGAGAGCCTGCTCCTGGCCTTCAAGCTCGCGGGCGAGCGCGCAGACGCGGTCATCGTCAACGGCGGCCTCGGGCCCACCGTGGACGACCTCTCGCAGGAGATCGCCGCCCAGGCCGCGGGCGTCGAGCTGGTGCTCAACGAAGAGTGGCTGGCCCGGATGGAAGACTTCTTCCGCCGGCGCAACCGAACGATCACGCCCAACAACCGCAAGCAGGCCATGCTGCCGTCGACCTCCGAGATCATCGACAACCCCATCGGCACCGCGTGCGGCTTCGCCGTCGACATCGGCCGGGCCCGCTTCATGTTCACGCCCGGCGTGCCGCGCGAGCTGCGACGCATGCTGGAGGAGCAGATCGTTCCCCGCCTGCTCGCCAAGAGCGGCATGCAGACCGCGATCCATCTCAAGCGCTTTCATTCGTACGGACTGGGCGAGTCGCACGTCGACGCGATGCTGGCCGGCGTGGAAGACATCGTGACGGACGGCAGCGTGAAGCTCGGCTTCCGCGCGCACTACCCGCAGCTCGAGACCAAGCTCACCGTCCGCGGCCGCGACATGGACGACATCCGCGCCAAGCTGGAGCCGGTGCAGCGGGAAGTCCGCAAGCGCCTGGGCAACTTCATCATGGCCGAGGACGACGGCACGCTGGAGGGCGTGGTGCTCGGCGAGCTGCAGAACCGCAAGGGCTCGCTGGCCATCGTCGAGATGTTCACGAGCGGCCAGATCGCCGCGCGCGTGGGTCACCTGCCCGGCGCGGAGACGATCGTCAAGCGGGGTGTGATCTCGCGCGATCTCGCCGAGGTGTTCAAGGCGGTGGGTCTCGACGAGGCGCCGCCGGCCGGAGACCTGACGCGCGAGACCGCCGAGGCCGTGGCCCGCGCGGCCCGCCGCGAGTGCGGGACGACTCACGCGCTGGCCGTGCTGGTCGACCTCGACGACGGTCCGGATCGGATCGAGTTCGGCGGGACGATCTGTCTGGCCATCGCCACCGACGACGAGGTGGCCTCGCGCCGCAGCCGCATCCTCGGCGGGCGCGAGTGGGTGCGTCTGGGCGCGGTCGAGCTCGGGCTCGACTGCCTGCGCCGGCATCTTCAGGGGTTGCCGGTCTACGAGCGCACCGACTTCGAGAAGGTCGAGGAAGGCAAGTGAGGACGGGATGACCAGACCGACGATGTCACGCGTGGTCGCAACCATCGGGACGCTCGCCATCGCCGCCGTGCTGGGCGGGCTGACGTCCGGGCGCGCCGAGGCCGACACCTATACGGGATGCCTCAACAACGGCGGCTCGATCACGCGCGTGGCCGTCGGCACGTCACCGAAGGGCAGCTGCTCGCCGAACGAGACGCAGATCAGCTGGAATTCGACCGGACCGGCGGGACCTCCAGGACCGGTAGGACCCGCGGGCCCGGCTGGGCCGGCTGGACCGGCAGGACCCGCAGGACCAGCAGGATCGACCGGAGCCACTGGGCCGGCCGGACCCGCAGGGCCAGCCGGGCCTGCCGGACCAGCCGGACCCGCAGGCGTGCTCGGCTTCTACAAGGTGACGACCACCTTCAACTGCTCCGGAGCCGCCGTGTGTCAGCTCAATCCCCCACCGGTCGCGCTGTGCACCGCGGGGGACATCGCGACCGGCGGCGGTGCCTATCGGACAGTCGCCGATCCGACCGTTCCGCTTCAGGACTTCGCCGCGATCCCTTACCCTCAGGATCTGACGTCGAATGCGCCGATCGGCTTCACCACGACGAATCAGACGATCGGCGTCGGGGACACGATCTTCGTCGTCGCCATCTGCGCGAATCTCCCCTGACCCAACCTCGAGAGCCCACGAGGCCCGCGAGCACCCCCTCGGTGTTCGCGGGCCTCGGGGGTCACGGTGTCGCCTTCGCGTAGATCGGCGGTCGTCGCCCCTGGAATTGGGTGGCCCGCGTGTAGGCGGCCGCGATCCGAAACATCGACCGCTCCCCGAAATCGTTCGCGACGATCTGCAGACCGATCGGCAACCCTGCGGCGCTGAAGCCGCACGGCACCGAAATGGCCGGGAATCCCGTGAAACTGACCGGCACCGTGAACTGACGGACGCCCGGGTTGCCCTCGGCGTCCACGGTCAAGAGGGGTGCGACGAACGGGTGAGTCGGGGTCACGAACGCGTCCACATCCTTGAACACCTCTTTGATCTCGGCGATCTCGCGGGGCCGCTGCTGGATCGCCGCGTCGTACGTCGCCTTGCTGATCCTCTCGCCCTGCGCGATGTTGGCATGAACGACCGGCCCGAACTGTTGCTTGTCCGCCGTCGCGCGGAACGTGTCGCCCAGGATCTGGTTGAACTCGTAGAGCAGGATCGTCAGCGGATATCGAAAATCGATCTTTCCGCTGAGCAGGGGGATCTTGACGGTCTTGATGCTCGCGCCGAGCTTCCCGAGCTGATCCACCGCCGCCTGCACCGCGCGCCCGACCTCGGGATCGACGTTGCGGTACGTGAAGTCCTCGACGACGCCGAGGCGCAGTCCCTGAACTCCGGCGTTCAGGTCAGCCGTGAAATCCTCAGCCGCCGAGGGTCTCGCGTATCGGTCGAGCGGATCATGGCCGGCGATCGCGTTCAGCAGGATCGCCGCGTCCTCGACGGTATGGGCGAGCGGGCCAACCGTGTCGAAGCTGTACGCTCGCGGGAACGTTCCCCTGACGCTCACGCGCCCGTACGAGGGACGCACCCCGACGAGGCCGAGCCAGCTCGCGGGCCCGCGGACCGACACCCCGGTATCCGTCCCGAGCCCGCCCAGGCAGAGCCCCGCGGCCACGGCCACGCCGGTTCCGCTCGACGAGCCGCCCGGCCAACGGCTAGCGTCCCAGGGGTTGACCACATCGCCGTAGAACTTGTTGCGTCCGGCAACGCCGGCGGCGAACTCGTTCATGTTGGTCTTGCCGAGGGTGACCGCGCCGGCGACCTTCAGCCGGCGCACGGCCTCGGCATCGCTCGGCGCGATCCGCTTGCTGTAGAACTCGGAACCCATCGTGGTCAGCATGCCGGCGGTGTCGAAGTTGTCCTTGTACACGACGGGAATCCCGTGCAGCGGCCCCCGGACTCGCCCGCGGCCGAAGTCGCCCTCCAGCTCGGCGGCGCTCGCCAGCGCGGCCTCCTCGGACAGGGTGATGAACGCGTTCAGCTTCGGCTGGAGCGCTTTGGCGTGCTTCAGGTAGGCCTTCGTGAACTCGGTCACGCTCCACCGGCGGTCACGCAGGCCCTTGGCCGCCGCCGCGATGGAGTCCGGCATCTCCCCGGCGGCGCTCCCGCTCTTGACGCTCCCCGTCGCACACGCGGACAGCGCCGTCATCGCGCCGATCGCCCCCAGGCCGCGAAGCATCTGGCGCCGCGTCGGCGAACGGGGCGCCATCTCGCGAACGTCGTCATGATCATGGGCCGACATCGTCGTCCTCCTCGACCGACCTCGAGGCTCCGGTCGCTGACGTACATACACGCAATTCGCCGGATCGTCGACCCTGACGTCACTTGACACCCCGCGGGGCCGTTGGCTACGCTCGCTGACACATGAGGCGCCGGGTGAAGCGTACGTGCTGCAAGGGTCAGCTGGGGTCCCGGACCACGGGACGCCCAGCGACAGCGGTGGCGCGCGCCCGGACCTGATCCACTCGACGACGTCTTCGGACCCACGAGGCCCGCGACCACCACCGGTCGCGGGCCTCGTGCGTTGTGGGGACGAGCGTATTGCGAGCCGCAGGATGTCGCGGGGCTGGGGCCCCGCCATCCGAGGCGAGCCGCAGAAAGGAATGGCGAGATATGCGAGCGAGATTTTCGGGAGTGTGGCTCCCCATCGTCACGCCGTTCGCCGGCGGCGAGATCGACGACACGAGCTACGAGCGGCTGATCGACCACTACGTGCGCGCCGGGGTGTCCGGCATCATCCCGCTCGGCACGACGGGAGAGAGCCCCACCGTCGACGAGGCCGAGTCCGAGAAACTGATCGAGCGCACGGTGGCGGCGGTGAACGGTCGCGTGCCGATCGTGGTCGGGGTGAGCGGCAACGACACGCGCAAGGTCGTCAAGACCGTCACGCGGCTCGAGCGCCATCGGATCGACGGGCTGCTCGCCACGTGTCCCTACTACAACCGTCCGAGCCAGGACGGCCTGCGCGAGCACTTCACGCGCGTCGCCGAAGCGACCGATCGCCCGATCCTGATCTACAACATTCCCTACCGCACCGGGGTCAACCTCGCCAACGACACGCTGCTCGCCCTCGCCGAGCTGCCCAACATCGCCGGCGTCAAGGACTCGTCGGGCGACGTCGCCCAGTCGCTCGCGCTCTTGCGGCAGAGGCCCCAGGGCTTTTCGGTGCTGACCGGCGAGGACGCGTACTTTTACACGATGCTCGCCCATGGCGGCGACGGCGGCGTCCTCGCCTCCGCGCACCTGGAGACCAAGACCTTCATCGCGGTGTACGAGCGCATGGCCGCCAACGACCACCACGGCGCCCGCTCGCTCTGGTCGGGGCTCCAGACGCTCATCCCGCTGCTGTTCAAGGAGCCCAACCCCATGCCCGTCAAGCACTGCTTGTGGCGCGCCGGGCTGATCGGCTCCCCCGAGTGCCGGCTGCCGCTCACCCGGATCTCGCCGGCGCTGGTTCGTGATCTGGATGAGATGATCAGCGACGTCGCGGAGGTGGGGCGATGACCAGGAAGCGGTGCGCGGTCGTGGGAGCGACGGGCATCGCGGGCCAGCAGTTCCTGGTCGCGCTCGACGGGCATCCCTGGTTCGAGGTCACCAGGCTGGCGGCGTCCGAGCGCTCGGCCGGCAAGACGTACGCGGACGCGATCCGCGACGAGAAGAGCGGCGCCCGGCGCTGGTGGTGCGTCGAGCCACCGCCGGCACGCATGCTCGACCTCAGCGTCGAGAACGGCGAAGGGCTCGATCTCGACGGGATCGACGTGGTGTTCTCGGCGGTCGAATCGGACGCCGCGCGCGTGCTGCAGCCCCGCTACGCGAAGACGACGGCCGTGCTCAGCACCGCCTCTGCCTTCCGCTACGAGGACGACGTGCCGATCATGGTGCCCGGCGTGAATCATGGGCACGCGGCCCTGATCGACCGACAACGCAAGCTGCGCGGCTGGTCGGGATTCGTGGTCCCGCTGCCGAACTGCACGACCATGGGGCTCGTGGTCACCCTCAAGCCGCTGCTCGACCGCTTCGGGATCGAGCGCGTGATCATGACGTCGATGCAGGGCGTGTCGGGCGCGGGACGCTCGCCCGGCGTGATGGCCCTCGACATCTTCGACAACGTGATCCCCTACATCCCCGGCGAGGAAGAAAAAGTCGCGAGAGAGACCGGGAAAATCCTGGGCCTGATGGGCGCGGACGGCGTCGCGCCGACGACGTTTCCGGTGAGCGCGACGTGCACGCGCGCCGCCGTCACCGAGGGACATACCGAAGCGGTGACGGTTTCGCTTGGCCGCCGCGCGACGCCGCGGGACGTCGAGGCGGCATTCCGCGAGTTCGACGGCGGGCTGAGCGGGCTGCCCTCGGCGCCGCGGCGGTTGATCACCGTCCACGACGATCCGTTCCGGCCGCAGCCGCGGCTCGACCGCGACGCCGACGGCGGCATGACCACGAGCGTGGGCCGCGTCCGTGAGGACGACGCGCTGGACCACGGCATCAAGTACGTGCTGGTCTCCCACAACACCAAGATGGGCGCGGCCAAGGGGGCGGTGCTCACCGCGGAATATCTTCTGACGACGGGGTACATCAAGTGAAGATCACGGACGTCCGCGCGACCTGGGTGCACGTGCCGATCCCGCCCGAGCGCCAGCACGTGAGCGACTTCGGCAAGATCGCCTCGTTCGACTCGGTGATCGTGAAGATCGACACCGACGCGGGCCACGTCGGCTGGGGCGAGGCGAAGGCCGGCGTGGGCAGCGCGTCGTCCGCGTACGGACTGGCCGCGATCGTCAACCGGGACTTCGCCCCGCTGCTGCTCGGACAGGATCCACGCGATATCAGCCGGCTGTGGGACGTGATGTACAACACTCCGCGCGACGGCTATGCGCTCGACCGCGGCCACGTGCTGCCCCAGCTCGGCCGCCGCGGGCTCTCGATCTCGGCCATCGCGGGCGTCGATCTGGCGCTCTGGGACATTCTCGGCAAATCGCTCGGCGCGCCGGTGTGGCGATTGCTCGGCGGCCGTCGGGCCGAGCGGATGCCCGCGTACGCGTCAGGCGGCTGGGCCGACGAAGCGCACATCGGCGAGCAGCTGCTCGGATACATCGAGCAAGGCGGCTTCAGCGCGGTGAAGATGCGTGTCGGCGTGATGGACGGCGAGCCGCATCGCTCGGCCGCCCGCGTGCGGGCCGCACGCCGCGCGCTCGGCCCCGACGTCAAGCTGATGGCCGACGCCCACGGCACCTGGACCGTCGCCGAAGCGAAGACGTTCTGCCGGATGGTCGAGGACCAGGACCTCTACTGGCTCGAAGAGCCGGTGACGGCCGACGACAAGATCGGCCTCGCCGAGGTGCGGCGGGCGACGTCGATGCCGATCTCCACCGGCGAGAGCGAGTTCACCCGTCACGACTTCCGCGAGATCGCCGAGCTGCGCGGCGCCGACATCCTGCAGCCCGACCTCGCCATCGCCGGCGGCCTCACCGAAGGCGCACGCATCGGGGCGATCGCATCCGCTTTCAATCTGAGACTGGCCCCCCACCTCTGGTCGGGCGCGCCGGCCTTCGCGGCCGGCCTCGCGCTCGCCGCGAGTCAGAGCGCCGGCTTCATCCTCGAATACTCGCTCGGCGCCAACCCCCTGCTCCACGAGCTGGTCCACGAGAAATTCCCGGTCGTCGACGGCCAGGTCGAGATCCCCGATCGCCCCGGCCTCGGCATCACGGTCGACGAGGACTTCGTCCGCCGCCACGCGCGGGAGTGACGCCGACGCACCGGCTCATCCGCCGTCCAGGCCGAAGAGTTTCTCGGTCGGCAGGATGATGGTGCGGGCCCCTCGCCGCTGGGCCTGCGAGACCATGTCCTCGGTGCCACCAGCGGCGTCGCCCTGCTTGCCGTTCCAGAGCGCGATGAGGGTCAGGTGGCTCCCGCCCTCTGCCTTGTCGAGGGCGTTGCTCAGGATCCACAGGTTGCTGCGCTGCCAGATGTTGTAGCCGGCCTTTTCCCGGAGCCAGCGCGGCAGCTCGGTCGAGCGCGAAAGCTCGAAGCGCTCGCGGGCGTCGTGGAGGGTGTTGAAGCGGAGCATCCAGTCCGGCCCTCCGCCCTGCACGGACTCGACGAGGTACTGGTCGCGAGGCAGGGCCAGGTACAGGAGCGTCGGGGTGTTCAGCTCGGCGCAGACCTCGTGGAAGATGATGTCCCCGCCGCTCGCCCCGCCCGCGACCCCGACGACCTGGCCGCCGGCCAGCGCCAGCTCTTTGCTGACGGCCGCCTTGACGGCCTCGCGCGCGGTGGCCTCCATGTTTCGGGGGAAGCGCTTGCCCAAGCCCTTCGCCTCGCGGTCCTGGTCGTCGATGCGGTGGCCCGTGAAGACGAGGACGTGCGGCACCGCCGGCTTGGGCGGATTGGGCTTGGGCTGAGCCACTTCGAGCGCGGCCGCGACATTGTCCCCGAGGACGCCGAGCGCTTTGTACAGGACCAGCTGCCGGAAGGCGGCATCGCTGTAGAAATCCGCGACGCCGCTGAGGGCGTTGCGATACGCGGTCTTCACGAGGTTGGGCCGCTTCGACGTGAGACAGCCATGGTCGGCCTCGCTGATCATGGCCCAGTTCAGCTCGTCGGTTTTCGAGCCCCGCTGGCCGGGATCCTTGGCGGCGTCGATCTCGCGCTTCAGCCGCTCCTTGGCCGCGGTGATCGAGAGCGCGACGCTGGGGGCGAGGGTGTTGAATTGCCTGTTGAGGGCGGCGAGCGCGGCCGCGGCCTTGTCGTCGTCTTCAAAGCCCTCGGACCAGACCGCGCCCAGCTGGGTCGCCAGGTCGATCCGCACCTTGAGCATCGCGAGCGCGTTCAACCCGGAGTAGAAGTGGTTGAGGTCTTCGCCGAACCCCTTCTCGCAGAGCGAGAACGATTCCTCCAGGTAGCGCGACTGCAGCGCGTTCTGCGGACGGACCTGCGCCGGGATGGGATTCTTGTCGTCTCCCTCCCAGTCCGCGATCCAGAGCGTCTTGGCGTTCCGCCCCATCAGCGTGTACGCCTCCGCCCGTTCGTACGGCGTGGTGTCCGGATGGGTGAGGACCCGCTTCAGCATCTGATCGGACCGGGTGAGATCGCCCAGTCGCTGATAGATGCTGCTGAGGAGAATGCAGGCCTCCTTGTCGTCCGGATGATCATCGCGGATCTTCTCCCAGGTCTCGCGGGCGCCGGCGTAGTCCTTGAGCTTGAACTGAGCCCGCCCGACCACGCGCAGCCCTTCTCCGCCCCACTGGAAGCCCTGCGTTTCCATGGCCAGCAGGTTGAGGTCACCGCGCTGCTTCCGCGCCTGCGCCAGCTCGACCTCCTCCCGGAAGTCCACGGGGACGGGCAAGAAGTGCGAGTGCTCTTGCTCCCGGAGGCCGGGCAGGCTGCGGAACACGGGGCTGTCCTGGTCGGTCGAGTCCAGGGTGGCCCGCAAGGCGGCCACCAGCTCGTCGACGGCGGCGGCGGGGGCCTCGCGATCGTACGTCATGTAGCGGTACGTCTCGAGGTCGAACGGATACTTGTCGCCCTTGCTGCGGAGCATGAAGGTGCGCTGGGGGCGCAGGGCGTGGCGGATGCCGAGCTCGTAGAAGACGTTGGCGTTGTGGATGGAGACCTCGGCCACCACGAGGTCCGCGGTGAGGAGCCGCTGGAACATGTCGGCGTGGATGTTCCCGGCCTTGACGATCTCGCCGGTCGTGCGTCCGGTGAGCCCGAGCCGATCGAGCGCCGGCTCGATCAACTGCTTGCGAACGGCGTCGAAGTCGATGATCCGGCCCTCGGCGTCCGGCTTCTTGTCGAACGGCGTGACGATGAAGGCGCGCATCCGCTCATACGGCTTGTTTGCCATGATGTCTCCCTCCGGCGGCCGGATCACCCTCTTTGGGTTTTAGCGTTCATACCCCGTGGCGGTCCGCTCGTCAACCCGCGCCCGTTGACAGGGCGGGGCCGCCGTGCGAGACACGGGGCCAAGGGGTGATGCCGATGGCGCCGAGCCTGATCCTGTCGTCCGACTCGCACGTGTTCGAGCCGCCCGATCTGTGGACGACGCGCATCGATCGCGCGTTTCGCGATCGGGCGCCGCGGATCGAGCGGGTCGACGGGTCCGACGAGATCGTCGTCGAGAAGGACCAGGTCCTCTCCGGCATCGGGCTGATCTCGAACGCCGGGGCCCGGTTCGAGGCGCCCGAGACCATTTCCGGCCGCGGGCGCTTCGAGGACGTGCCGCGCGGCGGCTACGATCCGCACCAGCACCTCGCGGACATGCGGCTCGACGGGATCGCGGGCGAAGTCCTGTACCCGTCGCAGGGCCTGTTCTATTTCCGCGTGAAGGACGGGGCGCTGATGTCGGCGATCTTCCGCGCCTACAACGACTGGCTTGCCGAGTTCTGTCGCACGGATCCCTCGCGGCTCAAGGGCATCGCGATGATCAACCTCGACGACGTGCGCGACGGGACCGCCGAGCTGGAGCGGGCGGCGAAGCTCGGTCTGGCCGGGGCGATGATCAGCGAGCTGCCGCTGGACGATCGGCGCTACGACCAGCCCGAGTACGAGCCGTTCTGGGCGACGGCCGAAGCGCTCGGGATGCCGCTCAGCCTGCACACCGCGACGCGACGTCAGGGAAAGATTCGCGGAAGCGGGCCCAAGACCCTGCGCGACGCGAGCAGCCGCGCGACCAAGGCGTTCGGGCCGGCCACGTCGCTGTGCGATCTGATCTTCTCGGGCGTCTTCGAGCGCTACCCGCGGCTGACCGTGGCCGTGGTGGAGTTCGAGCTGTCGTGGGCGCCGCACCTGCTCGACAGCATGGACTACACCTATCGCGAGCGTCACGAGGAGGCCATCTACCGCTTCGAGGACGGGATGCGCCCGAGTGACTTCTTCCATCGCAACGTGGTGCTGAGCTTCCAGGAAGACGCCCTCGGCATCCGCCTGCGCGACGTGATCGGCGTCGACAACATGATGTGGGGCTCCGACTATCCCCACAGCGAGTCGACCTTCCCGCGCTCGCGGGAGATCATCGCGGAGATCCTCGCCGGCGTGCCGGAAGACGAGCAGGCCAAGATCGCGGGCGGCACCACCGCGCGCGTGTACCGCTTCGACGTACCGAGACTGGCCTAGAGCGACGCCCTCCTCCGAGGTCCGTGGCCGTGATCGTAGTGAGCGCGCAGCAGGTCGGCGCCGAAATCGTTCTTGGGATCGTGCCAGACGGAGTGGACGTGGTTGGCGTCGTTCTGCGTGTTGTCCAGCTCGATGAGCACGGTGGGACCGTGGATCCGGTAGTAGTGTGCCTGGCCCCGGTCGAGCGAGCCCGCCCACGCGAAGTGCACGCGCTCGAGCCCCGCGGCGCGCAGACGACGGAGCTCTTCGTCGGCCACGTCCGCCCGCATGTTGAGCGCGTACTCGGAGACCAGCCGCACCAGTCGCTCGCGCTGAGCGCCGTCGAGATCCGCCACCGGCACTCCCGCCGGAGTCGTCAGCGCCTCGGTGCGTCCCGGCCCCTGGACGATGTCGCCGAGCGACTGGGCGGCGATCACCATGCGCCGGCGCTGGCCCTCGTCCATCCCGCGCGCCAGCTCGCGGCCCAGATCCTCCTCGCGCGCCAGCGCCCGCAGCCCCTTCGACGGGCCCGAGCGGACCTCGGCCGGATTCGCTCCGAAGAACGTCGGCGTCACCGCGATCGGCTTGCCCGGCACCAGCGTGAAGTTCAGCGAAAGGTGATGGCCCTCCATCCGCCATCCCCACGGCGCCCCCGGCCCCGGCGACCCGAACACGGTCAGCGCGTAGTTGTCGGGATCGCGTAGCAGGCCACCAAACATCTCGAGCTGGCGGAGCACGCCCTCGAGCGTGATGACGTTCGCCGCCTTGTCGTAGCCGACCGCGCTGAGGCTCACCTTCATCAGCTCGTGCGCCGCCGTCCGGCTGCCTGCCGCCATGTCCTTGAGGGGTAAGCCCTCGCGCCGGCGCGGGACGTAGTGCCAGTTCAAGCGTTCCTTGTCCTCGAACGCGAACCTCGCCCGCCGCCGCGCCTCAACGGACAGCGTCGACAGAAACGCCGTCGCCGCGCCCGCCATCGCCGCCCGTTCCGCGGCTGCCACCTGCGCGAGCGCGGGCGCCCCCGACGCCCAGACGGCGCCAGCCACCACGGCGCCGTGCACGAACGTTCGGCGGCCCAGGTGTTCGCTAGGCGTCGTACTTGACCGTGCAGCCGTAGGCGCGCGTGACCGGAGTCTTCACGGGCTGGCCGGCGGCGACCGACGCCAGCGCTTCGCGGACGTAGCTCCGCGCGGTCTGCACGTCGCTGCGGCGGGTCGTGGGCTTGTCGTCGATGGCGCCCGCGTAGGTGAGCGTGCCGGACTTGTCGACCACGTACATGTGCGGCGTGTTGGTCGCCCCGTACATCTTGCCGACCACGCCCTTGGGATCCAGCAGCACCGCGGAGGGACTCGCGTTGCGGGTGCGCGTGAGGTCGTCGGCCTCCTTGGCCAGCACGTAGCCCTGGGTGTCGGGCGCCGACGAGATGATCGTGAGCCAGACCACGCCGCCCCCGGTCGCGTCCTTCTGGAGCGATTGCATGTTGCCGGTCTCGTAGTGCTTCTGCACGTAGGGGCACAGATGGTTCGTCCACTCGAGGACGACGACCTTGCCCTTGTAGTCGGCCAGGGCCACGTTCTTGCCGCTGGTGGCGCCGGCGCTGAACGTCGGCGCGGCCACGCCCACCTTGGCGGCCGCCCACGCCGGGCTCGGTGTCAGCAGGCCGCTTCGGGAGAGCAGCGCCACGCCGGTGCCGGCGAGGAACGTTCGACGAGTCACGCTGAGGTTCGGCATGAGGCCTCCTTAGATGTTCTCGGTCGCGTCGACCAGGATACCTTCGCTGAGGATCTGGGGAAGCACGGTCGGCTCGGGAGCCGGACCGGACGGATAGAGTAAATACAGCGGCACCCCGCTTCGACCGAACGAGCCGAGCACACGGGTGATGAGGGGATCGCGGTTGGTCCAGTCGGCCTTGAGCGTCACCACGCCCTTGCGCGCGAACACCGCAGCGACGGCCGGCGACCGGAGCGCCACCCGCTCGTTGACCAGGCACGTGATGCACCAGGCCGCGGTCACGTTGACGAACACCGGTGTGCCGGCGGCGCGCAGCTCGGCCAGACGCCGGGGGCTGAAGGGCTCGGCGCCGCCCTCCAGCGCGCTCAGCGGGGCGCGCGCTGACGTGAACGTCAGCGCGATCGTGAGCGCGACGGCGACCAGCCCCAGCGCGCACACCGCGGCCGACCGCCTCCACGGCGCCGACGCTTCGCGCGTGGTCTGGGCGAGCCACGCGGCGAACGCGATCAGCACGAGACCCATCGCCGCGATCGCGACCCCCTGCGAGCCGGCCTGCCGGCTCACCACCCACACGAGCCAGGCCACCGAGGCATAGAGCGGGAACGCGAGCAGCTGCTGCAGCCGGCGCATCCACGCCCCCGGCTTCGGCAGGAAGCGCCGCCACGCCGGGACCAGCGTGAGCAGCAGATAGGGCAGCGCCAACCCGAGACCGAGCGCCTCGAAGACCAGCAGGGCGTGGGGCCACGGCCGGGTCACGGCGTAACCGACGGCAGCACCCATGAACGGCGCCGTGCAGGGCGTGGCGGCGACGGTGGCGAGCGCGCCCGTGAAGAACGAGCCCGCGTACCCGCCGCGCCCCACAAGCCCCTGCCCGGCTCCGGTGAAGCGCGCGCCGATGACGATGACGCCGGACAGGCTGAGCGCGAGCGCGAACAGCACGTAGGCGAGCAGGGTCACGAAGCGCGGCGACTGGAGCTGAAACCCCCACCCGAGCCCTTCGCCTCCGGCGCGCAGCGCGAGCAGCACGCCGGCGACCACGGCAAACGACAGCAACACGCCGAGCGTGTAGGCCAGGCCGTGCCGTCGGAGCGCCGCGGGCGGCGCCTCCGCGTGGTGGACGAGGCCGAGCGCCTTCACCGAGAGCACCGGCAGCACGCAGGGCATCAGGTTCAGCACGACGCCGCCGGCGAGCGCGAGGGCCAGCGCGGAGACGAGCGCCAGCGCGCCCGTCGAGGTCGCCCTCGGATCGGCGCGCACCGCGAACGCCTGGCGGGACACGACGCCGTCCAGCCGCTCCGCGACGACCAGCACGCCCTCGATCGGCCCGGCCACCGCCTCGGCCAGCGGCCCGCGCGCGACGGTCAGCGTGATCCCGGATCCATTGGTGGTCGACCGCTGAGGCCCGGCGTGATCGATCGCGCCCCAGCGCGCGGGATAGAACCACGCCTCCTCGATGCGCGCGGGGACCAGATCGGGCGCCGCCACCGTCAGCGTCACCGCCTGGTCGGTGGCGATGAACGAAGCCGGCCACGGGCTCGGGGTCGGCACGGCGCGGCGCGCGGCGGCGATCAGCGGTGCGCCGCGCGGATCGGGCGGTGAGGGCTCGCGCGTGGCGGGCAGGGTCAGGGCCACCGGCGCTTCCTCGGGAATGCAGGTCTTCTCGCACACGAGCCAGCTCGCGTGGCCCCGCAGCGTCACGTCGCGGCCGATCGTCAGGTCCGATGGCGCCGTGACCGCGATGGGGAGCACGACCTCGTTCGAGTAGCCGTAGCTCATCGCGATGCCGGCGGGAATGCGCTCCGGATAGGGCCAGGCGACCTCCCCCGCCCTGAATCCCGCCGGAAGCGACCATTCCACGCGAAGCGGCTCTCCCGAGTCGCCGGGATTCGTCCAGTAGGTGTGCCAGCCCGGCGCGATGCGCTGGCGGAGCGCGATCCAGAACGTGTGGCCGGGAACGACCGACTGCGCCTCCGACAGGAGCTCGACGCTCACCCGGGGCGACGCCGCGGGTTCCGCGGCAGGCGCGGCCGAGACGCCGACCGCGAAGAGCACGATCGCGGTGACGAGCGCGGTCCACATTCCGCCTCGCATTGTCCCATGGCCGGCGGTATCGTGAGCGGGTCCCCCGAGTTGACAGGGAGCGGATCCGCGTGGATTCTGCTCTGGCGAGCACAAGGACTCCAGAAAGAGAGACGACCACAACCATGCGATACGAGGCCCCGGACACGTTGAGCGGCGCGGTGGCGCTGCTCGCGGGAGCGACGGGCGAAGCGCGCGTGCTGGCGGGAGGCACCGACCTTCTCGTCCAGATGCGCGCTGACGTCGTCGATCCCGACCTGATCGTGGACATCAAGCGCATCCCCGAGACCCGCACGGTCACCGAGGAGAACGGCGGCTGGCGCATCGGCGCCGCGGTGACCGGCGCGGAGCTGAAGGAGCATGCGCGGCTGAAGCAGGCGTGGCCGGGCGTGGTCGAGGCCGCGAACCTGATCGGCTCGACCCAGGTGCAGGGCCGCGCCACGCTCGGCGGCAACCTCTGCAACGGCTCGCCGGCCGCCGACAGCGTGCCCGCGCTCATCGCCGCGGGCGCCGTCGCCACGCTGGCCGGACCGAAGGGCACGCGCGATCTCCCGGTCGAGGACGTGATGCTCGGTCCGCGCCAGCTCGCGCTCACCAAGGGCGAGATCGTGGTGTCGTTCCTCTTGCCGCCGCGTCCGCCGCGCTCGAGCGACGCGTATCTGCGCTTCATCCCCCGCACCGAGATGGACATCGCGGTCGTCGGCGCGGGCGTGAGCCTGACCATCGACGGCGGCGGCACCATCACCGCCGCCCGCGTCTCGCTGGGCGCGGTGGCCGCGCGCGTGTTGCTGGTCGCCGAGGCGGCCCAGGCCATCGTGGGCAGCCGTCTCGACGAGGCCGCACAGAAGCGACTGGACGCGGCGGCCCGCGCGGCGTGCCGGCCGATCGACGACAAGCGAGGCACCGTGGAATTCCGCGTCGACGTCGCGGGCGTGCTGGCGCGCCGGGCGGCGGTGATCGCACTGGACCGAGCACGCGGCGGCGCCGCGAACGGCGGAGGACGGAGCCACTGATGGCCAAACACCACGTGGAAGCGATCGTGAACGGTGACGCCGTCGAGTTCCTCTGCGAAACGGAAGAAACGTTGCTCGACGTCCTCCGCGACACCCTGCATCTGACCGGCAGCAAGGAAGGCTGCGCGTCGGGAGACTGCGGCGCGTGCAGCGTGACGCTGGACGGGCGGTTGGTCTGCTCGTGCCTGGTGCTGGGCTGCGAGGTCGGCGGCCGGCACATCGAGACCATCGAGGGCCTGGCCAGGGGCGAGGCGCTCCATCCGCTCCAGCAGCACTTCCTCGAGCACGCCGCGCTCCAGTGCGGGATCTGCACGCCGGGGTTCCTCGTGGCCGCCAAGTCGCTGCTCGAGCGGCATCCCGATCCGACCGAGACCGAGATCCGCTACTGGCTCGCCGGCAACCTCTGCCGGTGCACCGGCTACGACAAGATCATCAGTGCCGTCCAGGACGCCGCCGCGGCGATGAGAAAGGGATAAGGCCATGGCCGAGACGATGACGAACGGTCACTCGCAGGGCTTCGTCGGCACCCGCACGATCCGTCCCGACGGGGTCGACAAGGTGACGGGCCGCGCGCGCTTCGGCGCCGACTACAACCTGCCCGGCCAGCTCATCGGCCGCGTGCTGCGCAGCCCGCATCCCCACGCGCGCATCGTGTCGATCGACACGTCCAAGGCCGAGGCGCTGCCCGGCGTGAAGGCCGTGATCACGCGAGACGACTTCGGCGACCAGTCCTCGGAGTTCATCCCGGCCGGCGAGATGATGATGAACTACAAGGACGTGATCCGGAACGTGATGGCCCGCGAGAAGGTGCTCTACGAGGGCCACGCCGTCGCCGCCGTGGCCGCCACGAGCGCCGCCGTCGCCCGCCGCGCGCTCAAGCTGATCGACGTGAAGTACGAGGTGCTCCCCCACGTGATCGACGTGGTCGAGGCCATGCGGCCCGGGGCGCCGCTGCTGCACGACGATCTCTTCACGGTCGGCGTGGAGCCGAAGCCGGACAAGCCGTCGAACGTGGCCAAGCGCGTGGAGATCACGCTGGGCGACGTCGAGGCCGGATTCACGAAGGCCGACGTGATCGTCGAGCGTGAGTTCAAGACCGCGCCCGTGCATCAGGGCTACATCGAGCCCCACGCGGCGCTGGCCACGTTCTCGGAGGACGGCTCGGCTGAGCTCTGGTGCACGACCCAGGGCCACTACATCGTGCGCGCGCACTGCGCGCGTCTGCTGGGCATGGACATCGGCAAGCTCCGCGTCACCGCCACCGAGATCGGCGGCGGCTTCGGCGGCAAGACCACGATCTATCTCGAGCCGCTCGCGCTGGCCCTGTCGCGCAAGGCCAAGCGGCCGGTGAAGATGGTGATGTCGCGCGAGGAAGTCTTCAAGGCCACGGGGCCGACGTCCGGCGCCACCATCCACGTGAAGCTGGGCGCGACCAAGGACGGCAAGTTCGTGGCCGCCTTCGCCGAGCTGAAGTATCAGGCGGGCGCGTTCCAGGGCTCGCCGGTGCAGCCCGGGGTCATGTGCGCCTACGCGCCCTACGACATCGAGAACGTGAAGGTCATCGGCTACGACGTGGTCTCGAACCGCCCGAAGGTGGCGGCGTACCGCGCGCCGGGGGCGCCGATCTCCGAATACGCCGTCGAGAGCGTGGTCGACGAGATCGCCAAGAAGCTCGGCCTCGACGGGATCGAGCTACGCATGATGAACGCGGCTCACGAGGGGACGAAAGCGGCGTATGGTCCGAAGTTCGGTCCCATCGGCCTCGAGGAGACGCTCAACTCCATCAAGAAGACCGAGCACTGGAACACGCCGCTGCGCAAGTGGCAGGGGCGCGGCGTGGCCTCGGGCTTCTGGTTCAACATCGGCGGCGAGACGTCCGTGTCGCTGACCGTGAACGAGGACGGCACGGTGTCGCTGATGGTCGGCACCCCGGACATCGGCGGCCTGCGCGCCTCACTCGCGATGGTCGCCGCCGACGAGCTGGGCGTCCCCTACGACAAGGTGCGCCCGATCATCGGTGACACCGGCTCGCTCGGGTTCAACTTCCTCACCGGCGGCAGCCGCTCGGCGTTCTCCGGGTCGATGGCCATCGTCGAGGCGGCCAAGCAGATCAAGACCGAGCTGTGCGCGCGCGCCGGCAAGCTGTGGGAGCTGAAGCCCGACCAGGTCGAGTTCTCCGACGGCCACGTGCGCGCGCTCGGCGCGTCGGCGGACAAGTTCAAGCCGATGTCGCTCGCCGACTTCGCGAAAGTCGCCGGCAAGACCGGCGGACCGATCGCGGGCTCCGGCCGCATCAACGCCCAGGGCGCGGGCCCGAGCCTCGGCACTCACCTGGTCGATCTCGAGGTCGATCCCGAGACCGGCCGCGTGACGATCCTGCGCTACACCGTCGCCCAGGACGCGGGCAAGGCCCTGCACCCCGCGTACGTCGAGGGCCAGTTCCAGGGCGGCGCCGTGCAGGGCATCGGCTGGGCGCTCAACGAGGAATACATCTACGGCGCGGACGGCAAGCTCCAGAACGCGGGCTTCCTCGACTACCGCATGCCCGTCGCGTCAGACGTCCCGAAGATCGACGCGATCGTGGTCGAAGTCGCCAACCCGCGTCACCCCTACGGCGTGCGCGGCGTCGGCGAGACCCCGATCGTCCCGCCGCTCGGCGCCATCGCCAACGCGATGGAGAACGCGACGGGGATTCGCTTCACCGAGCTGCCGATGTCGCCACCGAAGGTGCTGAAGGCGCTCAAGGAGAAGGCCGCCAGCGGCAAGGCGTGATGCATTGATGGCGCGCGTGGTGCTGATCGGCAACCTCGCGCGGATCACGGACGGCGTCGCCGAGTTCCAGCTCTCGGCGACGTCCGTCAAGCAGCTCTTCCAGCAGCTCACCGAGCTCCACCCCGCCCTCGGCCCCCACCTCGAAGAAGGCGTCGCCGTGGCCATCGACGGCCAGATCTACCAGGACGCCCTCCTCGAACCCATCGCCCCCGACAGCGAAGTCTTCATCCTCCCCCAGATCGCCGGCGGGTCGGGCTGACCGGGGAGCCATCGATGACAACCCATCGTCTCTGACACTATGGCAATCGATCGCCCACGCATACAATGATGCGCGATGGATCGGGTGTATCTCGACATGTGCTCGTTGAAGCGGCCATTCGATGACCAGCGGCAACCCCGTGTCCGCGAGGAGGCGACTGCCGTTGCGGCCATCATCGTCCGCGCCGAAATCGGTGAGATCGCTCTCGTGCGATCACCCGCCCATCTGGTCGAGAATGACGCGAACCCACGGGAAGACCGTCGGGTCGCCGCGTCCCTCTGGATCGACGGCGCGGCAGTCGACGTACCGCTGGACGCCGAGGTCGAGAACCGGGCCCGCCAGCTCGACGCGCTCGGGTTCCAGCCGCTGGATGCGCTGCACGTCGCGTTCGCCGAGCGAGCCGGGGCGCGCTGGTTCGTGACCTGTGACGACGGGCTGCTGAGGCTGGGGGGGCGGTTCAGTCACACACTGCGGACCCTGGTGGTTGCGCCAGCCGCGCTGGCTTCGAGGAGTCAGGCATGAGTCGGGCAGCCTCGCTGTCGAACTACGAGATCCGGGCGGAAGGCTGGAAGGCCTTGACCGAGCGGCTCGGCGTGTCGGGGGCAATCAGGTTCCTGATGGAGTACGACCCTGGTCGCGGAGACTACGTCCAGGAGCGGCGCGAGTTGTTCCGCGACCTCACGCTCGACGACGCGATCTCGCGTGCTCGCCAGAAATCCGGCGGTGGGACGGGCGCGGACACCGCGAACCACTAACGGAGACGCGAGGCTACAGGTCTGCGGATGACGCTGCGCCCTCGGACGACCGCGGCTAGCTTAGTCCTGGCGGGTGTGGTGCTCGTGGCATCGGGAGCTACGGGACAGCCTGTGCTCGGGGGCGCGTTGCCGGGATCGCCGCCGGGGTCTCTCTTTCCGATCGACAACTGGTGGAGCGCGGATGTTTCGAGCGCTCCGGTCGACGCGAACTCGAACGCGTACATCCAGTTCGTCAACAACTGCGCGAGCTGCTGTCCGGCCGGGGGCGGCGGCTGCATCCGGACTTCGGTGGCAACGTCTCGCCGGGGAGCGTGCAGACCTACGGGATCCCCTACGCGGTCGTGGACGGCAATCAGGCCAAGCGGAGCGTGATCTTCTTCTACGACGGCGAGAGCGACGGGGTCGATCAGGCCACCGGGCAGAGCTATCCCTTCTACCCGCTGCCCGATCAGGCGATCGTGCAGCCGCACTGGGTGGAGGGCGGCGATCCGGCGTCGGTCGATCTGCGGGATGACCAGGACCGTCACCTCATCGTGGTCGATCGGGACCGTCGCCATCTCTACGAGCTGTGGAACGTGTGGTACGACACCGCGCACGGCCAGTGGTATGCGGGTTCGGGCGCGTTCTTCGACATGAACACGAACAATCGGCGCCCCGAGACGTGGACGTCTGCGGATGCCGCCGGACTCGCGATCTTGCCGGGCCTGGCGCGGTACGACGAGGTGTACGCCAGCGATCCGACCGGCACCTACGAGATTCCTCACGCGTTTCGGGTGACCGTGCGACGGACGAACGGCCACGTGTTCCCGGCGTCGCACACCGCGGGCGACACGCCGGGCGCGCTCCCGATGGGCGCGCGCCTGCGGCTGAAGGCCGGCAAGGACATCACGGGCTTTCCGCCGGAGATCCGGCGAATTTTCCGGGCGATGAAGACGCACGGGCTCATCGTGGCCGACAACGGCACCGACATGTTCGTCACCGGCACCTACGATCCGCGCTGGAACAACGACGTCCTCAACCCGGCCTTCGGCCAGTTGAGCGCGTGCGACTTCGAGGTCGTCCAGCTCGGCTGGAAGCCCGCGGCCCTCAGCGTCGAGGTCGGCGCGAACCAGTCCGCGTTCGCGGTGGGACAAACGCTGACCCCGACGGTCACGTACACGAACCCGGGGCTCGCGTCGGTGGTCGACGTCTACATGGGCTTACTGTTCCCGGACGGACACACGATCGCGTTCTTCACGGGGGCGAGCGGCTTCGCCGTCGGCGACGCGGCGAACCCCGCGTCGTTCCGGCCGGCCGCCACGGGTGTCTCGCTGGCGTCGCCCCTCTCGGCGACGGTCCCGAACGTCTTTGCGTACCCCTGGACGGCCAGCGCTCCGCGCGGAGGCTACGTGCTCTTCCTCGCCGCGACGAAGGCCAACGCGCCCGCCGAAATCCTCACGCTCGCCACCGCTCCGCTCTCGCTCCAGTAGACGACGCGCGGGCCGACGCGCCGGCTATTCGTCCCGCGGAACCGGCAAGCTATCCACGTTCGGATGAAACTTCATTCCCGTCTGCAGCGTGCTGCCGGGAATCCGGTAACGCTCCTGAACCGTGTGCTGGAACCACGACGTCTCGCCGATGGCCGCGAAGTAGGTCCGGTACTCGGTCTCCGCCTCCGCCGAGCGTCCGAGCCGCTCGAGCAGCGTCCCGCGTCGCGCGTAGTCGCTGGGATACCGTCGGGGCGGGTTCGTGCCTGGGATCAGGTGCGGCGTCTGCTCGACGAGCCGCAAGGCGTCCTCGTAGCGGCGCCGGTCGATCAGATAGTCGACGTAGGAGGCGACGAACGGCGGATGCTCGGCGACCTGCTCTTTGAACATCCGATCCGCGCGAGGGTCGTTCAACAGGCCCAAGGCCACGACGTAGGTCGGACACGCCCCAGCCCAATGCGCAGTCCCGTTCAGTTTCAAGAAGAACACGTCGAGGGCCGCGGTGTCCGACAGCGCCGCCAGGCCGCGGGAGATGGAGATCGTCAGGCCCTGGAAGTCGCGCCCCCCCAGCGTCGACGTGCCGTACGGGATCAACAGCTCGGCGGCGCGAGTGTACGCGGTCACCGCCTCTTGCAGATCGGCGCGGCGCGGTCGCCAGTGATACCGGCGCCAGTAGACGTCGCCGAGACCTTGCCAGGCGTGGCGGCTCATCGGATACACCGCCACCGCGTGCCGTCGCGCGCGGAGGACATCGTCCAGGAGCCTCTGCGAATCGACGTCGGGCGCGCCGCCGGACGGTTCGCCTTCGCCACGAGACGACGCCCGAAGGAATTCTTCCTGGGTCAGCAGGTACATCTTGATGGCGCCCGCGGGCTCGCCCGGGTCCGGAACGAGGGTGCCCTGGAGCAGCGCCTGCACTTCTCCGGATTGCTCGGCGGGCGTCATGTCCACCGGTTCTCGTGCCGCGGCGACCGGTCCCGTCGGTGACGGGAGCACACACGACGGCAGCGCGAGAGCGGCGAGCGCGCAGACGCCGATCCATCCGTGCCAGGCGACGAAAGCGCGAAGCATTCAGTCCTGGGGCTTCGGCAACGCGTCGGAGTCCGGGCGAAACTTCATTCCCGTCTGAAGGGTACTGCCGGGAACCCTGTAGCGCTTCGGCAGAGGAAAGATGTAGCCCCCCAGGAACGGCTGGGGATCGGCACGATACTTCTGATATTCGGCCTCAGCTTCGGAGAAGCGCCCCAGCCGTTCGAGCAGCGATCCTCGTCGCACGTGGTCAGTGGGATACCCGCGGAGCGGCCGGCCGTCGATGAGCCGCAACGCTTCCTCGTAGCGACCACGATCGATCAGGTATTCGATGTAGCTCCACGGATACTGCGGGTGCTCCGCGAGCAGCTCCCTGAACATCGCGTCCGCGCGGGGATCATCGAGTCTGCCGAGGGCGACCACGTAGATTTCGCGCGCCAGTGCCCAGGCCTCGGTCCCTTTGGTCTTGGCGAAGAACACGTCGAGGGTCGCCGTGTCCGAGAGCGCGACCAGACCCAATGCGGCATAGGTCGCCGCGCTCTGGAAATCGCGGTCGCCATTCGCGCTGGCGTACGGGATCACCAACTCGGCCGCCCGGATATACGCCGTCACCGCCTCTCGAAGGTCGGCCCGGCGCGGCCGCCAATAGTACCGCCGCCAGAAGAACTCACCGACGCCCTGCCAGGCGTGGCGGCTCATCGGATAGAGCACGGTCGCCCGGCGCCGCGCGCGCAGCACTTCGTCCAGGAGGGCGTGGGGGTCGAAGTCAGGTTCTCCCTCCGGTGGAGTTCCGTCGATTCGCGACCATGCTCGGTAAAACGGATCCTGCGTCTTCAGGTAGATCAGGACGGCGCCGGCCGGCTCACCCTCGCCGGGGGCGAACGTACCGACCAGGAGTTCCCGCACCTCGGCGGACTCCTCCCACGGAGTCATGTCGACCTGTTCCGCGGGCACGGCCGGCCGCTCGGGCGAAGGGTGGATGCAGGCCTGCACGGTCACGGCGACGATCAAGCCGGCGATGACCAGCGCTCCGCGGACAACCGGAGGGTCAGACGCTAGCGCAGGCGCGGGGCGACCTCCTGGGCGTAGAGGCGGATGGAGGTGAGAACCTGGTCGAGCGGGATGCGGCCGCCGACGTTGGTCTCAGCGATGACGCCCGAGAGGCCCAGCTCGTCGCGCAGGTGGCGCAGGCGGTCGACGACCATGTCGGGGGTGCCGTAGGCGACGCGATCATGCAGGATCTCGTCGTAGGTGACGTGAGAGAGACGCTCGGCTCGTTCCGCGCGTTCTTCGGCGGCCGTCGTTCCCAGAGCCCCGACCGACTGGGCCATGTTCTCGGCGAGCCGGCGAAAGGACCGCATCGTGCTCTCCTGCGGCTCCGAGAGCGCCTGGGCCGCGGTGGCCGCGACGTAGACGGGCATGCGCACGTAGACGTTGCCGTCGCCGGGATGTCCGGCTTCCCTTCGCGCCGCGCGGTACGCGTTCAGGTGCCGGCGTGCCTCGGGAATGTCGAAGCCGCGCAGCCCCGTGACGAGCGAGAAGCCCATACTGCCGACCATCGGAAACGTGTCCCGGGTCGTGGCCGCCACCCAGATCGGCGGGTGCGGCTTCTGGTAGGGCCGCGGCACCACGGTCAGGTTGTCGAACGAGAAATACTTCCCGCTGTGGGAGAACCCCGGCTCCGTCCACGCCTTGAGGATGACGTCGAGCGACTCCTCGAAGCGATCACGGCTTTCGTCGTAGCGGACGCCGTAGCCCTGGTAGGCGCGCGGAAACCCGCTGCGCCCGACGCCGAAGTCGAGACGGCCGTGGCTGATCTGATCGACGGTGGCGGCTTCTTCCGCGGTGCGAATCGGATGAGCGAGCGGCAGCACGCTGACGCCGGTGCCGATGCGGACGCGCGAGGTGCGGCCGGCGATGGCCGCGGCCAGCACGAGGGGGACCGACGCGATCGACGGGATGCCGGCGCCCATGGGATCGGTCGGCCGCCGGTGCATGGCGAAGTGGCGCTCGGCCAGCCAGACGCCGTCGAGGCCTTCGGTCTCGGCGATCTCGACGATGGACATCGCCTCGGCAAACGCCTCTTCCTGGGTCCTTCCCTCGCGATAGTCGCACTCCATCACCAGGCCGACGTGCATGGTCTCCTCCTCGATACAGTCCGAAGATCTCGGCGGTCGCCGATTATACTGCGCGCATGGACGTCTTCGAGGCCGTTCGCACGCTCTTGGCCGTACGGAGCTACCAGGACAAGC
>DATHGT010000001.1:0-3184 GCA_035317605.1 Candidatus Acidiferrum sp. | reverse complement strand
AACACGGCGGCCAGCGAGAGCGTCATGGACATGATCGTGAAGCCGATCTCGCGCGCGCCCTTCAGCGCGGCCTCGCGCCGGCTCTCCCCCGCCTCCATGTGGCGGACGATGTTCTCGAGCATGACCACCGCGTCGTCGACCACGAACCCCACGCACAGGGTGAGGGCCATCAGCGAGATGATGTCGATCGTGTAGCCGAGCAGATACATGATCGCGAAGGTGCCCACGATGGACAGCGGCACGGCCAGGCTCGGGATGATGGTGGCCGAGATGTTGCGCAGGAACAGGAAGATCACCATCACGACCAGCGCGATGGTGAGCAGCAGCGTGAACTGCACGTCGTGCACCGACTCGCGGATGGCCACCGACCGGTCGTAGACGACGTTGAGGTTGACGGCGGCGGGCAGCTGCTGGCGGAACGTGGGCAGGAGCTTCCGGATGGCGTCGACGATCTCGATGGTGTTGGTGCCGGGCTGCCGCTGGACGGCGAGCACCACCGCGCGCTCGTCGTTGAACCAGCCCGCGACCTTGTCCGTCTGCACGCCGTCGACGACCCTGGCGATCTCGCCCAGCCGCACCGGGGAGCCGTTGCGATAGGCGACGACCAGCGGGCGATAGGCCGTCGCGTCGGTGAGCTGCCCGGTGGCCTGCACGTTGACGGCCTGGTGGGCGCCGTAGAGCGCGCCGGTGGGCTTGTTGACGTTGGCGCGGGCCACCGCCGCCTCGACTTCGTCCATCCCGATGCCGCGCGCGGCGAGGGCGCGGGGGTCGACCTGCACGCGCACCGCGTACTTCTGCGAGCCGAAGACAGAGACCTGGGCCACCCCGCTGATCGTGGAGATGCGCTGGGCCAGGAACGTCTGCGCGTACTCGTCGACGGTGTAGAGCGGCAGCGTGGGCGAGGACAGGGCCATGAAGAGGATCGGCTGGTCCGCGGGGTTCACCTTTTGATACACGGGCGGGGTCGGCATGGTCGTGGGCAGCAGCGGCGCGGTCTTGGCGATGGCCGCCTGCACGTCCTGGGCGGCGGCGTCGATGCTGCGGTCGAGGGTGAACTGGATCGTGATGTTGGAGACACCCAGCGCGCTCACCGACGTCATCGAATCGATACCGGCGATGGTCGAGAACTGGCGCTCGAGGGGCGTGGCCACCGCGGCGGCCATCGTCTCCGGGCTGGCACCGGGCAGGTTCGCGATGACCTGGATGGTCGGGAAGTCGACGTTCGGCAGATCGTTCACCGGCAGCTTCTGGTAGGCCATCACGCCGAACAGCACGAGGGCCGCCATCAGCAGCGTGGTGAGGACCGGGCGGCGGATGAAGAGCTCGGTGTTCACGACGTCTTCTGGGGCTTGGGGTCCACGCGGGCGCCGGGGACGATGCGGAGCTGGCCGTCGGTGACCACGCGCTCGCCGGCCGCCACGCCCGTCTCGATCGTCACCTCACGCGCCGTGCGCCGGCCGATCTTCACCAGCCGCGTCTCCGCCGTGGAATCGGGCTTGACCACGAACACGTACGTTCCCTTCTGACCGGTCTGCACCGCTTGCGCCGGCACCACCAGCGCGTTCTCCGCGGTCAGGGTGAGCGCCACGTCGACGAACTGGCCCGGCCACAGCGCGTGGTCGGCGTTGGGGAACGTGGCCTTGAGCTGGATCATGCCGGTGCTGGGATCGACGGTGTTGTTCATGAACGTGACGGATCCGACGACGTTCCGGCGTCCGGCGTCGACCACGGCCTCGACCTTGAGCGAGCCGCGCTCGCGATAGGTCTTGATCGCCGCCAGCTCCCGCTCGGGCACGCCGAACGAGACGTAGATCGGTCGGATCTGCGCGATGACGACCAGCGGGTTGTCCTCGGTGGCCTTGAGGACGTTGCCGCCCTGCACGAGCAGGTTGCCGGTGCGGCCGTCCATGGGTGCGCGGATCGTGGTGTACCCGAGCTGGATGCGCGCGGTCTCGACCATGGCCTCGTCGGCGGTGATCACGGCCCGCGCGTTCTCGATCATCGCCTCGGCGGCGCGCACGGCGGCCCGCGTGTTCTCGAGCGCCGCGCGGTCGGCCGCGACGGTCGCCTCCAGCGCGAGCATCGCGGTGCGGATCTGGTCGTACTGCTCGCGGGCGATCAGCTCCTTGCGCACCAGCTCGCTGTACCGCTTTTCCTGCACGCGCGCGTTCTCGAGCTGGGCCAGATCGCGCTCGAGGTTGGCCTGGGCCTGGGTGATCTCGGCCTGGCGCTGGCCCCGCGTCGCCTCGACCTGGCCGAGCTGAGCGCGGTCCTTGGCCACGTTGGCCTCCGCCTGCCGCACCGTGGCCTCCAGCGGACGCTGATCGATGGTGAACAGCAGGTCGCCGCGCTTGACCTCGTCGCCTTCCTTGAAGTGAACGGTCAGGATCTGGCCGGCCACCTGCGACTTCACGCCTACGGTCGTGTAGGCCTGCACGTTGCCGACCGCGAGGACCTGGAGCGGGACGACCTTCTGCTCGACCGCGGCGACACCGACGGGCACCGCCGGCGGCGGGCCCGACTTGGTCTGGGCGCGACCGCTGTCCGAGCACCCGGCGAAGAGCGCCAGCGCCGCCACCAGCGCGAGCGCCCTCACTTCGCCGCCTCCGTCGCCGCCTCGACCAGCGCTTCGAGCCCCTTGAGCACGCGCTGACGATCCTCGACCGGCATGCGCTGGAGCACCGCTTCCATCCCCTTCATCTGCATGGTGTGGAGCTCCTGCACCAGCGCCTTGCCCTGCCGCGTCAGCTCCAGCACGTAGACGCGGCGGTCAGCAGGATCGTCGCCACGGAACAAGAACTGCTTTTGCTCGAGCCGATCCACGATGTGGGTCACCGCGGGCAGCGTGACCCCGAAGGCCTTGGCCACCTCGCCCATGTGACAGCCGGGATGGTCGCGCACGTAGAAGAGCGTCTGCGACTGCGCGTACGTGAGGTCCAGCTCGGAAGCGCGCTGCCACACGAGCTGCCGGAACGTGGTGCTGCCCAGCGCGTTCAAGAGATCGAGCAGCCGCTGGGCCTCGCGGGCGCGGTTCGCGACGGGAGTCGACATCGGCCTGATCATCTACCGGCTTAATACTTTCGTCAATAAACAATCGTCGTGATCCGCTCCCCCTCGCGGAGAGGGGCAGGGGTGGGGGCGATGAGGTATCGTGTCGAGCGTTCGCAGCGAAGAGAGACGCGGA